>DASWME010000169.1:0-26748 GCA_036399915.1 Thermoanaerobaculia bacterium
GCACGCGGCGACGTGTGGGTCGTGGGCGGCGCGGGTGTCGCGCCCCGGAACCTGACCCACTCGGCCGGGGCGGCCGAGCGCGACCCGTCGTGGAGCCCCGACGGGCGGTGGGTCGCCTACTTCTCGGACGCCTCGGGCGAATACGAGCTGTGGGTCACGCCGGCCGATGGCAGCCCCGGGGCCCGCCGACTGTCGGAGATCGGCCGCGGGTTCCGGCGCCGGCCCGCCTGGTCGCCGGACTCGCGCTCGATCGCCTTCTCGGACAACGCGGGAGCGCTCTACGTCGCGAGCTTCGAGTCGGGCCGAACGATCCGGTTCGACGTCGACCCGCTCGTGCGTCAGTCGCGCCTCGCCTGGTCACCCGACTCGGCGTGGATCGCCTACTCGCGCGGCGCCGAGGGCAGCACGCGGTCGACGGCGATCTGGCTCTACGATGTCGCCGCGGGCACGGCCCGACAGGTGACGAGCGGCTGGTTCTCCGACGATTCGCCAGTCTTCGACCGCGCGGGCGAGTACCTCTACTTCGTGAGCGCGCGCAACCTGTGGGACGCCGTCCTCTTCGACTCCGTCGACGAAGGCAATTTCGCCTACCCCTCGGCGGACCTCGTGATCGCGGTCCCCTTGCGCCGTGGGATCGCGTCGCCGTGGTCGCCGCGCAGCGGGCCCACGCCTGGATCCGCGCCGGAGCCCCGCGCCGGCGAGCGGGTCCGGATCGATCTCGAGGGCTTCGAGCACCGCGGGGTGACGATCCTGGACGACGTGGGCGACTACGGGAGCCTCGCGGTTGCCGCCGACGGCAAGCTCCTCTACACCTTCCAGCCGCCCTCGGGCGCGACCTCGATCCGGTTCGCGGACTTCGAGAAGGGTCAAGCGGCCAACGCGCCCGAGACGGCGACGGTGCTCGAGGGGGTGGACGCGTTCGAGCTCGCGGCGGACGGACGGCGCCTGCTCGCGCGCTCGGGCGAGACGCTCGCGTTCGTCGACGTGGCTCCGTCGCAAACGCTCGAGCCGGCGCTCGACGTCGCGGGCATGACGGTACGCCCGGACCCGCGCGCCGAGTGGAGGCAGCTCTTCGGCGACGCGTGGCGCCGCGCCCGCGACATCTTCTACGACCCTGGGATGCGGGGCGTCGACTGGGCGGCGATGCGGGCGAAGTACGAGCCCTTGCTCGCCGCGTGCCGCTCACGCGAGGACGCCTACGTCGTCATCGCCGACATGATCTCGGAGCTCGGCGCCTCGCACACGAAGGTCGCGCCGCCGTCCGAGGAGGAGCCGGAGAACACGGGGGTCCTGGGCGTTGACTTCGAGCTCGTCGACGGGGCGTACCGGATCGCGAAGATCTACGACGGCCCGCCCACGGACCAGCTCGGGCGCAACCCGCTGCGCAGGCCCGGGGTCGAGGTCGTCGAGGGCGAGTACCTGCTCGCCGTGGAGGGCAAGCCGCTCGACCCGAAGGTGGATCCGTGGGCGCCGTTCGTCGGGCTTGCATCGAAGCGCGTGACGATCACGGTCGGGCCGCACCCGCGCATCGACGCGGCCGCGCGGCAGGTCGTGGTGACTCCGCGGCGCGGCGAGCCGTTCGTCCGCAACCACGCGTGGGTCGAGGCGAACCGCGTGGCGGTCGAGCGGGCGAGCGGCGGACGGGTGGGCTACGTCTACCTCGCAACCACCGAGACGTACGGCTCGGCGGAGTTCACGCGCCAGCTCGCCGGGCAGCTCGACAAGGAGGCGCTCGTCGTCGACGCGCGATGGAACGAAGGGGGCTTCTGGCCGTTCCACGTCGTCGACGTGCTCGCCCGCCAGCGGTACCTCTACGTGACGGAGTGGCGGCGGGCGGCGGGCGGCGGGCGACTCCCGGACTACATCCTCGAGGGGCCGTCGTGCATGCTGATCAACGAGATCTCGGTTTCGGGCGGGGACGCGTTGCCCTACTTCTACCGGGAGCGCGGCGTGGGGAAGCTCCTCGGCTCGCGGACGCTCGGCGGGTTCGTCGGGGTGTGGCCCACCCGCTTCCTCATCGACGGTGGCCTGCTGAACGTCCCGCACGAGGGCTCTTACGAGTCGAGCGAGGCCTGGGCGATCGAGGGGCACGGCGTCGAGCCCGACATCGTCGTGCGCGAGACCCCGACCGAGCTCGCCGAAGGGCGTGACCCGCAGCTCGAGGCGGCGGTGCGGCACCTTCTGAAGGAGCTCGAAGGCCGCCAACGCCCGGCGAGGCCGCGCCCGCCGGGGCGCTAAAGCGGGTGGAACGGCGGATTCTTCGCGTTCCATCCCACGCGCTATGATCCGGCCTGCCATGGCCGATCATCCACAAGAACAGGGACTCTGGATCGACGGCAAAAGCGTCCCCGCCCGCTCGGGCCGGTCCGCGCCGGTCCTCAACCCCGCGACCGGCGAGGTGCTCGCCCAAGTTGCCCAGGGGGGACCCGAGGACGTTGGCGCCGCGGTGGCTGCGGCGCGGCGGTCGTTCGAGCAGGGGGAGTGGCGGCGGGCCACCGCCGCGGAGCGGGCCCGGGTGCTGCTGCGGCTGGCGGAGGGGATCCGCGCCGCGGCCGAGGAGCTGGCGGCGCGCGAGTCGCGCAACGTGGGCAAGCCCATCGGCGAGGCGCGCGGTGAGGTCGAGATGGGAGCGGCCTGCTTCCAGTATTACGCCGGCCTGATCCCGGCGTTCGGCGGGCAGACCGTGCCGGTCGGCGCGCCCGGCACGGGCCTCACCTTCCGCGAGCCGGTCGGGGTCTGCGGCCTCATCGTGCCGTGGAACTTCCCGTTCTCGATCACCACCTGGAAGGTGGCGCCGGCTCTCGCGCTCGGCAACTCGGTGGTGGTCAAGCCGGCGTCCGCCACGCCGTTGACCGCGTTGCGGCTGGCCGAGCTGGCTGCCGAGGCGGGGGTGCCGCCCGGCGTGCTCAACGTCGTGCCTGGGCCGGGCGGCGCGGCCGGGTCGGCTCTCGCCAGCCATCCGGACGTGCGCAAGATCGCCTTCACCGGCTCGACCGAGGTCGGCTCCGAGGTGATGCGCACGGCGGCCGGCGACATCAAGCGCGTCTCCCTGGAGCTGGGCGGCAAGTCGGCCAGCCTGATCTTCGCCGACGCCGACCTCGAGAAGGCCGGCGCCTCGGTCTCCGGCTCCTTCGGCAACGCCGGGCAGGACTGCTGCGCCAGGAGCCGCGTCCTGGTCGAGCGGCCGGTCTATGAAGAAGTCGTCGAGCGCTTCGTCGCGCGCACCCGCGCCCTGCGCGTGGGCGACCCCTTGGATGCGACGACCGAGATGGGCTCGCTCATCTCCGCCGCCCACCGCGAGCGGGTGGACGGGTACGTGCGGCGGGGTGTCGAGCAGGGAGCGAAGCTCTGCACCGGCGGCCGGGTGCTCCAGGGCGATCCCTACGACCGCGGCAGCTTCTACGAGCCGGCGGTCTTCTGCGACGTCACGCCCGACATGGAGCTCGCGCAGGAGGAGATCTTCGGGCCCGTCGTCTCCATCCTGCCGTTCGACAGCGAGGAGGAGGCGATCCGGCTCGCCAACGCCACGGTCTACGGCCTCTCGGGCTCGCTCTGGACGCGCGACGTGGGCCGGGCGCTGCGCGTCGTGCGCGCCGTCGAGACCGGCGTGATCTCGGTCAACTCGGGCTGGAGCGTGCACCTGGAGATGCCGTTCGGAGGCGTCAAGCGGAGCGGCGTCGGGCGCGAGTTGGGTCCGCCCGCGCTCGATCACTACAGCGAGTGGAAGAGCGTGTTCATCGCGGAGGACCCTCACCCCCTGGCCCCCTCTCCCTGACGGGAGAGGGGGAACGAGGAGCAGAATGAGATGATCAACAAACCGGTGCCGGGCATGCTGACCCTCAGGGAGCTGGGCGACCTCATCGAGCGCGGCGAGATCGAGACCGTCTTGGCGGCGTTCCCCGACATGTACGGCCGCCTGATGGGCAAGCGCATCACCGGCCACTACTTCCTCGAGGAGGTGGCCGGCGGCGGCCTGCACGCCTGCGACTACCTGCTCGCCTGCGACATGGAGATGGACGTCATCCCCGGCTACAGGTACACGAGCTGGGAGACCGGCTACGGCGACTTCCACTGCGTGCCCGACTTCGCGACCCTGCGCCGGGCATCCTGGCTGCCGCAGACCGCGATCGTGCTGTGCGACCTCTTCGACCACCACGATCAGCCCATCGAGGTCGCACCGCGCCGCATGCTGCAGCGCCAGCTCGCGCGGGCGCGCGAGGCCGGCTTCACGGTGATGGGCGGCACGGAGATCGAGCTCTACGTCTTCGACGACAGCTTCGCCGAGGCGCGGGCGAAGAGCTACCACGGCCTGCGGCCCATGGGCGCCTACAACGAGGACTACCACATCCTCCAGGGCACCAAGGAGGACGAGCTGATCGGCGCCATCAGGCGCCACCTCGACCAGAGCGGCGTCCCCATCGAGTTCAGCAAGGGCGAGGCGGGCCTCGGCCAGCAGGAGATCAACCTCCGCTTCAGCGAGGCGCTCACGCAGGCGGACCGCAACGTCCTCTACAAGCACGCGGCCAAGGAGATCGCCTGGGCGCAAGGGAGATCGGTCACCTTCATGGCCAAGTGGGACGAGAAGCACACCGGGTCGAGCGCCCACATCCACATCAGCTTCTGGGACGCGGACGGCAAGGCGAGCCTCTTCCCGGGTGACAAGCCCACCGGCCCGGTCGAGGCGAGCGACACGTTCCGCTGGTTCCTGGGGGGATGGATGAAGCACGCGCGGGCCTTGAGCGCCTGCTACGCCCCGTACGTCGCTTCCTACAAGCGCTACCAGGCGCGCTCCTGGGCGCCGACCACGATCGCCTGGAGCTACGACAACCGGACCGCGGGGTTCCGCGTGGTCGGCCGCGGGCCGTCGCTGCGCGTCGAGTGCCGCATCCCCGGGGCGGACGCCAACCCCTACATCGCCTACGCCGCGGCCATCGCCGCCGGCCTGGACGGCATCCAAAACAAGATCGAGCCGCCGGAGGTCTTCCAGGGGGACCTCTACGCGGCGCGCGAGCTGCCGCGCGTCCCGTTCACCCTGCGCGAGGCGATTGGGGAGCTCGAGCGGAGCGACTTGGCGCGCGAGGCTTTCGGCGAGGACGTGGCCGAGCACTACCTCCACTTCCTGCGCACCGAGCAGAGGAAGTTCGACGAGGTGGTGACCTGCTGGGAGCGGGCGAGGTATTTCGAACGGGCGTAGGCGAGGAGGACGGATGCGTCTCGAAAACAAGGTCGCTCTCATCACCGGCGCGGGCTCGGGGATCGGCCGCGAAACGGCGCTCCTCTTCGCCCGCGAGGGCGCCCGGGTCGTGGTCGTGGACGTGAACGACGAGGCGGGCCAGGCGGTCGTAGCGGAGCTCAAGGCCGTCGGCGGCGAGGCGGTCTACGCCCACGCCGACGTCTCCAAAGCCGCCGACGCCGAGGGCATGGTGCGCGCCGCCGAGGAGAGCTTCGGCCGGCTCGACGTGCTGTTCAACAACGCCGGCATCTCCCATCCCAAGGACGACGACGCGGTGGCGACCGAGGAAGAGGTCTGGGACCTCACCATGAACGTCAACCTGAAGGGGGTCTTCCTCGGCTGCAAGTACGGCATCCCGGCCCTGCGGCGCGCCGGCGGAGGCTCGATCATCAACACTGCTTCGTTCGTGGCCCTCCTGGGAGCGGCCACGCCGCAGCTCGCCTACACCGCGAGCAAGGGGGGCGTCCTCGCCATGACCCGCGAGCTGGCCACGATCCACGCCCGCGAGAACATCCGCGTCAACGCCCTCTGCCCCGGCCCGCTGCGCACCAAGCTGCTGATGAAGTACCTCGACACCGAGGAGAAGCGCCAGCGCCGCTTGGTCCACATCCCCATGGGCCGCTTCGGAGAGGCCCACGAGATCGCCAAGGCCGCCCTCTTCCTGGCCTCCGACGAGTCGTCCTTCATGACCGGCGCCACCTTCCTGGTTGACGGGGGGATCACCGCGGCGTACGTGACGCCGGAGGGGTGAGATCCGTTCAGAACGTCTCGCTCGTCGACACGAGCCACTGCACGCGGTCGATCGAGCGGTCGGCGTCCAAGGGGAAGGCCACGTCCATGTGGAGCACGGCGCCGTTGGCGGAACGGCTGGAGCCGAGCCGCAGGCCGAGCCCGATGTCCTTGAGGATCCGCCGCTCCTGGTGGAGATTCTGGTCGCGGTTGGTGAGGGAATCCACGAACCAGGCCTGGCCGGCGTCGAAGAAGACGGCGCTGCCCAGGTGGGCGAGGTGGAACAGCTCGCGGTCGCTGAAGAAGCGCTGCTCCAGGGTGAGGAGGACGCGGCGGTCGCCGGCCTGGTAGCGCAGCGGATAGCCGCGCAGGCCGCTGTCGCCGCCCAGCAGGAGCTGGTCCTCGCCGTCGAGCCGGTGGGCGAGGTCGGCGCCCAGGGAGGCATAGAAGAGGTGGTCTCCGAAGTCGCGGACGTACCAGCGCACCAAGCCGCCGGCCACCAGGTCCTCGGCGTTCCCTTGCTCCGATTGATCCGCTTGATCCCCTTTGGCCCAGCGCGTCGAGCCGCCGAGCTGGGCGAGCACGAGCTGGCGCGGGGTGGGCCGCCAGCCGGCCGAGGCCGCGGTCTGCACGATCCAGCGCTCGGCGTCGCCGCCAAAGGCGGGGGAGGACCAGCCGAGGGCTAAGTGGAGCTGGCGGCCGAGGTTCAGGTCCTCGGAGCGCTGGAAGCGGTTCAAATCGCGCTCGACGATGAAGCGGTCCTCGATCCAGTCGAAGCCGATCCAGGGGTAGGCCAGCGTGCGGTCGGGCGGCAGCGGCACGAGCTTCTTCGGGAACCGTGAGGCGTAGTCGAAGGCGTCGCGCGACCAGGTGAAGCCGAGCCGCCAGCGCCGGGCGCTCCCCTGCACGAGCCCGGAGGAGAGGCCGCCGTAGACCTCCAGGAAGTCGTGGCGGTGCTCGAAGCCGGTGGCGATCTTGCCGGCCTTGTAGAGGCTCTCGAGGCGTTCGTCGCGGAAGGCGCGCACCCCGGCGGCCCAGCGCGTGGACAGCGAGTAGAAGGGGTGCTCCAGCTCGAAGCGGGTGCGGCCGCCGTCGCTGTTGTCGGCGTAGGAGGCGGTGAGCCGGACGCGGCTGCCGAGCAGGTTCGGGTCGCGGAAGCGGACGAGGTTGGAGGTGCGGTCTACGGTCCCGATCCGCGACAGCGAGATCTCCTTGCCGGTGCCGAGGAGGTTCGTGTCCTCCGCCCAGAAGCTGGTGTTGTTCGCGCCGCCGGAGCGGCTGAAGCTGGCGCCCCCTTCGAGCGTCCAGACATCGCGGGTGGTCACCTCCACGTCCACCTTGCCGTCCGGGCGCAGCACGGGCTGGATCTCGACGTCGTAGAGGTAGTCGTTGGCGCGCAGCAGCCGGGCGGACTCCTCGACCAGCTCGGGGGAGAACACGTCGCCCGGCCGGAACAGGAGCTGGCGCTCGATGACGGACGGCCGGGTGGCGCGGTGCACGCGGTTGGCGAAGCGGAAGGGCCACTTGTCCTCGCCCGGCTTGTCCGGATCGAAGATGTCCTTGGTGACGATCCGCACCTCGCCGATGACGCTCCCCGGCGGGATCTCCGAGGCGTCCTTGACCTCGGGCCCGGGGGCGAGGACCGGGGGCGACGGAGCGGCCTGGGCCCGCAGCCACGGGACCAGGGAAGGGGAGGGCTGGGCATTGGCCAGGCTCCCCCAGAGGAGAAAGCCGAGGAGCCCCGCGGCGGCGCGGCGGAGGGTGCGGTCAACGGGCGGGCGGCGGACGCCGCGGATCGGGATCATGCGGTCTTATGGAGAACCGTCCGGTCTACGGATGATAGCGCGGAAACGGCGGGAGGGACAGTCATCGATGGTAAAATATCTCCTAAAGAAGACAGGCGACGCTCTGGAGGGCCGCGGAGATGTACGAGGATTTCGGAGCAGTGGTCGACGGATCGTCCGTCGAGTTCAGGGTCTTCTTCCCGGACGCCGCAGTGGACGGGGCGCAGTACGTCCGCGGCGGAACCCCCCACATCAAGACCCTCAAGGTGGCGGGCGACTTTCAGGCGCGGACCGGCGGGACCGCCTGGGACGTCGGGAACGCGCCGGTCCTGGCCCGAGAGGAGCATCCCAAGGGCTGGCTTTACAAGCATCGTCTCGATGAGATCGCGGACGGCTTCTATCAGTACAAGTACTTCGTCGAGTTCGAGAACGGCACCTCCCGCTGGTGCGGCGATCCCTGCTCCAAGTACGGCGGCTCCGAGCATGAGAACGCGGCCTTCGTCGTGGGCGGGAACCGGGGCGAGGTCAAGCCGATCGACGACCGTCTCCCCCTCGGGGACCTGGTCCTCTACGAGATGATGATCGACGACTTCACCGCCGGGTTCCGCGGCGCCCGGGCCCCTCTCGACGCGATCCGGGACAAGCTCGGCTACTTGCAGGAGCTGGGAGTCAACGCCGTCGAGTTCATGCCCTGGACCGCCTGGCCGGGCAGCGCGTTCAGCTGGGGGTACGACCCGGTCGCCTTCTTCTCCGTCGAGCACCGGTATTCCGACGATCCCGCGACGCCGCTCGACAAGCTCTATGCCCTCAAGGTCCTGATCAACGAGCTCCACGGCCGCGGCATCCACGTCATCATGGACGGCGTGTTCAATCACGTCCAGGGCGGAGCGGCGCCGGACCGGGGCTTCCCCTACTTCTGGTTCTACCAGGATCCCACCCACTCGCCGTTCATCGGCAACTTCGGAGAAGGCGGCTTCTTCAACGATCTCGATTTCCGGAACGAGTGCACGGCCGAGTTCGTCACCGACGTCTGCAAGTACTGGCTCGACCGCTACTGCGTCGACGGCATCCGGTTCGACTACGTCAGGGGCTTCTACCAGCGGTCCGATCCGCCGATGGGCATCGCGAGGGTGGTCCGGGACCTGAACGTCCATGCGGCGGAGAAGAAGCTGAAGAACATCGCCCTGATTCTCGAATTCCTGACCGACACCCGGTACGAGGCGGTGGGGAAGACGAACGAAATCCAGGCGACCGGCTGCTGGTTCGACCCGCTGATGCACGAGGGGCTGGAGGCCGCCCGCGGGAATCTCAAGACCGCGTTCGTCCGGGCCGCCAACGCCGGCAAGGACTTCGACCCCGGCCGCGTCCCTGTGACCTATATCGAGAACCACGATCATTCCACCATCACGGAGGTGTGCGGCGGCCGCGACCAGTGGTGGATGACACAGCCTCTGGCCATCGCCCTGATGACCTGCTGCGGCGCCCCGATGCTGCACAACGGCCAGGAGTTTGGCGAACAGTACCAGTTGCCCGAGCAGGGCCCCGGCCGCGTCACGCCACGCCCCCTGCACTGGGACCATGCAGACGACGGCATCGGCACGAGCTTGCTCGGCCTGTACAAGAAGCTCATCGCCATCCGCAAGGCCCATCCCGCCCTGCGCACGGCGAACTTCTATCCGGAGCCGTACGACGAGCGCTGGATTGCCTTCAACGCCCAGGGCTATGGGGTGGATACGAACCGGGGTATCGCCATCTACCACCGCTGGGACGGGCTGGAGCGCTTCATCGTCGTCCTGAACTTCTCGGCGTCCCTTCAGAGAGTCGACATCCCGTTTTCCGGCAACGGCGATTGGCAAGACCTGCTGAACGGCGGAACGGCCCGGGTCGAGGGCTACTGGCTGCGCGACCAGACCTTGGACAGCCACTGGGGCCGGATCTACTTCAAGCTCGACTGAACCGTCTTCCGGCAGCGGCGTTCCCGCGGCCCGTCCCGTTTCCTAAAAAGCGTGCACCTAGTAAGGGGGACCGAAACCCCCAGGCGCGGCACCGTGTACGGAGGGAGCAGACGTGGCCATGAGAACCGTGACATACGACGAGATCCGGGGGCTGGTACGGCTGGAAGACGTCATCGAGCCTGTTCGGGAATCCTTCAAGAGCTACTCGCTGGGACGGGCCAACATCCCGCCCGTCCAGCACCTGGAGATGCCGGCCCGCCAGCACGGCGCGCTCCACATCAAGACCGGGCACGTCGAGCCATTCGACTTCTGCCTCGTCAAGGTGGCCTCGACCTTCCCGGAGAACACCCGCCGCACGCCGCCGACGCCCTCCATCAACGGCGTGATCATGGTCTTCAGCGCCATCGACGGCGAGCCCCTGGCCGTGCTCGAGGACCGGGCGTGGATCACCCAGGCCCGCACCGCGGGAGCCGGCGCCGTGGCGGCCGAGCTGCTCGCCCGGCCCGGCGCCGCGACGCTGGGGCTCATCGGCTCGGGGACCCAGGCGCGCCTGCAGGCCCGCGCCATCCTCCACGTCCTGCCGGACATCGAGCGGATCCTCGTCTGGGGGCGGACGCCGGAGAACGTGCGGAGGTTCGTTGACGAGGTGCGCGCGTCCCGTCCCCGGCTGACCGTGGAGGCGAAGGCGACGCCCGAAGAGGTGGCCCGCGTCGCGGACATCCTGGTGACGGCGACCTACGCCAGCGAGCCCGTGGTCCGCGGCGAGTGGCTCCCCAAGGGCGTGCTGGTGATCGCCATGGGCGCGGACTCGATCTACAAGCGGGAGCTCGACGACGAGGCCTTCCTCCTGGCCGACAAGGTGTTCGTCGACAGCCGTTCCCAGAACGAGATCCTGGCCGAGATCGGCCACGGCATCCGCGCCGGCCTGTTCGACGCCAAGAGGATCGACTGCGAGATCGGCGACATCCTGATCTCGGTGGACCGGGCCGACGGCATCTGCGAGGGCCGCTCCTCGGACCGCGAGCGGATCCTCTGCAAGCTGACCGGGGTGGCGGTCCAGGAGATCTTCGTCTGCGACTACGTGCTGCGCGTGCTGGGGATCGTCGGGCGCAGCCGCGACGTCCTGGCCGGCTTCTACTCGACGGCCCGCGCCGCCTCGTAGGCCCACCATGGGGCGCCTTGTAGGGCGCCCCTCCTACATCTCCAGCCCCTGCGAGAGATCCCGGATGCGCGGGGCGAGCCGTTTGATCTCTTCGAGGTGGAGGGCGGAGAGCTGCTGGAGCGTCCGCGCGCCGAGCGGAGTGAGCCGCAGCCGGACGATCCGGCGGTCTGCCGAGTCCTCGTGCCGCTCCACCAACCCCGCCCGCACCGCGCGATCGACCAGGCCCACCACGCTGTGGTGCCGCAGCATGAGGTAGCCGGCGACATCGCCGATCGTGGGCCCGCGGTCGCCGTCGTGCCCGCGCACCGCGAGCAGGAGCTGGTGCTGGGCCGGCGTCAGCCCCGCCCTCTCCGCCTGCTCCTCGCTCCAGCGCAGGAACCGCCGCAGCCCGTTGCGGAACTGGAGCAGCCGCTGGTAATCGGCGTCATCCAGGTCGCGGTCCATGGTTTCCAGTTTAGCGCTCCTCAGGCCGCCCCGGCCACGCCCGCTGCTGCGCGAGCATCGTCTCCCAGTGGGCCCTGACCTCAGTCATCGAGTCGCCGCCGAGCTTCTCGAGCAGGGCGTCGGCCAGGACCAGCGCGACCATGGCCTCGGCGATGACGCCGGCGGCGGGGAGGGCGGTCACGTCGCTCCTCTCGTACTGGGAGACGTGGGGCTCCAGGGTGTCGAGATCGACGCTGGGCATCCCCTTGCGCAGGGTGGAGATGGGCTTCTTGTAGGCGGTCAAGACGACGTCCTCGCCGTTGGTGACGCCACCTTCGAGGCCGCCGGCGCGGTTGGTGGGCCGCGTCCAGCGGCCGTCTTCCGTGCGCGCGATGGCGTCGTGGGCCGCGCTGCCGAAGCCGCGGCAGGCTGTGAGGGCGGAGCCGATCTCCACCGCCTTGACCGCCGGCACCGAGAGCAGCGCCTGGGCGAGGCGGCCGTCGAGCTTCTCGTCCCACTGCACGTGCGAGCCGAGCCCCACGGGCACGTTGTGGGCGATCACGGTCACGGCGCCGCCCAGGGTGTCCCCCTCTTCCTTGGCCTGCTCGACCAGGCGGACCATCTCGGGCTCCAGCGAGCGGTCGATGGCGCGCAGCGGGGAGGTCTCGTCGACCTGGAGGAGGTCCTCCCAGGTAGGCACGGGCCGGTCGGCGCCGACGGGACCCAGGAAGCGGACGCCGCTGCGGATCTCGACGCCGAACTCGGCGAGGAGCATGCGGGCGAAGGCGCCGGCCGCCACGCGGGCCGTGGTCTCGCGGGCCGAGGCCCGTTCGAGGATGTCGCGCAGGTCCCGCCGCTGGTACTTGATGCCGCCCGCGAGGTCGGTGTGCCCCGGCCGCGGCGACTTCAGGCGGCGGGTCTCGGCGAGGCGGGGATCGACCGTCTCCGGACCCATGACCGCCTCCCAGTTCGCGTAGTCGCGGTTGGCGATCCAGAGCACGACCGGGGAGCCCAGGGTCTCGCCGCCGCGCACGCCGCCGCGGACCTCGGCGGCGTCCTTCTCGATCTGCATCCGCCGTCCCCGTCCGAAGCCGTGCTGGCGGCGGGCGAGGTCGTGGGCCAGCAGGCCGAAGTCCACCCGCAGCCCGGCGGGCAGTCCGGTGAGGATCGCGGTGAGGCCGGGACCGTGGCTCTCGCCGCCGGTAGTCAGTTGCAGCCGGCGCATGCGGAGAAGGATAGCAGGAGCGGATTCGCCTGGAGATATCGCAGGGATGGAGATCTCTGGAAGGCTGGATCTCGGGCTGTCTCCTGCCGATGGAATCGCGATAGGCTCCGCCCGCCATGACGACCTGGCGCCCCATTCTCGAAGGCCCCGCGGCCGAGCACGCCCTGCGCGTTGTCGAGGAGATCGCCGCCGACCTCCGCGAGGGGCTCGCACGCCCGGCCGCGGACGACGCAGACCCCGGGTTCCGGAGGGGCCCATCCCTGGCCGGCGGCGACGCCGGGCTGGCCCTCTTCTACTCCTACCTCGATCGGGTCCGGCCGGGCCAGGGCTGCGACGACACCGCCATGGAGCTGCTGGAGCGGGCGATCGAGGCCACGGGGGAGGTGCACGCCCCGCCGAGCCTCTACGGCGGGTTCTCGGGAGTGGCCTGGGCGCTGGAGCACCTCCGCGGCCGGCTCTTCGAGGACGACGAGGAGGGGGAGGATGCGGGGGACGAGGTCGCCGCGGCGCTCTTCGATCATCTCGGGCTGACCCCGTGGCGGGGGCAGTACGACCTCATCTCCGGCCTCGTGGGCTTCGGCGTCTACGCGCTGGAGCGGCTGCCCCGCGCCGGCGGCAGGGAGTGCCTGGAGCGGGTGGTGACCCGTCTCGCCGAGACCGCGGAGCGCGGGCCCGGCACCGTGACCTGGCGGACCTCGCCGGACCTCCTCATCGAGCGGGACGCCGTGGCGTTCCCCGAGGGCAACTACAACCTGGGGGTGGCCCACGGCGTGCCGGGCGCGATCGCGCTGCTCGCCCAGGCGTGCGCCGCCGGCCTGGACGCCCGCGACCTCGTAGACGGCGCCGTGGCCTGGCTGCTCGCGCAGAAGCTGCCGGCGGAAGCGGGATCGGTCTTCTCCTACAACGTGGCCCCCGGCGTCGGGCCGACGCCGGCGCGCCTCGCCTGGTGCTACGGGGACTTGGGCATCGCCGCCGCCCTGCTCGCGGCGGCGCGGGCCGTGGGGGAGGAGGGCCGGGAACGCGAGGCGCTGGAGATCGCCCGTCAGGCCGCCAACCGGCCGACCGAGGTCTCCGGGGTGGTGGACGCCGGGATCTGCCACGGCGCGGCGGGCGCGGCGCACCTCTTCAACCGCCTCCACCAGGCGACCGGCGATCCGCTCTGCCGGGAGGCGGCCCTGCGCTGGCTCGACCGCACCCTCTCGCTGCGCCGGCCCGGGGAGGGGGTGGGCGGATTCCTGGCGTGGACCACCAGCGGCAGCGGAGAAGAGCTGGCGTGGCGCCCCGAGGCCGGTTTCCTCACCGGTGCGGCGGGCGTCGGGCTCGCCCTCCTGGCCGCCGCGGCGCCGGTGGAGCCGGAGTGGGACCGGGTGCTGCTCGCGGCGGTGCGGTGAGTCTGGGGCGCTCTGCCCTTCGAGGCCTCACCCCTGGCCCCCTCTCCCTGACGGGAGAGGGGGAACAATTCTGAACCGGTAAAGGCTGTAGGGTACGCTGTGCGCGCCAATAAAACGGCCTTTGCGCACAGCGCACCCCACAGCGATGTCCTCTTCAGCCCAGTTTCCCCCTCTCCCGTCAGGGAGAGGGGGCCAGGGGGTGAGGCCTCAGCGGGCAGACCTTACGGTTTTGCCGCCGCCTTCCCCTTCCGCTCCCGCGCCGCCTTCGACTCGTAGAGCTGGTGGAGGAAGTCGTAGAGCACCAGCTCGTGCGCCCTGGGGGCTGAGCGGATCATGCGGTTGACGTGCATGTGGACGTAGCTGGGCGCGAGGTCGGCGAGCGGCTGGTTCAGGCGGCCGGCGCGCTCCAGCTCCCGCAGCTCGGCCACCAGGGGCGCCAGCCGCTCCGAGCGTTGGCGCAGCACGGTCAGGGCCGGCGCCAGCTCGCTCGCCTCGTCGCCTGAGGGGTCGAGCAGGGGCATGAGGCTTCTCCCCTCCTGGCGGAATCTCTGGTCGAGCTGCACCCGCAGGCTCTTGCCGCCGCCGAACTCGCGCGTGTACCCCTCGCGCAGCAGGCGCATGACGCGCATCTTCGTCTCCGCGTCGAGCCCGAGGTCCGCCAGCAGCGTGTCGATGCCGCGCAGGGCGAGGCGCCAGCGCACGTCCGCCCCCTCGTCCCCCTCCAGCATGTCGAGGATGGCGAGCGCCGCGTCGCTGTCCACCTGGAACAGGCGCTCGGAGAGGAGGATCCCCTCCGGGCCGCCGTAGCGCTCGACCTCGCGCTCGTAGGTGTCGAGCTGCACCCGCCAGAGCCGGCCGTCCTGCAGCATGGGATCGAGCGCCGCGTGCAGGCGCGGCAGGATCCGCGTCTGGAGGACGGCGGGATCGCCATGGAAACGGACCCGCAGGTGCCACTCGGGATCGCCGTAGCGGATGAAGAACCAGCCGTCCGCGCCGCCCTCGCCCACGGTCTCGCGCACCACCGGCCCGACGACCTCGCGCAGCAGGCCGTCCGCCGTCGCCGTCCCCGTGTAGAGCTTGGCGTAGAGCCACTCCGAGCCGGGCGGGAAGGAGCGGCGGACTCTGACGGCGGCCGCGGTCCCGCTTTGCTCCCCTCTCTCCCGGCGGGCTGGGAGGGAGGCTGGGAGAGAGGGGTCGGGGGAGTGAGGGGGCTTGCGCACGTAGGCGACCAGGATCTCGTGCAGGAACCGCCCCTCGGGGCCGCTGGCCGGGAGCTGAGCGGGCCCTGGGAAGAACTCCACCAGACGGGCGCGGTCGCGGTCCTCCACCACGTCGAGGAAGGTCTCGACGGAGAGGACGTTGTCGAGGTCCACGAGCAGCTCGTTGTCCGCGTCCACCTGGGCGATGAGCCGGGGGATGCCCCGCCGCTCCCGCCACCGCTGGATCGCCGCGTAACGCTCCGCTCCCTTGGCTTTGGTCAGCTCCTTGATCTCCTCCTGGATCATCCACCACGAGGCGCGGGCGAGGACCAGCCGGCCGCAGGTGACCCGGGGGAGGAAGGGAGAGCCTTCCAGGGGGCCCCAGTTCCACATCATCCCGCCCAGCGCGCCCTGGCTCTGCAGCATGCAGAGGAAGCGGTAGACCCCGAGGCTGCCGCGCGCGAAGTTGTGGGCGCTGGTCAGCCGCGGGACCACCTCCTTGCCGAGCCGCGCCGAGCGCAGCACGATCCGCGGACCCTCCACCGAAACCCGCAGGTCGGTGACCGGGATCTGCCGCTCCGGCGGGGCTCCAGAGCGGCCGAGGAAAGGGATCTCGTAGTCGCGCAGCACCGGCCGGGCCAGGATGTTGCCGATGCGGCCCTGGGGAAGGTGGACGACCTCGGCGAAGACCGCGTCGGGGCGCAGCGCCTCCTCGGCCCGCAGGTGCTCTTCGACGCACCGGTGGAGCTGCGGGTCGGCGTGGCAGAACCGCCCCAGCAGGCGGGCTCCCGAGGGGCCGCCGATCCCTTCGAAGAGGAGCTGGAAGTCCCCGCGGTCCAGGGCTTCCTGCGAGGCGGCGGCCACGGTGGCCATGGCGTGGAAGGCGTCGGGCAGGGCCGGCTTCTTCTGATCGGCCGGCGCCATGCGGTCGAGGTCCTCGGGCGTGATCTCGATCGCGCGCGCGCCGCGCGCCAAAGCCTCGTGGACCTTGGCGAGCAGCACCGACTGCGTCCGGCCCCAGGAGACGGTCGGATCGGCCCCGGGAGCGGCCACGGCGATCCCGCGCAGCAGGGGGGAGGCCTCGGCGCCGAAGTCCGAGGAGCGCTCGAAGCCGATGCCGACCTCCTCGTCCAGGGCTTCCAGCAGGGGCACCTCCCGGCTCTCGTAGCGCTCGGAGAAATCCTTGCGGAAGCGCTCGAGCCCCTCGATCGGGCGGTCCACCGCCAGCCGGACCAGGACCTCGATGCCGCGCGCCATCTCCTCCAGCACGGCCGCGCCGAGGGCCGGCCCGTCGCCGGGCTTGACCATGTCGAGCTGGAAGAGGCGGGACATCTCGACCGAGGTGGGCAGCTCGCGCAGGGTCTCCGCGATCTCCTCGTAGCGCGCGGGAGGCGAGCCCGGACCGCCGGCGTCCATCGCTTCGAGCGCGGCCCGCACGCGGGCGAGGCGCTCGGCCGCGGCCGTGCCCGCCGGCAGCCGGCTCAACTGGTCGATGACGTCGTGGATGGCCTCGGGGCCGGTGACGGGCGTCGAGAGATCGGAGACCAGGATCTGGCTGTCGATCAGCTCGGTGACGAACTCGGCCGCCTCCTCCAGGGTCACCTCGCCGTCGGGATCGAAGGCCACCAGCGCCTGGGCGATCTCGCCGGCGCGGGCGCCGCCCGAGGCGCAGCGCAGCGCTTCCTCCAGGTAGTCGTTCGAGTCCACCGCCACCAGGTGGTGCGAGCGCACCTTCTTGTCCAGCCGCGCCTCGGCGTAGCGCAGCCGGCCGGCGGCGCGGTAGAGGCTGGAGTTGGGCCGGTAGACCAGGGCCTCGCGGATGGCGGGGTCCTTCCCTAAGTCCTCGCACAGCGCGAAGAGGTAGTCCATGTCGAGCCGGGTGTGCCGCTCGTAGCGGCAGCGCGGCGCCACGGCGATGCGGGTCGGCGAGCCGGGGGCGGTCTCGACCCGGCCCACGGAGCAGCCGGAGAAGAGGCCGAACGGAGTGGCGCGCGCGGCCATGCGGTAGACGTAGCGCACCAGCGCCCGCTCGGCGCGCTGCCCCTTCTTGCCCTCGGGCTGGGCCCGCCACGCCGCCAGGCTCTCGTGGAGCGACGGCGAGGCCAGGAACACGGCCTCCCGGACCTCCGGCCGCGCCGCCAGCTCGGCCAGCCGTGCCCGCAGCCGCTCGCGGTCGGCGGCCAGGGCCTGCTCCAGGCGCTCGGGCTCGCCCACGGCCGCCGGCGCTTCGAGCCCCTCGCTCCAGGCTTCCAGCTCCTCGAAGGGGAGCAGGGGCGTGCGGAAGGCGAAGAAGTCGGCGGGGGTGAAGGGGCGGTCCGGTGCTGCTTTAGCCATGGCGCTCCCGGGCGAAATCGATGAAACCGCGCTCGACGTCGGTGCCGGTCAGGCGCACGCGCACCCGGTCGCCCACGTCGAGCCCTTCGAAGCCCCGCTCGAGGCGTCCCTCGACCACGGGATGGCGGCAGGTGCGCACCCAGGTGCCCTTCTCCGAGGCGCCGGTGACCACGGCGTCGAACGTCTGGCCGGTCCGGTCCTCGAGCAGCAGGGCCGCCGCCGACTTGCGCACCTGGCGCTCCACCTTGCTGGCGGCGTCCTCCTGGACGGTGCAGTGCCGGGCGAGCTGCTCCAGCTCGCCCATGGAGTAGGGTGCCGGCTGGCCGTGGAACGCGGCCTTGAGCAGGCGGTGGGTGATCAGGTCGGGGTAGCGGCGGTTCGGGGCCGTGGCGTGGGTGTAGTCGCGCACGGCCAGCCCGAAGTGTCCCGGCGCGTCGCCGCCCGGCGGATCGACTGCGTACTCCCCGCTCCCCAGCAGCTTCACGACCGACAGCGACAGCTCGGGGAAGTCCTCGGGGTCCGCTTCCCGGCGCCGCACCAGGAACTCGTTGAGGGCGCCGGCGTCGGGCTCGGCGGGAAGATGATCGCCCACGGACTCCGCCAGCTCGACGATGCGCGGCCAGCGCTTGGGGGTGCGCACCACCCGGCGCAGCGAGGGCAGGCCGTGCGCGTCCAGGAACCGCGCCGTGGCGCCGTTGGCCGCGATCATGAAGTCCTCGATCAGCTCCTTGGCGCGGTTCTTCCGCTCCTCCCTGAGATCGGTCACCACGCCATCGACGACGATCGGCTTCATCTCGCGGGTCTCGAACTCGAGGGCCCCCTGCTCGTGGCGCCGCTGGCGCAGGCGGGAGGCGGCCCGGTCCTGCAGGCGGACCTGCTCGTCGATCCCTTTCACCTCGGCCATGCGCGGCGGCATCGGACCGCCGCCGTCGAGCCAGGCGGCCACGGCGTTATAGGCCATCTTGGCGCGGTTGCGCACCCGGGCGCGGTAGAGGTCCGCGCCGGCGACGGAGCCGTCGGCGGCGACCGTCATCTCGACGACGACAGCCAGCCGGTCCTCGCCGTCGTTGAGCGAGGTCAGGCCGGTCGAGAGGCGTTCGGGGAGCATGGGGAAGGTGCGCGCGGCCGTATACACCGAGGTCGTGTTGGTCCGCGCGTGGCCGTCGATGGCCGAGCCGGGCCGCACCAGGGAGTCGACGTCGGCGATGGCCACCATCACCTTGATGGCGTCCCCCTCGGCCGGCTCCGCCACCTCGAGCTGGTCGAGGTCGCGGGTGTCGTCGTTATCGATGGACGACCAAGGCAGGGGCCGCAGGGCGCGGATGGAGGCGTCGCCGTCCGGAAGATCCGGCGCCAGCCGCTCCGCCTCGGCGATCGCCTCCTGCGGGAACTCAGGCTCCAGTCCCCGCTCCTCCATGGCGCGGCGGGCGATGGCGACGAGGTCGTGCGGGTAGCGGTGGTGGCTCATGGGGGGTAGAGGATAGCAGGGGTTGCCGTATCATGGCGTTCCCCGTAGGGGCGGCCCTTACGTGGCCGCCCTGCCCCTGAAGGTGGAACCATGAAGATCGCATCGGTTGCGGAAGTGAGGTCTCGGTTCAGCGCCTTCCTGAAAGCCAGCGAGAGCGGGCCGGTCGTGGTGACACGGAACGGCAGGCCGGTGGCCGTGCTCGTCGGTGTCCAGGACGAGGAGGAGATCGAGCGCCTGGTGACGGCCTACTCGCCGCGGCTCCGTGCTATCCTGGAGTCATCCCGTCAGCAGATCAGGGAAGGGCGTGGGATCGGCCATGAGGAGTTCTGGTCGGAGGTGGAGGGCCATGAAGGCGCCTGACCTCGTCGGCCCTTCACTGTGGTGGTAACGTCCAGGGATCGCGCTCGACCTCCTCGGTAGAGGCAGTATGACGTGCCGTCGGTGCTATGAGACAATACCGGACTGCTGGCGGACGTCCGCCAGGCCTGTGGATGAGGTGCGACGATACCCAATCAAGGATTATTCGTTTCCTAGCGTAAATAACCGTGAGTACTGAAACAGAGCTAAAGTTCCACCCTGGTGCCGCGGACAGCTTCCGTGAGCGCGGCGAACGTCTGCTCTCAGCTGTGAAGCCGATACAGGACGAAAGAGTTGGCCGGCAGTTTCGGGCCGAGCGCCACCCGACTGCAACTTTTACCGAAAAAGACATATCCCGCATACGGCGCGAGACTGTGAACTGCCTGACTATGGAAGTTTCCGACATTGCCTTCCCTGCGGGTGACGACTTGGTAGGATTGGCCAAAGAAGAATGTGAGGAAGTCGACAAACTATCCGAAGCTATTCAGAGAACCACGGATTTTAGACCCCGAGTCAGTCGCAAGTTTTTGCGAAATACGATCCTGGATTGGCTTGAGGCCCGGGTTCTTGCGCAAACTGACAAAGATCTTCCGTCGTACATTCTAGAGAAAGCGAACTCGGCCGTTACCCTTTTCCAGA
Source organism: Thermoanaerobaculia bacterium (assembly GCA_036399915.1). GTDB lineage: Bacteria > Acidobacteriota > Thermoanaerobaculia > Multivoradales > UBA5704 > DATARR01. The sequence goes on from DASWME010000169.1 coordinate 19,900, forward strand.
TCTGGGTTCCTCTCGCAAATCTCGCGCTTGAGCATGAGATTCGCCTCGGTCCTGTTCGAGTCCGCCCGATCTCAAGAGAACAGCTGGATTCTTGGTACACAGAAGTGCGGGAGGGCAAGACACCAGACGATCTTGAGATATTAGATCAAGTCCTAGAAAAAGAGCGTGCAAAACTTCAAGGCTTGGCTGCAGCCTGTATAACACTACGAGCAGAGAGGCAATTCGCGGTCGATAAGGCGCTTGAGAAGGCTGAGGAGGTTGCCGCGTGCTTTCGTCTGTTCCATCCTGCTAATAGCCAGCCGCGAGCGGCCTTCTACTGCCGAGCGCTCGGGAGAGAAAACCAAGAGAGCTATTCGGTACTTGTGGTAAAGAACGACAAATACGAGGGTCGCACAGATCATATGATCCCACCCTATCCAGTTATTTGGGCGCTCAGCAGTGAGCAGCTTACTGCTTTGGAAGAAGACCTAAATCTTATTCGGGCTCTTCTGGCGGTAGGTCAGAAGACGGAGTTTCAGCAGGAAGCCCTCGATGCGGTCCTCCTCTACACGCGAAGCACGATGATTCGGGAACCAGTCGATAAGCTCGTATTTATCTTCTCCGCGCTAGAGTCCGTTCTCCTCAAGAACGAGATGGAACCTATTCAGACTCATATCGCTGATCGCTTAGCTTTTGTCTTGGGAGTCTCCGTCGAGGAAAGAAAAAGCATAGTGCGTCTCGTCCGTACCTGCTACGGCTTTCGTTCCAAATTTATTCATCACGGGCGAACACTTGAGGATTTCGACACCATTGCCGAATTCATGAAGTATGTCTGGGTCTTTTTCATACGCCTCACAAAATTCGCTCATCAATATGCTACGCGATCTGAGTTTCTTGAGGCGATCGAGACACGTAAATATTCTGGTCCATGACTGGTGCTAAGGTGAACGACGTCTAGATTTTCTGACCCGGGAGAGGTTTCGACGTGGAACAACTGGTCAACATCGTCTGCTGGGAAGAAGAGAGTGCTTGGCTCGGGTATCTCCAAGAATATCCAGATTGCTGGACACAGGGTGAGACCCTGGAGAACCTCAAGGAGCACCTCAGAGATCTGTATGAAGACATTACCAGCGGTCAGATTCCCGGGATTCGCAAAGTCCATGCACCGGGATCTGCGATAGTGAACAAAGTCCGACGGCTGAGACTTCAAGCCTAAATCCAGTGCGCCCCAAACTCTATATCGAGACCTCCATCGTCAGCTACCTGACGGCGCAGCCAAGCCGCGATATTGTCACCGCGGCGCGTCAGCAGATCACGAGGGAGTGGTGGCAAACGAAGCGCAGTCAGTTCGATCTGTACGTCTCTGAGTTCGTCATCGGTGAAGCCGGCTCAGGGAATGTAGAGGCTGCAGCCCTGCGCTTGGCAGCACTTGAGGGCATCCCCGAGCTGGCGTTGACAGAGCAGACGGCCCGCTTCGCCGCGGAACTGGTCTCTAAGGGTGTCCTACCAGGCAAGGCCGCCCTCGATGCGCTCCACATCGCAGCAGCGGTCAGTGGCGGAGTCGACTACTTGTTGACTTGGAATTTCAAGCATCTGGCCAACGCGGCCGTGCGCGGCAGGATAGACCGCGCCTGTCGCTCCTATGGCTTTGAGCCGTGTATCATCTGTACTCCAGAGGAGCTTGTGGAGGAATAAGGCCATGGCGCAGGACGAGATCATCCGTGAAGTTCGAGCGATCCGAGAGGCGTACGCAGAACGGTTCGGGTTCGACATCCGGGCCTTGTACAACGACGCCAAGGAACGGGAAGGGAAGGGCAATCGGCAGGTGGTAGCGCTCGAACCCAAGCTCGTGAAGCCGGCGGCTGAAGCCGAAGATGCAGGAAGGGACCAGAAGGGCAGGCCAGCATCTGACCCCCTGGGAAGATAGGACCGAGCCAGGAGGGCTTCCAAATTAGGGCGGCGCCTTTTCGCTGCGAGACCGGGGCTCCGCAACGGACCCCGCTGGCGCCAGTTCCATATCCGCCTCCTTTGTAAGGACCAAGTTCCGGCTTCACGCCGCCGCTCAGGCCGAGAACGGACCACGGGTTCGCGACCAACCGGGGGAAAAAGGCCTTCCGCCCGCCGGAATTGTCGACCAACCGACACAGGCAGGCCGAGAAACGGGAGCGGTTGGCCGAGAAATTGGGCAGGCAGGTCGAGAACCAGAGCAGGCAGGTCACAAAATTGGGCAAGCTGGCCGCCAAACTGCACAGGCTGGTCGGGAAATGGAGGAGGCTGGTCGCCAAGCCGAGCAGGCAGGTCGCCAGTCGCCCCCGGCAGGTCGAGAAGCCGCGCCGTTTGGCGACCTGCCTGGAGCGGCCGGAGGGCAATCCGAGGCGGTTCGCGACCAGCTTTTGCGGTCTCTAACTCAACCAGGCATTCGCGCCTTTACGGTCTGAGAAAGCCGCAGCGGCTGTGGCCGTGAGGAGAAACAGCCGCTGCGGCGAGAGTGGGAACGCCCGAAACCCGAACGCCTTGTAGAAGTCGGTCGCGCGCTCGTCTTTGGCGTCTACCACGATCGCGAAGACAGCGATGGAGCGCCCAGCTCCCAGAATGCGGCGGATCGCATCAGCCAGCAGTAGCTCACCCACGCCTTGCCCACGCACCCGCTGGTCGCGCGCAAGCCGGCCGATCAAGGCGGCTGGGATTGCGTCGTAGCGCGGCAGCTTGTGCGCGATCTCCTCGGGCAGAGTTCCCAACGACAGGGACAAAGAACTCAAACTGTAGAAGCCAACCACACCCAATTCGGGATCGACGGCAACGAACACCCGCGCGACGTTTCGTTTCTCATCCTGGCTTGCCCGGAGCCGGAACCAATCGTTAAGGTCAGGCTGGCCGCAAGAGAATCCCGCTCGGTCATGATGCTTGCCGAGCGGCTCGATCACGATGCCCAAGGCGGATCAGCCCAATGCTGCGCGATGGCGCTTCAGTGCCGCTACAAGCTTTTCGGTGGGCTCGGGCGGGTTCTGCACGGCCTCGAGGAAAGCCTCCCTGTCCGCGCCGATGAGCACCATCCGTTCATGCTCCTCAAGGACCCGGCGCGCTCCCTCATAGGCGAGATCACCAGCCGTCAGCCCCGAGACGGCCATGGCCCGCTGGATGAGCAACTTGGCCGACGGGGCCACACGCAACTCGATGCGCTCTCGCTTGAGCTCGCGGTCGGCAGGCTGTTTGCGGCGCACTGATCTTGCCATGGCGGTCCCCCTGAATGGCCAAGTGTACGGCAATTCACCGTGCTTTTCAAGAGGTCCCCGCACGGAGGATTGAGAGAGGGCAGGTCCTCGCGAGGATCGCTTTTTTGACATAATCCCGCCCATGGCGAGCGGCGCTTCCAGGGTGTGGGTCCGACTGTCGCGCTGCGCCGTCCTGGGCGCCGTCGCCCTGGCGCTGGCCGGCTGCCCGGTCCGGCGCCTGGCGGTCCGTTCTGTCGCGAACGTCCTGGCCGGCGGCGCCGACATCTACGCCTCGGACGACGACCCCGAGCTGGTGCGCGAGGCCCTGCCTTTCGGCCTCAAGACCATCGAGGCCCTCCTCGCCCAGGATCCCGAAAACCCCAAGCTGCTGCTCGCCGCCGCGAGCGGCTTCACGCAGTACGCCTACGCCTTCGTGCAGCAGGACGCCGACTTCGTGGAGGCGAGCGACCTCGCGCGGGCCACCGAGCTGCGCGCCCGGGCGCGGCGGCTCTATCTCCGGGCCCTGGGCTACGGCTGGCGCGCGCTCGAGGTGGACGTTCCCGGTCTGCGCGCCCGGCTGCAGGCCGAGCCGGGCAGGGCAGAAGAGATCCTGGCCGGTCTCAAGCAGGAGCACGTGCCGGCGCTCTACTGGACCGCCGGCGCCTGGGCGGCGGCCATCGCGCTCGCCAAGGAGGACCCGGAGCTGGCCGCCGACCTCGCCGCCGTCGAGGGGATGATGCGCCGCGCCCTGGCGTTGGACGAGGGCTACGCGCTGGGGGTCCTGCACGACTTCTTCATCGTCTACGAAGGCTCCCGGACCTCGGTGGGCGGCTCGGCTGAGAAGGCGCGACAGCACCTCGAGCGCGCCATGGCGCTCGCGCAGGGCAGGCGGGCCGGGCCGCTCGTGAGCTTCGCTGAGGCGGTGGACGTGGCCAGGCAGGACCGTGCCGAGTTCGAGCGCCTGCTCAATCAGGCCCTGGCCGTCGATCCCGACGCGGCGCCCGAGCAGCGGCTGGCCAACCTGATTGCCCAGCGCCGGGCGCGTTGGCTCCTTTCGCGCAAGGACGAGCTGTTCATCGAATGACTGCATCGAGAGAGGTAGTGGGCATCATGTGGAGAATCCAACCCGCGAGCAGACCGCGACTCCTCTGGTCCGCCGTGCTCGTCGCTCTGGCCCTGGCGTGGAGCCCGGCGGCCGGGGCGCAGACCGTGACGGTGAAGATGGCGACGCTCGTTCCCCAGGGGTCGTCGTGGCACCTCATCCTCCAGAAGATGGCGGAGGAATGGAAGACCGCCTCCGGCGGCAAGGTCGTCGTCCGTCTCTATCCCGGCGGCGTCGCCGGGGACGACCCGGACGTGGTGCGCAAGATGCGGCTCGGCACGCTCAACGCCGGCGTGCTGACCTCGGCGGGCCTGGGGGAGATCGACAAGTCGGTCTATGCCCTGGGCGTGCCGCTGATGTACGCCTCCTACGACGAGGTCTACGGCGTGCTGGAGAAGCTGCGCCCCAGCCTGGAGGCGAAGCTCCAGGCCAAAGGCTTCGTCGTCCTCGCCTGGGCCGACGGCGGCTGGGTGCGGTTCTTCAGCCGGAAGCCGGTGGCCCGGCCGGACGACCTGCGCGCGCTCAAGCTCTTCAGTTGGGCGGGCGACACCGAGGCGGTCGAGCTGCTCAAGGCGGCGCGCTTCAACCCGGTGCCGCTGCCGTCGACCGAGCTGGCCACGGCGCTGCAGACCGGTCTCGTGCAGGCCTTCGGCGCTCCCCCGGGAGTGGCGCTCATCGCGCAGTACTTCAACCACGCCAAGAACATGACCGATCTCGACTGGCAGATGCTCCTGGGAGCCATCGTGGTGAGCAAGGCCACCTGGGACAAGGTCCCCGCCGACGTGCAGGGCAAGCTGCGCGCCTCCGCTGAGACGGCCGGCCGGCGCCTGCGCGAGGAGATCAAGGCCGGCGCGCCCCGGGACATCGAGGCGATGAAGAAGCGCGGCCTGGTGGTGGTGCCGGTGGACGCCGCGGCGCGCCGGCAGTGGCAGCAGTTGACCGAGGGGCTCTACCCCAGGATCCGCGGGTCTATCGTGCCGGCGGACGCCTTCGACGCGGCGCTGCGCGCCCGCGACGCCTGGCGCGCCGCCCACAAGGCGTCGGCTCCGAAGTGAGCCGCGCCGCGCTCCGGCGCTTCCCGCACCGGGCCGAGGACGCGATCCTGGTCGCGGCGTTGCTCGCCGCGATGCTCCTCCCCTTGATCGACGTCGTGGGACGGCCGCTCGGCGGCTTTCACGTCCCGGGCGGCGCTCCCTACCTCCAGCAGCTCACTCTCTGGATCGCCTTCCTGGGCGGCCTTCTCGCCACGCGCGAAGGCGCGCATTTGACGCTATCCACGGCCGAGCTGCTGGGCGAGGGGCGCGCGCGCCGCGCCGCAACCCACTTCGCGGCGAGCGTGGCCGCGGCCGTGGCGGCGGTGCTCGCCTACGGCGCCTGGCGGGTCGTCCTCGCCGACCGCGAGCAGGGCAAGGTCCTTCCCGGCGGCCTTCCGGAATGGATCTCCGAGTGCGTGATGCCGCTGGCGCTGGCGCTCATCGCCCTGCGCCTGGCCTGGCGGGCCGCCGAGAGCTGGTGGGGCCGGCTGGTGGCCCTGGCGGTAGCGGCCGGCGTCTTCGCCCTGGGGGCGTTCGCCGACCGCGCTCCGGCGCTCGCCTGGCCGTTGGCGCTCCTGATCGTCGCCGCAGGCCTGGTGGGTGCGCCGGTGTTCACCGTCATGGGGGGCGTGGCGCTGGTGCTGTTTTTCAAGGACGGCGTCCCGGTCTCGGCGGTCCCCGCCGAGATCTACCGCCTGATCGCGTCCCCTACGCTGCCGGCGATCCCGCTGCTGACCGCCTGCGGCTACGTGCTGGCGGAAAGCCGGGCGTCCTCGCGCCTGGTGCGCTTCTTCCGCGCTCTTTTCGGCTGGATGCCGGGCGGCGTCGCGGTGATGGTCGCCGCGGTGTGCGCGCTCTTCACCACCTTCACCGGCGGCTCGGGAGTGACGATCATCGCCCTCGGCGGCCTGGTCTATCCCATGCTGCGCGAGGAGGGCTACGGCGAGGGCTTCTCGCTCGGCCTCGTCACCGCCGCCGGCAGCCTGGGTCTGCTCTTCCCGCCGAGCCTGCCCGTGATCCTCTACAGCGTCGTCGCCGGCAGCCGCGAGATGAGCGCGCCCGCCGACCAGCTCTATCTGGCCGGCCTGGTGCCCGGGCTGCTGCTCGTGGTCCTCGTCGCCGCGTACGGCGTCTGGGTGGGATTGAAAAGTGATGCGCCGCGCCAGCGCTTCGCCTGGCGGGAGCTGGGCCGCTCGGCCTGGGAGGCGAAGTGGGAGCTGCTCCTGCCGGTCGTCGTCGTGGCGCTGTTCCTCTCCGGGATCACGAGCCTGGCCGAGACCGCGGCCGCCGCGCTCCTCTACGCCATTCTCGTCGAGTGGCTGTTGACGCGCGACCTTCATCCCCGGCGCGGTCTGCCGCAGGCGCTCGTCAAGTCCACCGTGCTGACCGGCGCGGTCCTCATCCTCCTCGCCTCGGCCCTGGGATTGACGAGCTACCTCGTCGACGCCCAGATCCCGGACCTGCTGCTGTCGTGGGTAAAGACGCACGTCGAGTCGCGGCTCCTCTTCCTGCTGGCGCTCAA
>DASWME010000170.1:0-40834 GCA_036399915.1 Thermoanaerobaculia bacterium
CGCGGGAGCAGGCCGAGATCCGGTCCTTCGCGGCGGCGCTCTTCGCGGAGCTGGCCGCGAGGAGGGGAGGGCCCGTCCCGGCGCCCGCGCCGGCGGACGCAGAGCCCGCGACCACGACTGCGCCACCGGCCCAGCGCTACCTGCTCCCGCCTGGAGCCCTGAGGCCCCGGCCGGAGGAGATCGTCCTCCAGCTCCCCGAGAAGCCTCCGCCGCCCCCGAAGCCGCGGACTCCCATGCAGAAGCCGGCGAAACCGGAGCAGCCTACTTCGCCACCACGCCGTGGAACCCCCGCCCGATGAGGGCCGCGATGTCCGCGAGGACGAGCGGCAGCGCGAGGCCGCCGGGGGAGGCGAGGTAACGGGGCTCCCAGACGGGCTCGAACTTGTCCTTGTAGTGCCGCAGCCCCTGGAAGTTGTAGAAGTGCTCGCCGTGGCGGAAGACCAGGGCCCCCAGCCGGCTCCAGAGCGGCGCGATCGCCCGCGCCTCCAGACCCGCCAGCGGCGCCATCCCCAGGCTGAACCAGCGGTAGCCCTGCGCCGCCCCCCAGAGCATCAGCTCGATGAACAGGTAGTCCATCAGCCCGGAAGGAGCCTCCAGCGTGTGCCGCATGAGGTCGATCGACAGCTCCTCCTTGTCGCCGCCCGGCCACAGGTTCGCGAAGGCCACGATCGCGTCTCCGCGGCGCACCAGGGCCATCGGCAGCCGCGCCAGGTAGTCGCGGTCGAAAAAGCCGAGGGAGAAGCCCTTCTCCCGCGTGTTCTTGGACCGCAGCCAGTCGTTCGAGATCCGCTCCATCTCAGGTAGGCAGTCCCGCACCTGCTCGGCGGAGATGATCTCGAAGGCGCAGCCTTCCTCCTGGCACCGGCGGTGCGCGTGCCGCAGCTTCTTGCGGTCCCTCCCTTCCAGGGAGAAGCCGGCGAGAGGCACCCGCGCCTCCTCGCCCAGCTTGACCAGCGTGAGGCCGAGATCGACGTACATGTGCAGGTTCCTCTCGCTGACCTGGTAGAAGCAGGTCCAGCCGTCGTGGCGGTCCACCAGCTCGCGGAACGTCCAGACGAGGTCGGCGCGCTCGCGGTCGCTGCCTACCGGATCGCCCATCGAGACCCAGCTCCGGCGCTCGACGCCGAACATCACGAAGGCGGTGCCGGTCTCGTTGAAGAGGAGCTGCTTGTCCCCCACGAGGGCGAGGTAGGCGTAGGTCCGCGGCGAAACGCCGGCGAGGGCAGCGGCGCGCGAGATCTCTTCTGCGGTCGGCAGCGTGGGCGCGGGCGGGGCGGGTCGCAGCAGGTGCCAGAGGGCGATGCCGAGCGCCAGGGCCGCCACCCCCACGGAGGCGCGCAGGAACCGCGGCGCGTTGCCGAAGAGGGTGAAGTGCCACCACAGGTCGTGCGAGTAGTCCACGTGCTTGTAGGCGAAGAACCCCAGCCAGACCGACCCGAGGATGACGATGGCGATGGCCGCGCTCCAGCCCGGGGTGAAAGGCTGGGCGGTCAGCGAGGCCTTGCGGTAGAAGTGCTGGCGGCAGGGGGCGAGAGCGGCGAGCATCATGGCCAGGATCAGCGCCTCTTCCCAGTCGAGGCCCTTGGCCAGGGAGGACACGATGCCGGCCGCGAGCATCGCCAGGGTGAGCTGGTACGCCGCGTCCAGCCGCCGCTGGAGGCCGATCGCCAGGAACAGGAGCGCCGTTCCCACCAGACTGCCGAGGAAGTGGGAGATCTCGATCACCGGCAGCGGCAGGAAGTCGTCCAGCCAGGACAGGCGCGAGTGCACCGCCGGCGTCGCGCCCGAGACGAGCAGGACGGTGCCGCCCACGAAGATGGTGACGGCGAGGATCTGCGGCACGACGTCCGGAGCCCTGCCGCCGAAGATGCGCGCAAGGCGCCCCACCTGCTCCCGCCGCCGGAACGCCTCATGGACGCCCAGCGACACGGCCGCCAAGAGCAGTGGCAGCAGGTAATAGACGCCGCGGAAGGCGACCATGGCCGCCAGCAGTTGCGGGCGCGGCAGCTCGTGGGGGAGCAGCAGCACCATCATGGTCTCGAAGACCCCGAGCCCGCCGGGCACGTGGCTCAGCAGGCCGGCTACCTGGGCGAAGAGGAACACCCCGAGAAAGTGGAAGAACGTGATGTTCCAGGATGGAGGCAGGAGGCTGTAGAGCACCGCGCCGGTGAGCGACCAGTCGAGCGAGCCCACGGCGAGCTGGACCAGGGCCAGCCCCGGCCGTGGGACGGCGAGCTCCATGCCCTTGACCATGAACGGCCGGCGGCGCGCGAAGCACGCGATCAGATAGGCGGCCACCAGCCCCAGGAACAGGAAGCCGACCGGGCGGGCGCTCGCCATCGGCAGACGCAGCAGGGCGGGGACGGCGATCGGCTCCAGCAGGAAGGCCGTGCCGGACAGGCTGCAGAACCCCAGCCAGAACGTGGCGTAGCCGAACAGCACGATGCGGGTGACGTCGATGCCCGTCAGGCCCCAGCCGGAATAGAGCCGCACGCGCAGCGGCGTGCCGGTCAAGAGCGGCATCCCGAGGATATTGGAGAGGGCGTAGCTGGTGAACGCGGCGAGCGCGATCTTCCAGTAGGCGACGCGCTTGCCAACGTAGCGGACGGACAGCCCATCGTAGCCGGTCAGCGCGAGATAGCTGCAGAGGGTCAGGCCGAGGGCGAGCAGCACGCGGTCGCCCGGCAGCTCCTCGAGGAAGCGGATGAGGTCGCGGTAGTGGAAGTCGCGCAGCTCGCGATGGAGCAGCCAGAGGGCCAGCGTGAAGAAGAGCAGGCTCAGGAACGGCGTGAGCTTGGCGAGGCGTTGCTTCAAAGCGTTCTGCCGCGCGCCGCTCCGGCCTTCGCCTCTGCGAGGATCAGGTCCGCGACGGCGTCGTAGCGGCCCCCGAAGTGGTGGGCCCCCGCGAGCGCGACCGCCTTGCCGAGCGGTGGGACGATCAGCGGGCAGAGGCTGTCGTCCTCCTCCTTGCCGTAGAGGCAGAGGAGAGGGAGGCCGTTCAGCTTCCTCACTTCGGGCAGGACCGGCCGCCCCGGATCGCCTCCCACGCCCAGCCAGTCGCCGAGGTGGAATTCGAAGCTCGCCGAGCGGCTCGGACCGAGCAGGACGATCAACCTCACCCGGTCGAGGAGATCGGCCGGCAGACGATTGGCCAGGAACGGCAGCACGTCGGCCCCGAGGGAGTAGCCGATGAGCAGCGCCTGCCGCCGTTTCCAGGCGGCGAGGTAGTGCCGCAGGAGGCGTTCCAAGTCCCGGGCGGCCCCTTCCGGGGTGCGCGCGGTCCAGAAGTACTGGAGCGAGTTGAGCCCCACCACCGGGACGCCGCGGCCGGCGAGCGCTCCCGCCACCTCGCGGTCGAGCCCGGCCCAGCCGCCGTCTCCCGAGAGGATGACGGCCAGGGCGTCGCCCGCCGTCCCGCGGGCCGGCACCTCGACGAGCGGCAGATCCTCGACGGCGCCCGGGTCCCCGGCACCCGCTGGGCGGACCGAGGTCTTCTCCCCGACGAGGCGCAGGAAGGCCTGCTTGAACTGCGGCACCCAGCGGGCCTGCTTGGAGAAGCCATGCCCCACGTCGTGCACCATCACGAGCTCGGCGCCCGGCACGCCGGCCGTGTAGCGGCGGGCGAAGTCCTTGGAGCAAAGCTTGTCGGCATCCCCCTGCAAGGCGATCCAGGGGTTCTCGAAAGCCTTGGCCGGCAGGAAGCTGAAGCCCTTGCCGCCGGGGCCCGGCCCGGCCGTGAGGCCGTGACCCGGACAGAAGGGACGCCGGAGCGGCAGGTCCGGGCAGAAGCCCATGCTGATCGCGCCCTGGAACGTGTTGGGCGGCGCCTGCACGAGAACGGCGTACGCCAGCGTCGCGCCCGACGAGTAGCCGACCAGCACCGGGGGCACGTAGGCCGGAAAGCCGAGCTTCCTCTGGATGAGCTTGCTCAGCATCTCGAGGTCGGCGGCGGCGTACGTGCACTTCTCGTCGGCCTTGTCGGCCTGGCGCAGGTAGTGCGGCACGCTGATGCCGGCGACGAGGCTGTCCATGCCGGCCAGGATCTGCGCCATGTCGACCACCCCCTGGTTCCAGCCGCCATCGCCGGAGAGGAAGAGGACCACATGCGAGGGGTGGGGCGACCGCCGGTAGAGGGTCACCTGACCGAAGCGGCCGTAGGTGAGGGTCTCGGGAGCGGCAGCCCGGTTCCGCGGCTGTTCCTGCGCGAGGGCTGGAAGAGGGAGAAGGAGCGTGAGGAAGACGATGCGCTGCATGAGCTTGACTCCCCAACAGAGCAGGATGATAGGTCAGCGCGGGTGCTTCAGAACCAACCCTTCCTCTTGAAGTACAGGACCAGCGCTCCCGCCGTGACCGCCATCAGGGTGAGGGCCATGGGATAGCCGAAAGGCCAGTCGAGCTCCGGCATGCGGTGGAAGTTCATGCCATAGATGCCGGCGATGAAGTTCAGGGGGATGAAGATGGTCGAGATGATGGTCAGCACCTTCATCACCTCGTTAAGCCGGTTGCTGGCGCTGGAGAGATAGACCTCCAGCAGGCTTGACGCGAGGTCACGGTAGGTCTCGATCATGTCGATGACCTGGATGGTGTGGTCGTAGCAGTCGCGCAGGAAGACCTGGGTCTCCGGGTGGATGACGTCGGACTCCTCGCGCTGCATGGCGTTGATGACCTCCCGCTCCGGCCAGGCGATGCGCCGGATGAGAAGGAGCTCCCGCTTGATCCGGTGGACCTCCTGGATCGTCTCCGGGGTCGGCTGCTGGACCACCTCGCCCTCGAGGGCCTCGATCCGCTCGCCATAGCGCTCCAGGAGGGGGAAGAACTCGTCGATCAGCGCGTCGATCAGCGCGTAGGCGAGGTAGTCCGGACCCATGCGGCGGATCTGCCCCTTGCCCCGGCGGATGCGCTCGCGCACGGCCTCGAACGAGTCGCCCGGCACCTCCTGGAGGGTGATGACGTAGTTGCCGGCCAGGAAGAAGCTGATCTGCTCCGTCGCCAGCTCCCCATCGTGCATCAGCAGCGACTTGAGGACTAGAAAGTGGTACTTGCCGTAATCTTCGATCTTGGGGCGCTGCCCACAGTTCAGGACGTCCTCCAGGGCGAGGGGATGGAACCCGAACAGCCTGCCGAGCTTGTCGAGGAATTCGACGTCGTGCAGCCCCTCGACGTTGATCCAGGTGACGGTCGGGGTGTTGCGATAGGGAGCGAGGTCCTCGGCGCGCCCGATTTGCTTCTCGACGAGCCTGTCGGGCCCGTAGTCGATGACGGTGACCCGGATGGGACCCTCGGCGGGGGTCTCGGGCGGGCGCAACGTCCCCGGCGACGTCCCCGGCTTGTGGTACCGCTTGCCGACCTGCATCCGTCTGCCCCGGCGCGCCATCTCCCCTCCTTGCCGCCTGGCGGTGGGCGGCCCTGGTCGGCCTGATTATCTCCCGAGCGAGCGTCGGGAGGGTCAGTTGCAGTTGCCGTGGCCGAGGAGGCTCGCCACCGCCGCGCAGGCGTCCACCTGGGCGAGGTGAGTAGGATTGAGAGGACGGGCGGTTTTGCGGATGACCTCGGCGAGTTGAGCCGGGGTGAGTCGCGGGTTCTTCTCCAGCAGCAGCGCGGCGACGCCGGAGACCTGGGCGGCGGCAAAAGAGCTGCCGGAGAAGAGGTCATAGGCGCCATGGGGCACGGTGGTAAGGATGTCCACCGCCGGCGCGGCCAGCGTCGAGGCGGGGCTGCGGGCCGCCGGCGCGGCGGGACCCTTGAGGTCGTTGCTGCCGAGGATGCCGATCACGCCCCGGTAGCTGGCGGGGAAGTCGCGGGACGGCGCGCCGCTGTCGGCGGCCACCACCACGATCCCTTTCGACAGGGCATGGCCGATCAGCCGCCCGAGCAGCGGGTCCTGGGGGCCGGCCAGGCTGAAGTTGAGCACCTGGGCCCCCTGGACGATCGCGAAGTCCACGGCCTTGGCCAGCGTATAGCTGTTGCAGACCGCCTCCCGCGCTCCCGGCGGCTGCTGCCAGCAAGCCTTGAGGGCGTAGACCTCCGCGCCCGGCGCGACCCCCACGATTCCCACGTCGTTGTTGGCGGAGGCGGCGATGAGCCCGGCCACCGCGGTGCCGTGGATGTCGGTGGTGAACGTCCGCTCGCCGCGGTCCACGAAGTTCTGGGCCTTGACCACCCGGTCGCGCAGGTCGGGGTGGTCGAAGTCCACGCCGGTGTCCACCACGGCGACGCGCACGCCCTTGCCGGTGGCCATGCTGTGGGCCTGGTCGAGCCGCAACGCCTGCGAGCTGTGCTGGAGGCGCGCGTAGGGGTCGTTGTGCGCCTGGGTGTGGAAGGTCTCGACGGTCTGCACCGAGCCGATCCGGCGATCGGAGGAGAGCCGGCGGATCAGGTCCTGGGGAGATCTGCCGCGCGGGACCTCGAAGACGACGCACTGCTCGCCCAGCGAGGCCATGGTCCAGGAGTAGATGATGCGCAGGTTGTAGACCTCGGCGAGCTCCGTCGAGGTCCTGGCCCAGAGCGAGGGCGAAGCCGGCGGGTAGGTGACCATCACCTGCCGCTCCGCCGGGGGGACCAGGGACGCGGGATCGCCGCCGGCCGAGCCGGGCGCGGTGCCCGCGCAGCCCAAGGCGAGGAGCGCTGCGGCGAGCGCCGCGGCGCGCCGGACCTTCCGGATCATCTCGTGCCCTCGCCGGCCACGCGCTCGGCGAACGCCACCTGCGGCTCGGAGCGCAGCCGGGCGAGCACGACCTCGACGGGATCGCTCCCGGCCGGCACCGCGACGGTATAGACGCCGAGGGGCGAAGGCCCGGCCGTGATCTCTCCCCGTACGCCCAGGAGCAGCTCGCGGATCTCCCGCTCGGTCGCCCTCGGCGAGAACATCACCCGCAGGCGCACGGCCGCGGCCGGCGCGGGCACCGGATCCGAGAGGGTGTGGTAGACGGCGGGGGGCGGGGGAGCGGAGTGCAGCTCCTGCCAGACGAGCACGCCCACCAGCATGAGGATGACCGCGACCTGGGCCAGCAGGGCGCCGCGCAGCGGGCCGGGCGTCGCCTCGATCAGCGAGCGGAAGGGAGACCCGAGATTCCACCAGCCGCTGCGGACGCGCTCTTCGCGCTCGCTCTCCTCGATGCGCGCGAGCATCCGCTGGAGCTGCACCGGATGCGGCGAGGGGGCCACCTCGCCGGCGCCCTTCACCGCCTCGGCCGTGCGCCGGCAGGCGCGCTCCTCCTCCTGACAGCGGCGGCAGTCCGCAAGATGGGCCTCGACCCTCTCACGCTCCCGCTCGGACAGGGTGCCGTTCACGTACCAGGGGAGCAGTTCCCAGATTCTGCCGTGAACCCTCTCCCCGCGATCTTGCTGCTCTCGCATGTTCCCTTCTCCCTAACCCGTGTGGCTCGACACGCCCAGCCCGGGCAGCAGCTCCCTGAGCCGGCGGCGGGCGTGGAACATCCGTGTCTTCACGGTATTGACCGGACAGCCCACAATCTCGGCGATCTCCTGATAGGCCATCCCATAGTAGTAGGTCAGCTCGACTACGGCCCGCTGCTCCGGCGACAGGGTGCCCAGGGCCCGCCCCAGCACACCCGCCAGCTCCCGCCGTGCCGCCAGGCTCTCAGGCTCTTCGGAATCCACCGGCTCCGGCCCTTCCGTCTCCTCCGGCTGCTCGGGCCGCCGCGCCAGCGCCTTGAGCGCCTTGTGGTAGGCGATGCCGAAGATCCAGGTCGAGGGACGGGAACGGCCGTCGAAGCCTGGCGCGCCTTTCCACACGGCGAGCATGACGTCGTTGAGCACCTCCTCCACCAGGTCCGCGCGCCGGGTGAGCTTCAGCAGATAGCCGAACAGGCGCCGGTAATAGAGGTGATAGAGGGCCTCGAAGGCCTTCCGGTCTTTCGCGGCCACCCTGCGCAGCAGCGCGAGCTCGTCGTTCGGTGGCATGCCAGACAGTATGTCCCAGGATCGGGGTGGAGGGTTCAACGAGGCGCCCCCAAGAACCTTTTCCGCCCGCCCGGGAACCCACGTGCCCGTGAGGCCCTCACCTCCCCGATTCGGATGGCTGCTCCTCCCCCTCCTCCTCGCCGGCTGCGGCACGGTGAAGTCGCCCACCGAGCCGCCGCCCGAGGGGCCGGGGACCGGAACCGCCTTCACCTTCGCGCAGATCCAGCGGGAGATCTTCACGCCCACCTGCGCCAAGGCGGGGTGCCACGATGCCGCGAGCGCCTCGGAGGGCCTGGTGCTGGAGGCGGGCGTGAGCTACGGCCTGCTGGTGGGCCATCCCTCCAGCGAGCATGGGTCCCTCAACCGGGTCGAGCCGGGCTCCCCGGAGCGGAGCTACCTGATCTTGAAGCTGAGGGGCGATCCGAGCATCACGGGCCAGAGGATGCCGCTCGACGGCCCGCCCTACTTGACGCCCGAACAGATCGAGGGCATCGCGGCCTGGATCCGCGCGGGCGCGCCGAACGACTGAGGGAGGATGGGGATGCGAATGCTTACTGCCGTAGCCGCGCTGGCCGCCCTGCTCCTCGCGGCGTCCGCCACGGCCCAGGAGACCGGGTCCTTCGAGCCGATCCGGCGGGACCCGCTGGGCACCCGGCTCGTCAACGGCGCGACCCCGTACCCCGTGGGGGCGCGCAAGATCGAGGTGCTCTTCACCCACCGCTTCCGCCAAGCGGTCCAGGACGGCGACTCCCACGACCTCTGGGGCCTGGACAGCGGCGCGGACACCGGGATCGGCCTCGCCGTGGGCGTGACGCCCCACCTCGACCTCTCCCTCTACCGCGCCTCGTTCCAGGAAGACTACGAGCTGGCGGGCAAGTTCCTCGTCTTCGAGCAGGCCGCCCGGGTGCCGCTCACCGTCGCCGTGCGGGCCGGCGCCGACCTGCTGCGGCGGCCGGGCGTGGAGGATGCGAGCCGCCCGTTCGCGCAGCTCCTGCTCGCCCGGCGCATCGTCCCCGGCGTGAACCTCCTCGCCTCCCCCTCCTGGGTGGCGGACACGCCGCGCCTCAAAGACGCTTTCAACGTCCCCCTGGGGCTCACGTTCCCCCTGCCCGGCCGTTACCTGGTGGAGCTGGAGTACGTGCCCGAGAACCGCGACCTCGACGAGAGCCGGGCCGCCTGGCACGTCGCTCTCTCCAAGACGCTGGGCGGCCACGTCTTCGAGATCGTGCTGGGCAACTCGCGGGCCACCACGGTGGATCAGATGCTGGGAGGCGACTCCGCCGCCGGCTTCGCGAGCGGAGACGTGCGCCTCGGCTTCAACATCGTCCGCGACTTCGGCTTCTGATGGAGGCAGTCCCATGTCCCGCAACCCGCTCGTCCGTCTCCTCGGCCTCTCGCTCGCCCTCCTCCTCGCGGCCTGCGCCGCCTACCAGGCGCAGCACGGGCAGACCGCCGCCGGGGAGGGCCACGACCACGCCGCGCCGTCCGTTGTCCGGCCCTCCGGCGAGTTCAGCGAGCTGACCGCAGACGGCCAGGTCGCCCGCATCCGCGGCGAGGTGGAGGAGGTCAAGGCCACCCTCGCCGAGAAGGGCAAGTACGCCTGCTGCGTCCATCCGCCCTGCACCGAGTGCCTCCTTAGGTACGGCGAGTGCCACTGCCGCGAGGCCGTGCGCAAGCAAGGCCCCTGCTGCGGCGAGTGCACCGAGGCCTGGATCGAAGGCCGCGGCACCGTCGAAGGGGTGACCGCCTGGGAGGTGCTGGAGAAGAAGAAGCAGGTCCTGGACGAGGTGAACAGGAAGAAGGGCGGGAGCGAGCCCGAGCCGCCGCATCAGCATTACTGACCCTCCCCAGGGAGAGAGGGGGCAGGGGAGTGAGGGCCCGGCACATCTTTCGCAATCCCCCTCCCGCATGGCCGAGATCCGCCTCAAGGTGATGTCCTACAACCTCGGGGGGCACGGCGCGCGGTGGTCGCGGCGGCACGTGGAGCACGCCGCCCGCGCCATCCTGGAGGCGGAGCCGGACGTGGTAGGCCTGCAGGAGGTCCATCGCGGCACCAAGCACTCGCGGCTGGAGGACCAGGCGGAGCTCCTCGCCCGCCTGACCGGGATGTCCGTCCGGTTCGGCCGGAGCTTCTCGCTGGGCAGCGGCGAGTTCGGCAACGCCGTGCTGACCCGCGGCGAGCTGCGCACCGCCGAGGTCCACCCCCTGCCCGGCCCGGGCGAGCCCCGCACGCTCCTCCACTCCCGCATCGCCGTCGCGCGATCCGAGATCGACTTCTACGTCACCCACCTCGCCGCCTGGGGCCGCTGGGGACGGGCGGCACGGAGTGTGCAGATCGCCGGTCTCGTCGAGCGGCTCAAGCAGTCGAACGGGCCCTTCGTCCTGGTGGGGGACCTCAACGCCCCCCCAGGGGCTCCCGAGATCGGGACCCTCATGGCGGCGGAGTTGTTCCGGATGTGCGGCGACGACGTGGCGTGCACCCATCGCTACATGCGGCAGCGCATCGACTACGTCTTCGCCGACCCGGGCTGGAACACCGCCTCCTACCAGGTGATCCGGACGGGACCCTCCGATCACTGGCCCGTGCTGGTCGAGCTGCACCGCGAGCAGGCCTGAAGGCGAACCTGAAGCCCCTCTCCTTCAGGAGAGGGCCGGGTGAGGTCGATCATGAGCGTACCGCTGAGAAAGAAGGACGAGAAACCCGCAGCCCCGGCCCGTGAAGCCAAGCCGAGGCGCGCCCTCGAGGTCTCCTACCTGGGGGCCTTCATCTACGTCTTCATCGTGCTCTTCCTGCTCCTGCTGCTGTGGTCCACTCAGCGCGAGCGCGATTCGCACGTGCGCGTGCCCGACATCGCCAGCTTCGAGGCTGCCCTGCCCTCGATCGCCAACCTCACCGGCTCGCCGATCCTCGCCGGCAACGCCGTCCAGGTGCTGCAGAACGGCGACGAGTTCTTCCCCGCCCTCTTCGCCGACGTCGCCAGGGCACGGGAAAGCATCCATATCGAGACCTACGTCTGGTGGGAAGGGGACGTCTGCAAGCGCCTGGCGGACGCCCTTGCGGTCAAGGCCCGGCAGGGGGTCGAGGTGCGCCTGACTCTGGACGCCACCGGCTCGACCAAGGGGGACAAGGATCTCTTCAAGCAGATCGTGGGCGCGGGCGGCCGGATCTCCTATTACCACCCCTTCCGCATCCAGGACCTCGGGCTCGTCAACAACCGCACCCATCGCAAGCTGGCGATCTTCGACGGCCGGGTGGCCCATGTCTTCGGCCACGGCATTGCCAGGGAATGGACGGGCCATGGCCAGGACAATGACCACTGGCGCGACACCGGCGTCCGCCTCCAGGGGCCCATCGTCAACACCGTCCAGGCCGTCTTCGCCGAGAACTGGGTGGAGATGACCTCCGAGGTGCTGGTGGGGGAGAAGTACTTCCCCCGGCTCGGGCCGGCCGGCCCGGTGCGGGCGCACATGACGGCCAGCTCCCCCCACGGCGGCGTCTCCCGGCTCGAGATGCTCTACAAGCTGGCCATCGCCTCGGCGCAGCGGGAGCTGATCATCCAGAACCCCTACTTCATCCCCGACACCGAGCTGGTGGATCTGCTGGGCCGCGCGGTCCAGCGCGGCGTGGACGTGCGCCTGATGGTCCCGGGACCGATCACCGACAGCTCGGTCGTCCGCCACGCCGGCCACCGCCAGTTCGAGGACCTGCTGCGCAAGGGGGTCAAGATCTACGAGTACCAGCGGACCCTGAGCCATCAGAAGGTGATGATCGTCGACGGGCTGTGGGCCCACGTCGGCTCCACCAACTTCGACGACCGCTCGCTCGACATCAACGACGAGGCGAGCGTGGGCCTGATCGACCCGCAAGTCGCGGCGCAGCTCGAGGCCGCCTTCGCGAGGGACCTCAGGGACTGCAAGCAGCTCAACCTGGAGGAGTGGAACCGCCGCCCGCTCTGGCACAAGCTGGTGGACCGGGTCTCCTACATGGTCAACGAGCAGCTCTGAGCCATGATCGAGATCCCCCTCTGGCTGTTCGTCTCCCTGATCGCGCTCCTCGTCATCCTCGGGATGATGCTGTGGAACAACCTGCGCGAGCGGGAGTTCCACGTCCGCGTGCCGGACATCGACTCCTTCGAGGAGGCGCTCCCCTCGATCGCCGGCATGACCAAGGCCATCATCCTGGAGGGCAACCGGGCCGAGATCATCCAGAACGGCGACTTCTTCACCGCGCTGCTCGATTCGATCGCCCGGGCCAAGGAGACGATCCACTTCGAGACCTACGTCTGGTGGTCCGGCGACATCTGCGACGAGCTCGCCCAGGCCTTCGCCGCGCGGGCCCGCGAGGGGCTCAAGGTGCGGGTCATGGTCGACGCCATGGGCTCGATGAAGATGAAAAGATACCTTCGCGATCTCGTGACGGAGGCGGGCGTCAAGCTCGTCCGCTACCACCCGATCCGCGTGATCGACATCGGCCAGCTCAACAAGCGCACCCACCGCAAGCTCGCCATCTTCGACGGCCGCGAGGCCTACATCTTCGGCCACGGCGTCTCACGGCTGTGGACGGGCCACGGCGAGGACAGGGAGCACTGGCGCGACACCGGCGTGCGGCTCCACGGGCCCGTGGTCAACGCCGTGCAGTCGGTCTTCACCCAGCACTGGGTGGAGGAGACCGGCGAGGTGCTGATCGGGGAGCAGTATTTCCCCCACCTGGGGCCCGAGGGGAACCTGCGCATGCACGTCCTCGCCGGAGCCCCGCTCGGCGGCGTCTCCGACCTCGAGCTGATGTTCAAGATGTCGATCGCCTCCGCGCAGAAGGAATTGATGATCCAGAACCCCTACTTCATCGCCGACTCGGAGACGACCTCGCTCCTCAAACGGGCCGTCCGGCGCGGCGTCGACGTCAGGATCATGGTGCCGGGCAAGGTCACCGACAGCCCGCTCGTCAGCCACGCCGGCCACCGCCACTTCAGCGAGATGCTCCACGCCGGCGTGCGGATCTTCTGCTTCGAAAGGACGCTGATCCACCAGAAGATCCTGGTGATCGACGGCATGTGGTCGCACGTCGGCTCGACCAACCTCGACTCCCGCTCCTTCGACATCAACGAGGAAGCCGGCGTCGGCATCATCGACGAGGCGATCGCCGCCGAGCTCAAGGCCGCCTTCGAGGACGACCTCGAGGACTGCGAGGAGATGAAAGCCGAGTCCTGGGACCGCGGCTACAAGCTCTGGCACCGCGCCTTCGACCGCGCGTGCTACCTGCTCGCCGGGCAGTTGTGAAGGGTCCCCGAGGAGACGAAAAAAGCCGGGAGCCCTCGCGGCTCCCGGTCCCTGGGAAAGGGCACTTGAACTGGTTACGGCCCTCGCCGGGCGGATGGATTTGTGGGCAGAGTATCATCCCACCATGGCCTGGATCCGCACCGTCGCCCCGGAGGACGCCGGCGGGCTCCTGAAGCGGATCTACGATGGGGCCGTCCGGCGCGCCGGCAAGGTGTTCAACGTCCTGCGCCTCCAGAGCCTGCGGCCCGACGTGCTCCAGGCGGGCCTCGAGTTGTACAAGGCTCTGATGCTCTCGCCCGAGAGTCCGCTCAGCCGGGCGCAGCGGGAGATGATCGCCGTCGCCGTCTCCCGCGCCAACGACTGCCACTACTGAATCGACGCCCACGCGGACGACCTCCGGGCCGAGGTCGCGGACCAGGGGGAGAGGGGAGAGGCCCTAGTGGCCGCCCTGCGCAGCGACTACCGCCAGGCCCCGCCCGCCGTCGGGCTGAGCGAGGCGGACCGCCAGATGCTCGACTTCGCCGTCCGCCTCGCCCGCGACCCGCGCGCCGCGACCCCGGACGACATCGAGGCCCTCCGCGCCGCCGGCTTCGACGACACCGCCATCCACGACATCGTTCAGATCACGGGGTTCTTTTCCTACTACAACCGGCTCGCCGACGGGCTGGGTATCGATCCCGAGCCGGGCGGCAGCGCGGGCTGATCACGCTGCCGCCCAGGGAACTGTCGAGCTACCGCCCGACGATGCGGACGTCCTCGGAGAGCTCGGTGTCGGTGCCGCCCTTCTTGAAGCGGATCTTCACTGTGTGCGTCTCCCCGGCATCGGGGTCGTCCAGCGTGTTGAAGGCGGCGCTCTTCGCGAAGCGGGCCACGATCTGATGGCCGACGCGCCGTACGTCGAGCGGCGCGAGCGGCTCGGCGTCCGCCTTGTCGCCCACCAGCCGGATCGTATCGAGGTCGATGTCCGCCAGGCCCGGACCGCGCAGGAACACGTGGACTAATCCTGCGCTGTGCGCCCAGTTGGTGTTCCAGTCGTCCGGCTGGACGTTGGCTTGCAGCTCGCCTTCATCATCGTTGCCATCGTCATCGCTGGGATCGCGACCGACGATCCGGACCGTGTCGGTCAGCTCGCGCTGCTCGTCGCCGGTCTTGAAACGCAGCTTCAGCTTAACGCGATCGCCGGAATGGACATCGTCGCCGAGCAGATCGAAGGCGTCGGCCTTGGAGAAGAAAGCCAGGAGCTGACCGCCGGCCACGCGGGCGCGGATGGCTGCGAGCGCGTCGCCGCTCTCGGCGACCAACTCGACCGAGTTGACGTCGATCTTGCCCGCGTCCCTGCCGCGGACGAAGGCTTCGACCGTGCCTTGCGAATGCGCCCAGTTCGTGTTCCAGACGTCGGGATGAATCTCCAGCGCCAGCTCGCCGCCACGGCCGCCGCCACCATTCCCGCCGCCGTTGCCGCCCCCATTGCCAGGACCGCCGCCGTTGCCCCCGCCGTTGCCATGACCGTTGCCGCCGCGCGCGGCCTCCGCCACGGTACCCGACGGATCCACGGGTGGGGCTGTGCCCTCGGTCGCTGTCGGCCGGGCTTGGCCGGCGCGGGCCGCCAGCCGGGCGGCGCCGGGGCGGAGACCCTCCGTGGAGCCTTCGTCGACGCCTGCGGCCGGTGCGCTCTGCCCCGCAGCCGTGGAAACGGCCGCCGCCTTGGGCTGGGGCTGAGCGAGCGGTTCGGTGGGGGAGTGCCCGCCGTTGCAGCCGAGGGCCAGGAGGGTCAGGAGGGGAAGGACGGCGAGACACACCTGGGACCTACGAGTCGAGCTCATAGCTGCCTCCTTGCGCTGGAAAGCCAAATTCAACTATGGCTATATCTTCGGCCAGAGTCAAGCCGCGGTGCGGCTTCGGCGGCTCCGCCCCTGGAACGCAGCTCACCGATGCGAGCACGATGCCATTCGCGGGACCGGTGCCGCGCCCGTCGTGTGGCCGATCCGGCGCGGGTCCGACGGTGACAGAACCTGCCCGCCGGCGATGACAATCTCCGTCAGACGCGGTTCCCCCGGCCAGCGGCCGGGCCGTGGTATAAACCCGACCTGCTGCGAAGGAGGAGACATGCCCGACCTGTCCATGGAGGCGACGATCGGCCAGTTGCTCGCGGTCCTTTGCGAAGCCTTCGAGGGCGCCGAGCGCTGGAGCTACTTCACCGACCACGGGGCTGACGCAGGCCTGCTTGGCACGCTGGGCAAGCTGAGCGCCGCCGAGGCCTCGCGTCCCACGGGCGGCACGACCATCGCGGCCCATGCCCACCACGTCGTCTTTTCCCTGGAAGCCTCGTCGGCATGGATCCGCGGCGACCGGAGCCGGCGGAACTGGGCCGAGAGCTGGAGCGTCACCACCGTGGACGCCGCCGCGTGGGCCCGCCTGCTGGAGGAATTAGAGAAGGGATACCGCGACCTCCGGCAGGCCATTGAGGCCCACGCTTCCTCCAGCGTCGAGGCCATGGGAGGCGCCGCCGGCGCCGTCGCCCACATGGCCTACCACCTGGGTGCGATCCGGCAGAAGGTGGCCTTCAGCCGGCAGGCCTGAATTTCCACGCTGAGGTCAAGGCAGGAAGGGGCGGAAATGGCAGAGGCGGCGAAGGAGAAGAAGAGCCTTTACGGCGTAGCGAAGGATTATATGCCGGTGACCACAGCGATCCTTGGTTTTCTGCTTGGCCTGATTACAGGTCAGATGAAGTATGCTTCCGATGTTAAACTCCAGTATCAAAATCGTCTGCTCGATATCCGCAAGGACGCCTACACCAAGTTCATCGAGGGTCAGGCGAAGCTGCGGCAAGCCAAGGAACGTGAAGCCATGGGAGATACAGAGGAGGCTAAAAAGCTTCGGCGTGAATATGAACTGTCCATCAAAACCGCCAGGTTCCAGAGTGTCCTAGTCAGCACGAAACCAGTCATCGATGCCATGGTGGCTTATTTTCGGGTTGCTGATGGCCGTCCCCCATGCCCCGGCGAACCCAAGACACTGAGGCTTGATGTCCAGATCTATCAGAACATGCGGCGAGAGGTTTTTGGAGATGAAGGGGATGAAAGCGATCAGAAAGTAAAGGACGGTGACCTGTATTCCTGATCTTCGGCTGCGAACTACCCAAAGCCAAGCCCAAAGCCAAGCCGTGATGGAAGACCTGGACAGCCTCTTGCGTCCGGCATTATGGCTTCCCTTCGAAGAGCGCCTCGGTGGGCAGGGTCTGGGGACCGTTCTCGGTGCAGACCGCGTACTTCGCGGGATACATCGAGACCCCCGCGTGCTCGCCCTTCGCGTTCAGGACGTAGAAGTTGAGCCCGAAATTGGGCTGCCGGCGGTCGTTGAGCAGCCGTTTCTCGACGGTGTTGGCGACGACGCGCTTGAGCGCCTCCATGCCGGCGTCCTTCGGGTGCGCGCCGCGGCGCATGGCCTCGACGACGAGGAACGAAGAGAGGTTGTAGAGGTTGGCTTCGCCGCGTCCGGTCGAGCCGGCGGCCCCGACCGCGCCGTCGACGTACAGGCCGGCCCCGAGGATCGGCGAGTCGCCCACGCGGCCGGGGATCTTCCAGGCCAGGCCGCTGGTCGTGGTCACCCCGCAGATCTCGCCTTTCGCGTTGACGCCGTCGCAGTTGATGGTGCCCCAGAGGTGCTCGGGATCGACGAGCCCTTCGCGGGCCATCTGCAGGGCCGCGCGGAGACCCGCCTCGGCGCGCTCCTTCGGATCGAGGTAGTGCCCGGGATCGGTGCGGCGCTTCCATTCGAGCCAGAGCCGGCGTGACTTCTCGGTGTTGAGGTCGTCCTCGATGCGGAACCCGAAGTTGCGGGCGAAGTCCTGCGCGCCCTTGCCGACCAGCAGGTGGTGGTCCGTGTTCTCCATCACCGCCTTGGCGACGAGCGACGGAGTGCGCACGCCCTCGAGCGACGCCACGGCTCCCGCCCGCTTCTTGGGGCCGTGTATGCACGAGGAGTCGAGCTGGACGACGCCATCGGCGTTCGGCAGGCCGCCGTAGCCCACGCTGTCGTCTTCCGGGTCGAGCTCGACGATGTTGACGCCGGCGATCAGGGCGTCGAGGACGTCCGAACCTTGGGTGATCAGGGTGAAGGCCTTCTGGACGCAGGTCACGTCGCCGCCGTTCTTGTAGACGTTGCCGTTGGCCGAGGAGATGACCACGGGCCTGGCGCTCTTCGGGGCGATGACCGCCGGGGCCTGCCCGAACGCTTTGGGCATGGCCGCGGCCAAGCCGGCGACGGCGCCGGCGCGGATGAGCTCACGGCGGTTCAGCTTCTCGCGCATCGTCTGTCCTCCCTCCAGGGACAACTGGGAATCTCGTAATCCTACGGCCTTATCACCACCTTGAGCGCCTCGCGCCGGCGCATGCTGCGCAGGGCGGCTTCGAGCTCGGCCAGGGGACGCTCGGCCGAGAGGAGTGACTCGGGGTGGAGCAATCCGCCCGCCAGCAGATCGAGGGCGCGCTGAAAGGTGGCCGGGCGGTGGTGATAGGCGCTCTTGACCGTGATCTCGGAGTAATGGAGATGGTGGGTGTCCAGGGGGACGGTGGTGCCGGGCGGGCAGCCGCCGAAGAGCTGGACCAGGCCGCCGGGACGGACCGAGGCGAGGGCGTCCTGCCAGGCGGCGGGGGAGCCGGTGGCCTCGATGGCGAGGTCGAAGCCGTCGCGGGTGCGGGAGCGTCCGCAGAGGCGGGGCGCCTCGCCGCCGTCGCGGCCCACCTGGACGGCCTCGTCCGCGCCGATCGTGAGTCCCACCTCAAGGCGCGAGGGGTTCGGGTCCGCGAGCACGATGTGGTGCTCGCCGCCGGCGGGAAAGTCGGCCGGGGAGTTGGCGAGCACGTCCACGAAGAGGAGTCCGATCGGGCCGCCGCCGTAGACCACGATCTCGGACGCCCGCTCGAGCGCCGAGATCTCCAGGCCGTGCAGCACGCAGGCGAGGGGCTCGGCCAGGGCGGCGATCTCGAAGGGCAGTGGATCCGGCAGGCGGTAGGTGCCGACCGCCGCGAAGCGCCGGGGCACGAGCAGGTATTCCGAGAAGGCGCCGTTCAGGTACTGGAGGTCGGCGCACAGGTTCTCGCGTCCCCGCGCGCACCACTCGCAGACGCCGCACGGCGCGGAGTTCGCCACCACGACGCGGTCGCCCACCCGCCAGCGCTCGACCTCCGGCCCCACCGCGGCCACGGTGCCCGCCATCTCGTGCCCGAAGGGGGTCGGCGCCCTGAGCATCCGCGGATGCCCGCCGCGCTGGAAGACCTTGAGGTCCGTGCCGCAGGTGGTGGCGGCGCCGATGCGCAGCAGCAACTCGCCTGGACCGGGATCGGGGACGGAGACCTCGCGGATCTCCAGCCGCTCCGGACCGACCAGGAAGGCGGTCGACTGGGTGGCGCGTCCCTCCACCCGCGGACGGGGGCCGGCGGGCCGGAGGGAGGACAGGAGGGGGGCGGAGCTCACCGGGCCTCCCCGTCGGGGACCAGCAGCACCTTGAGCGCCCGCCGCTCGCGGGCGAGGGCCACCGCCTCCTCGAAGCGGGAGAGCGGCAGCCGGTGGGTGACGAGAGGGGAGGGATCGAGGCGCCGCGTCACGAGCAGGCGGTAGATCTCCCGTTGCTCTGAAGGCGAGCTGGAATAGGTGCCGAGCAGCCGCCGCTCGCCCTTGAAGAAGGCATTGAGGTCGAAGCCCGCGCGCTCGCTCACCCCCGCGTGGGCGAAGAGCACCACCGCGCCGCCGGGGCGGCAGAGCGCCAGCGCCTCTTCCAGCGGGCCGGCGCCGCCGGCCGTGTCGAAGACGGCGTCCGCGCCGAGGCCGTTCGACAGCTCACCCAGCACCGCCCCGAATTCCGCGCCGGGGGGCGCCGCCGCGTCGGCGCCCCGCCGGCAGGCCAGCTCGCATCGCTCGGTCAGCGGATCGGCGACGGCGACGTGGAGCGACGGGTGAACCGCCTTGAGGACCAGGAGGTGGAGGAGCCCCATGCTGCCGCCGCCGAGGACGGCGGCGCAGCCGGGGGAGGGGCTGGCGAGCGCGGTCTCGGGCAGCCGCGCATGCCGGACGCCGCGCAGCACGCAGGCGGCGGGCTCCAGGAACACGGCGGCTTCGTCCGCGAGGTGGGGCGGCAGGCCGAAGGCGGCGTCGCGCACGGCGCGCTCGCGCACCAGCACCCACTCACTGAAGCCGCCGGGCACGAGCAGGTTCTCGCGGAAGGCGGGGCAGAGCGGCTCGCTGCCGCGGCGGCAGAGGTCGCACTCGCCGCAGGCGGCGTGGTGCGGCACCACGACGCGGTCCCCCGGCGCGAACCCAGTGGCCCCCGTGCCCAGAGCCTCGACCGTGCCGACCACCTCGTGGCCGAGCACCGAGCCCTCGGGCGCCGTGCCGTGGCGCAGCTTGAAGAGGTCCGTGCCGCACAGGCCGGCGCAGCGGAGGCGGAGCAGCATCTCGCCCGGCCCGGGCTCCGGCCGCGGCCGGCTCTCCAGGCGCACCGCGCCGCCCGCGGCGCAGGCGGCTACCGTCATCGAGACGGCCGAGGTCGTGGCGGGCGTGCCCATGACGGGAGAGATCGTAGTGTCAGGATAGAATAGTTGTCCATGTCCCGCCGCCGCGCCCTCCGCCGACCCCGCCGGGTCCAGGTCCACTTCTGGAAGCAGGGTGAGCCCACCACCTACGTCGGCTACACGACCAACATCTCGATGACGGGGATGTTCGTCGCCACCAACAGCCCCATGCCTTCGGGTTCGCGCATCCGCATCGAGGTGATCGGCGAGCGCGGCTTCATGCTGGAGGGGATGGTGGCCCACGCGCGGAAGATCCGCAGCGACCTGGCGCGCCTGAACGAGTCGGGCATGGGCGTGCGCTTCCTCTCGGTAGAGGAGCTGATCAGCGAGGTGATCCCCGACGCTCGCGGCAAGACCGAGGAGATCCCCCAGAGCGCCGGCCGCGCGCCGGCCGCGCCGTCTTCTCCGCCGCCTCCCATCACCGAGCCCGCGGCCCGGGCCGCGGAGCACACCATCATTTCAACGCCTCCGACTCCACCTCTGTCTCCGGCGCCGTCCCCCTTCCGGCAGGCCGCGCGGGAGCCGGTCCGCTCGCCTGTCTCCTCCCCGACCACCGCCGGGACCCCAGCCGCCGCGACGGGGGGTACGTTCAGCGTGCACTTCTCCAATCCTGGCGAGTTCCTGGAGGTCTACCGGCGGGACATCCTGCAAGGCGGGCTGTTCGTCTCGACGCTCTACCCGGCGCGGTTGCAGGAGACGGTCAGCGTCGAGCTGTTCCCGCCCGCTCCCTTCTCCCAGCCGGTGCTGGTGCGGGCCCGCGTCGTCCAGCGCTTCGAGCCCCACCACGGCGACGGCGCCGGATTCAACCCGCTGGCGGGGATGGGCCTGGAGCTGATCGACCTGCCGGCGCTGGTGGAGCGGTTGCAGCCGATCGTCCACGGGCTGCGAGGGTAGGCCCTACCGGCCAGCGGTGATGGGAGCCTCGTCCGAGACACCTGCGCGCTGCCACCTAATCCGGAAAAGGAGCAACCCTGGTCTTGGAGCCGCTCCCCGCTGAGAAAACGGCTGCTGATCGGCACGGACCTCCGCTCCGCTCGAATGGGGTCACGCTCCTCGGAACGAGCTCTCCGTTCCGGTCGAATGAAAGCTCGCTCCGCGGAACGAGCTTTCCGTTCCGCTCGAATGGGGTCCCGCTCCGCGGAACGAGCCTTCCATTCCGGCTAAATGGACTCCCGTTCCGAGGAAGGAGACTTCCGTTCCTCGGAACGAGCCGTCCGCTCCGCGGAGCGGGTTTCCGTTTGAGCGGAGCGAGCTTCCGTTTGACCGGAACGGGCTTTCGTCTGAGCGGAGCGAGCCCTGGTATCACCGGTGTGGCGCTTCTTTCGATTGGCGCCCCGCTCCGTCTCTGGCAAACTGGACTCTGACAAAGGGGCTTCAGGCGCCGATTGGGGCTCGCCTCTCATCGCCAGAGAGAAAAGGAACCACTCTAACCTTGGAGCCAGCCGCGCGGAAAGGACCGGAGGCGGCTGCTGGCAACGAAGGCCGGTGAGATTCTGTCGCGCTATACGGCATGAAAGCGCTTTTCGCAACATCACAATGAGACGCTATCATCATCTTGGCATCCCCACGACTACACCCCGCGAGGGTGAACGCTACTTGCCGCATTTCAAGATGTATGTCTCGGGCTATGAGTCGAGCCCTTATGGAATAGAGTGGATGCGATTTGAGCCAGAGTGCTCTCTTCCGGAGCTGGTCAAACTGGTTCCCCACGTCGCTTTTGAAGTCGATGACCTTGAGGTAGCCCTCCAAGGTCAGCAGGTTTTGATCGAGCCGAACAGTCCATCTCCGGGAATAAGAGTGGCGTTCATCGTTTCAGATGGTGCACCGGTCGAGTTCTTGCAGATCGACCAACAGGTCGTTGACCAGCAGAAGGGAGTGAATGAGGGAGACTCGCTACCGCGTTGAAACGGGGTAGCACCGGGATCGAGGCGCTTCTCGAGCTAGGCTTTGCGGCAGACGGCCGAGTCCCGCCGTCGAAAGGCTACGTATGGCGCGATCTCTCTCTTGACCTTGGGCATGTACTGACCTACTTCGTGGCGCACGAAGCTCATCACCGCGGTCAGATCGTTCTGGTGGCGCGTCAAACAGGTCACCGGTTGCCGAGCGCGACCACCGCCGGGCTGTGGCAATGGAAGACCCGCGCATGAAGCTGCCGGCCCGCGGCGGCCGCTTTGGAAGGCTACCCTGTGGGGGAGCTTCCGAGCGGACTCTTTTCCCCCAGCGGGTAGAGGGGGACCAGGGGGATGAGGCCCTCCTGCTACAATCCCCGCCATGTCGAAGTGGAGTCTCGCGGCGGTCGCCGCGCTGGCAGGCCTGCTGCTCGTGGCCGCGGCGCCCCCCGCGAAGGCCCCGGCGCGGCCCGCCTCCCGGGGCGACGTCGTCCTCATCACCATCGACACCCTGCGTGCCGACGCGCCGGGGTTCGCCGGCGGCAAGCGGGTGCAGACGCCCGTGCTCGACCGTCTGGCGTCCCAGGGGCGGGTGTTCACCAACGCCCACGCCCACAACGTGGTGACGCTGCCCTCCCACGCGAACATCCTGACGGGCCTCTATCCGTTCCAGCATGGGATCCGCGACAACAGCGGCTTCCGGCTCTCGCCCGCGATCCCCACGCTGGCGACCGTGCTGCACGGCGCGGGCTATGCCACCGGCGCGTTCGTGGGGGCGTTTCCCCTCGACTCGCAGTTCGGCCTCGACCACGGGTTCGACATGTACGACGACCGCTATCCCAAGGGCACGGACGAGGACAAGTTCGTCTTCGCCGAACGGCGGGGCGACGAGGTGGTGCGGCTCGCCCTGGCCTGGTGGCGCCAGCAGAAGGGGAAGCCCCGCTTCCTCTGGGTCCACCTCTACGATCCCCACGCGGCCTACGATCCGCCGGAGCCCTTCGCCGCGAAGTACAAGGACAATCCCTACCTGGGCGAGGTGGCCGCCACCGACTCCTTCCTGGGTCCGCTGATCGGGCCGTTCCTGGACGGCAAGGAGAAGCCGGCGCTGGTGGTGGTCACCAGCGATCACGGCGAGGGGTTGGGCGATCACGGCGAGCAGACGCATGGCCTGTTCGCCTACGAGGCGACGCTCAAGGTGCCGCTGGTGCTGTGGGGCCGGGGCGTGGCGCCGGGCCGGGACGCGCGGTCCGCGCGGCACGTGGACGTTTTTCCGACCGTGCTCCAGGCGGCCGGGGTGCAGGCTCCCGCAGGGCCCCGCCGGCCCGGCCGGTCGCTCCTCGCGCCCGCCGTGCCGGACGCGGGCGACTCCTACTTCGAGGCCCTCTCGGCCGCGCTGAACCGTGGCTGGGCGCCTCTGCGCGGGCTCCTGCGCGGCGGCAGGAAGTTCATCGCCCTGCCGCTGCCGGAGGTCTACGACCTGCCGCGGGACCCCCGCGAGGCGAGCAACCTGATCGACCGGGAGCGGGCGGCGGCGCGCGGGGTGTTCGCCGCGCTGCCGAAGGAGTCGGCCTGGCCGCCGCGGCGGGAGGACCTGAAGCCCGAGGACGAGGCGCGGCTGCGCAGCCTCGGCTACCTTACGGGATCAGCCGGTGTCAAGGAGAGCTACGGGCCGGACGATGATCCCAAGCGGCTGATCGGCCTCGACAACAAGGTCCACCAGGCGATCGACTTCTACATGCGGGGGCGGCTCGACGACTCGATCCGCCTGACGCGAGAGCTGGTCGCGGCCCGGCCCTCGATGTCGCTGGGCCACTCGCTCCTCGCCCAGGCGCTGCTGCAGGCCGGTCGGGCGCAGGAAGCCCTGGACGTGATGCTGAAGGCGCGGAGCCTGGGCGCCGTCTCGGATTCGCTGCTGCGGCAGCTCGGCCTCACCCTCGCCGAGGCGGGCCGAGCAGGGGAGGCGGTGGAGATCCTCCGGCCGCTGGCCGCAACCGGCGACCCGCAATCGCTCAACGCCTACGGCCTGGCCCTCTCGGAAGCCGGCCGGCAGAAGGAGGCCTTCGAGGTCCTGCAGCGGGCGCTCAAGGCGGACCCGGACAACCCCAAGGCCTACGAGCAGCTCGGGCTCGTGGAGCTGCGCCTCGGCCACTGGGCGCAGGCGCGCGACCGCTCGCGCCAGGCCCTGCGGCTCAATCCGCGGCTGGCCCGGGCCTGGAACGACCTCGGCGTGGCCCTCTATCAGTTGGGGCAGAAGGACGAGGCGCTCGACGCCTGGCAGAAGGCCGTGGACCTGCAGCCGGACCTCTGGGACGCCCTGTGGAACCTCGGCACCAAGGCCGCCGAGCGCGGCCGCGTGGAGCAGGCGCGCAAGGCCCTGGAGCGATTCGCGGCCGGCGCGCCGCCGGCCCGGTACGGCCCCGATATCGCGAAGGCCCGCGCGTTTCTGAACCAGGGGAAGCGATGAATTTTCAACGCATCTTACGAATGGAGCGGTCTGCCCTTCGAGGCCTCACCCCCTGGCCCCCTCTCCCTGACGGGAGAGGGGGGACCCAGGCCAGCAGTATTGCCGTAGGGTGGGCTGTGCGCACCATAACCGGCCTTGAAGGTGCGCGCAGCGCACCCTACACCGTACGACCGTTTCTGAATCGTTCCCCCTCTCCCGTCAGGGAGAGGGGGCCAGGGGGTGAGGCCTCGAAGGGCAGACCGCCCAGCCGTGCAGCCTTTCTCATCCTGCTGCTCATCCTCCTCGCCGCCTGCTCTCGCTCCAACGACGGCGGGGCGCCGGACATCCCGAAGGGAACGCCGGTCGTCCTCATCTCCATCGACACCCTGCGGGCGGACCACCTGCCGGCCTACGGCTACCAGGGGGTGGAGACGCCGGCCCTGGATGCCCTGCGGCGGGACGGCATCCTGTTCGAGCGCGCCTACGCCACGACGCCGCTCACCTTCCCGTCCCACGCCACGCTGCTGACCGGTGTCCTGCCCGCCCGGCACGGCGTGCGCGACAACGTCGGCTACAAGCTCGACGCGGGGAAGATCGAGGGCGGCGAGATGCCGTTCCTTCCCGCGATCCTCAAGAAGGGCGGCTACGCCACCGGCGGCGCCGTCTCCGCCTACGTGCTCCAGGGCAAGACCGGCCTCGCGACCGGCTTCGACTTCTACGAGGACTCAATCGAGTTCCGCACCAACACCGGCCTCGGCGGCCTGCAGCGGCCCGGGAGCGAGACCCTGAAGGTCTCGCGGGAGTGGCTGCGCTCGGTCAAGGACAAGCCGTTCTTCTTCTTCTTCCACATCTACGAGCCCCACACCCCCTACGCGCCGCCCGAGCCGTACGCCTCCCGCTACGCCGCGAAGTACGACGGCGAGATCGCCATGGCGGACCACATCGTGGGCGAGCTGATCGACGAGCTGAAGGCGCTCGGCGTCTACGACCGGGCGGTCGTCGTCCTCCTCTCCGACCATGGCGAGGGGCTGAACGATCACGGCGAGGAGGAGCACGGCGTGCTGCTCTACAACGAGGCCATCCACGTGCCGCTGATCGTCAAGCTGCCGGAGGCGCAGCGCGCAGGAGCAACCACGGCGCGGCCGGTGGAGCTGCTCGACGTGGCGCCCACGCTCCTCGGCCTCCTCGAGCTCTCCGTGCCGAAGGAGATGACCGGCCTCTCGCTGCTCGCCGACAACGCGCCGGCGCGGCGGATCTACTCCGAGACCTTCTATCCGCGCCTGCACTTCGGCTGGAGCGAGCTGTTCTCGCTGATCGACGAGAAGCACCACTACATCGAGGGGCCGGACCCCGAGCTGTACGACCGGCAGAAGGACCCCGGGGAGAGGGTCAACGTCCTGCGGCAGGAGCGGCGTGCCTTCGCCGCGATGCGCAAGGAGCTGGAAGGGTACGACCGGCGCCTCGCGCCGCCGGCCGCCGTGGACGAGGAGACGCGCCAGGCCATGCTGGCGCTCGGCTACGTCGGCTCGGGCGCCGGTCCGACAGAGGGCCCGCTGCCGGACCCCAAGAGCAAGATCGGCTCGCTCGCGGACCTCAAGGGTGGGTTTCAGCTCCTGGGCTCCGGCTCGTTCCCCGCGGCCGCCGCCGCCTTCCGCCGGGTGATCGACGAGAACCCGAAGATGGTGGACGCCTGGGAGTACCTGGGCCGCGCGCTCCAGAAGATGGGCAGGTCCGACGAGGCGCTCGCCGCCTACCGCGAGGCGCTCAAGATCTCCAACGGCTCGCCGCAGGTCGCGGTGGCGGCGGCCTCGCTGTACTACGACCTCGGCCGGTTGGACGAGGCGGAGACCCACGCGAAGATGGCCCTCGTCACCCATCCGTCCTTCGCCCACGGCCTGCTGGCGCAGATCGCGCTGCGGCGCGACGACCTCGGCACCGCGGAGCGGGAGGCGCGCACGGCCATGGAGGACGAGAGTCTGCGGATCGGCCCCATGATCACCCTCGCCGAGGTGCTCAACGGCCGCAAGGACCACCAGGGCGCCCTGGAGCTGATCCGCCAGGCGGAGGAAGCCTTCAATCAGCGGCAGGAGAAGGACCGCGACCTCATCCGCGGGCTCGCCCTGATCCGTGGCAAGGCGCTGGCCGACCTCGGCGACGCCGCGGGGGCGGAGACCTCCTTCAAGAAAGAGATCGAGGTCTTCCCGGACAGCGTCCGCGCCTACTCCAACCTGGCGATCCTCTACGCGCTGACCGGCCGCGCCGGCGAAGTGGGGCCCACCCTCAAGCGGATGGTGGACGCCAACCCCACCCCCGTAGCCTACGCCGAGGCGGTCAAGACCCTGCGCATCCTCAACGATCAGCGCTCGGCGTCGTCGCTGCTGCGCTACGCGATGGCGCGGTTTCCGGGGGATCCGACGCTCAAAGGGTTGGTCCAGGGAGGATAGGGGCAAAGAAGCGAGCGGCTGAGAGGCACGGCCTGAGAGGGCAGACCTCAGGTAGAATCGAGAGCGTATGACGAAGATTGCCGTTGAAGAGCTCCTCAAGCTTCCCCCTGAGGAGCGCCTCGAGATCGCCGAGATCCTCTGGCAGAGCGTCGAGCCCGAAGAAGAGGCTCGCTTCCTCTCCATCCCTGACTGGCAGCGAGAGATCCTCAAGGAACGCCTGGAGGACCTCGACCGAAACCCAGACGACGAGGAGCCCTGGGAGAAGGTCAAGGCCGAGCTCTGGCCCGGCGCCTGAGGGTCGTTCTCCGCCGGAGGGCGAAGCTCGACCTTCTGGAAGCCCGTCGCTGGTACGACGAGCTTGGCGAGGGCTAACCATCCTGGTCAACGCGTCGCCGTGGTGACCGGTCTGCTCTTCGGGCTCGCGCCGGCCGTCCAAGCGCTCAAGGCCGACCTGCACGAGACCCTGAAGGAGGGCGGCCGCGGCGCGGGCGGGAGCCTGCGGCGCAACTGGCTGCGCAGTGCCCTGGTGGTGGCGCAGATGGCCCTCTCGCTCGTCCTGCTGATCAGCGCCTCGCTGTTCGTGCGCAGCTTCCTCAAGCTCCAGGAGGAGAAGGGCGGCTTCGACACCTCGCGCCTCATGACCATGCGGTTCTACATGCCCGCCGGCCGCTACGAGGAGGACGAGGAGATGAGCCGCCGCGTGCAGGACGTGGTGCGGCGGGTGGAGACCGTCCCGGGGATCGAAACCGTCTCGGCGTCGAACAACATCTCCCTGGGCGGCGGCGGCGGCTCCGGGCGCATCCTGGTCGAGGGCAAGGACTTCCCGCGCGGCGAGGAGCCGAACGTCTTCTACACCGGGGTGACGCCCCACTTCTTCCAGGCGATCGGGCTGCAGCCGACAAGCGGGCGGAGCTTCACGGACCAGGAGGGTTTCGCGCTCTCGGGTGTCATCGCGCTGTTCCTGGCATCGATCGGCGTCTACGGCGTGCTCTCCTACTCGGTGAGCCAGCGGGTGCGGGAGATCGGGGTGCGCGTCGCCCTGGGGGCCCAGAACGGCGACGTGACGCGGCTGGTCCTGCGCCAGGGGATGATCCTGGCTCTCCTCGGCATCGGCGTCGGCCTGCCGTTCTCCTTCGGCGCCGGTCGCGTGGTAGCGAGCGTGCTCTACGACACCAGCCCCAACGATCCGGTGAGCTTCGCCGGCATCTCCGCCGCGCTCGCCGCCATCGCGGCCCTGGCGAGCTGGCTGCCGGCGCGGCGGCCCTGGAGGTGGATCCGCTGGAGGCGCTGCGCAGCGAATGATCAAAGCTGCCCCTTGATGAACGGCGCCAGCAGACGGTAGAGCCGGAGCTTGAGCACCTTGCTCCAGGCAACGCCGGGGTAGCGCTCTTCCGCTCCCTCGGGAAATCCCCGGGCGTCGATGCGCCACGCGCGTTCGAGGTGTTCGTCGAGGATGCTCCCCATCTCGGTGGCGAGGGTCTGGTCGCGGACGACGAGGGCCAGCTCGGTATTGAGGCGCTCCGAGCGGGGATCGAGGTTGTAGGAACCCACGATCACCGTCTCGCCGTCGATCACCGCCGCCTTGGAGTGGAGGCACTCGGGGCCGCGGTACTCCCAGAGCTCGACGCCGCTGCGCACGAGCTCGCCCTTGTGGCCGACATAGCCCGCCTGCGGCCAGAGGTTGTCGGTGGTGGCGAGCGAGTTGGTGAGGATCCGCACGCGCACGCCCCGGGCGAGGGCCCGCCGCAGGCTTGCCCGGAAGGCCCGCGAGGGGACGAGATAGGGGGACTCGACGATGGCGGACTCCCGGGCGGCGTCGAGCAGGTCGCGCAGCTCGTGCCCCACGCCGCGCTCGCGCCCCTTGCGGCCGATGGGATCGTGGAGGAACCGGACGGGACCGACCTCCTGAAGCGCCGGAGGGGAGCGGTTCGGATCGTTCCGCGCCGCCTCGATCCGCGCGTCGAGCCAGGCCTTCTGCCGGTCGAGAAGGGCGGCGGCGTCCCGGACCTCGGCGGGCGTGGCCCGCGCCCGGAGGGCCTTCACCTCGCGGCTCGACCACAGCTTCAGGAAGTAGTCCCGGGCCTCGGCGACCGCGGCGCCCTGCACCTGGAGGTCGAGGTCGACGTAGTTGCGGCGCTTGATCTGCCGGCCGAACCCGAAGTAGGTGCTCTCGACGTTGCGTCCCCCGGCCAGCAGCTCGCGGCCGTCGACGATGGCCATCTTGTCGTGCATCCGCCGGGTGACCCAGTGGAGCTTGTCGAGGCGGAAGGGGTGGAACTCGCGGATCTCGATCCCCTCGGCCAGCAGGTGGGCCTGCACGGTCCGCGGGACCTTGTTCCACTGGGCGTCGATGAGGAGCTGGACGCGGATGCCCCGGCGGGCGGCATCGCGCAGCAGCGCGAGGCTGGTCAAGGTGAACGGGTCGTCGCCGAAGATGAACGTCGAGGCGAGGACCTCCTCGCGGGCCCCGAGCACCATCTCCACTCGCGCCTCCGCCGCCTCGCGGTCGGTCGCGAGGATGCGGACCCGGTCCGCGAGGGCGGGGGAGGCGACCGTCAGGAGGACGGTCCAGGCCAGGAGTCGTTTCAGAGGGGACATCCTCCGGGATCATACCGATTCCCTCCCACGTCGGCGCTCCGCGTCCTGGATCTATAATAGATATCATCCTCGAAAGTACGGGAAGATGGACGACGAGGCGATGCAGGACGAAGTACGGGGGGCGCTGGCCGGAGACGAGCCCGCGCTCACCCGGCTCGTCCAGGCGCTGACGCCCGTCATCCAGAGCCGGGTGGCCCGTGGCCTCCTCCTGCGGCGCACGGGCACGGCCGCCGGACGCGACATCCGGCAGGAGGTCGAAGACTTCGCCCAGGAGATCTTCCTCGTCCTGTTCGCTGACGGGGGAAAAGTGCTGCGGAGCTGGCAGCCGGAACGGGGCTTGAGCCTCCCCAACTTCGTCGGGCTCGTGGCGGAGCGGCAGACGGCCTCGATCCTGCGCAGCGGCAGGCGGAGCCCGTGGAAGGAAGACCCCACCCTTCCCGAGGAGTTCGATCAGGCGGCCCCGGAGAGCGGACCCGAGGAGGTCACCGCGTCGCGCGAGCAGCTCCAGCTCCTCCTCGACCGCCTCACCGAGGAGCTGAGCCCTCAGGGCCGGCATCTCTTCGACCTCCTCTTCCTGCGCGAGCTGCCGTGCGAGGAGGTGACCCGGCAGACGGGCATGAGCCCCGACGCCGTCTATGCATGGCGAAGCCGGCTGCGCCGCCTGGCCTGCCGGCTGCTCGACGAGACGTCAGAAACCCGTCTCGACCAACGAAGACCTTTGAGGGGCCGCAGTGTATGACCGACGAGCATTGGCTACGAGAGCTGGCACAGGTGAACCGGGAGAAACAGGATGAAGAGCGCAACCGGCTCGACGAGCGCTGGGACCGCCTGGCCGCCGGCACGCTGACCGCCGCGGAAGAGGCGGAGCTGCGCGCCCTGGCCGAGACCTCCACGGAAGCCCGCGAGGCCTACGAGGCGTTCCGGCCGCTCGGACCCGAATTTCAGGCCAGCGTCGTGCAGGCGATCCGGGCGCAGGGCCTCCCGGAAGCCGAGACCGCGAAGAAGGAGCCGGCGAAGCTGTTGTCCTTTCCCAGACGCACCGTCTTCGCCGGCTGGAGCGCCGCGGCGGCGGCCGCGGCGGCCGCCGTCCTGATGATTTTCCTGCGCGCACCGGCGCCGCTCCCCGACTATGCCGACCCGTACGTTACGGGCGGCACCAGCACGATGCGGGGAGAACGGCCCGGGGCGGAGCAGGTCCGCAGCTTCGCGCCAGGCGACCCGATCCGGATCATCCTGCGCCAGAAGACGGAGGCCCCCGCGAAGGGGTTGGAGGCGCAGTGCTTCCTCTCCCGCGCTCAGGAGCTGCGCAGTCTGGAGGTCCAGAGCGAGTTCGATCCCAAGGGATCGGTCAAGATGGAGGGCTCGATCGGCGGCGATGTCGAACCGGGGGCCTGGACCCTCTGGGTCGTCGTCTGCCGGCGGGGCGAGCTGCCGGAACCGGCCGATCTGCGGTCCCTCTCCCCGGGAGCCTCGATCCGGCAACGGGACTGCGTGGCCGTGCCGAGGGAAATCCGAATTCAATCCCGGGGTCCATAGCCATGGTCCTCTTCCGCTCTCCCCTTCTCCAAGGCGTTCTCCTCCTCTTCGGGATCGCGGCCTGTGCCTCGCCGCCGCCCGCGGTCCCACTGGAGGTGGAGTATGCCGGCTGCAAGGCCGTGCTCATGCCGGGTCCCATATGCGTCCTCCACCCGAGCCGGAGTTTATTTCTCTGGTTGGAGACTCCGCCAGAGGCGCACATCAAGATCCGGGCCGGAGGCGAGCGGATCGCTACCGATGGCGAACTCATCCAGGACGGGCAGCGGTTCTCTCTAAAGATTCCTCCTGAGGCGAAGAGGGTGGACGTGCTCGTCGAGGCGGCGGGCCGGCGGGCGACGTGGTTCCTGGATCTGGGACCGGAGCGAGCGGCATCCCGCGACGTGATCCGGGAGGTCAACAAGGCGATCACCCCCTTGATGGGCCTCATCGAGAATCGCCGTTTCACCGAGGTACGGACGACGCTGGACCGCTTCTCGCTTCCTCCCAAGGCACCTGCTGAATCTCGCTATTACGAGGAGTTTTACCGCGGGCTTCTCGCCAGGGAAGAGGGAGATTATCGTTTGGCGTTGGCCGCAGTCCAAAGGGCCGTGGAAATTGCGGAGCGGGTGCTATGGGATGGATACCGTGAGTGGACAGCCAAACAGACGCTGGCACTGCTCCTGGGGAAGCTGGGGCGCTTCCGCGAGGCCGCCGAGCTGTTCGAGAGCCTGGGTCCGACGCCTAAGATCGCAACTCCCTGTGAAAAGGCCCAGCTCCTCAACAACCAGGCCTGGTCCGCGCTGCTGGCCTGCGAGGCCGGCGAGAGCTTCGCGGATCCCACGTCCCTTCTGGAGAGATCGCTGGCAACGTACAAGACCTGCGATCGGTTCACGGGGGATAAAGAATTCAATCTCCTGATCAATCTGGCCCTCGCTCATCTCCAGGGACGGCGAGTACAGCAGGCAAAGGACGTGCTGGCTCAGGCTCACAATCTCGCGCCGGCTGCGCCTCTTTACCAAAAGCTCTGGTGGCTCGACCTGGAGGCGCGAATCGCTTTGCAGGACGGCCAGCGCGAGGAGGCATTGCGCGGATTTCAGCGGCTCGAAGAGCTCGCTCTTGCGACAAGCTCTCCCGACGGCCGGCTGCGGGCCGCTTTCGGGCAGGCGCGGTCTCACCAGGACCTAGGGGATCTGACCGCGGCCCTGGAAGCCCTCCAGAAGGCCGAGGCCCTGCTGGACGAGCAGAGCCTCCAGATCCCCCTCTACGCAGGACGAGAAACCTTCATGGCCACGCGCCAGGCCGTCGTGAGCCTGCACGTCGACACCCTCCTCCGGCAGGGCCGGAACGCGGAAGCCCTGGACGTGGCGCGCCACGCCCGCTCACGGATGCTCCGGCAACTGGAGCGCAGCGACCGTCTGGCGAACCTGACGCCGGACCAGCGAGCCCGATGGGACGGCCTGTTGGCGAAGTATCAGGAGAAGCGAGCAGTCCTCGAGGAGCGGGCGAAGGACGACTGGAAGCTGCCCCTCGATCAGCTCTCCCGCGAGCAAGCCGCGAGAAAGGCGGAGACGGAGGCAGTGAAGGAGCTCCTGGACCAGGCTTTCCTGGTCCTCGGAGACCCGCCGAGAGAGGCACCGCCACGCCCGCCAAGTCCTGGAGAGCTGATCCTCGCCTACCATCCGCTTCCTGATGGCTGGGTGGGGTTCGCCGCGGACGGCAAGACCGTGGCAGTGCACCGCTTCGAGCTGCCGCCGGGCGTTCTCTCCCGGCCCGAGGAGCTGGCTGAGCGGCTGCTGGTCCCGTTCCGCACCTCGATCGAGAAGGCGAAGAAGATCCGGATCCTGGCCAGCGGCCCACTCCAGAGCGTCGACTTCCACGAGCTGCCGTTCGCCATGGACGTGCTCCTGGCCAAGTGCCCCGTGGCCTATGGGCTCGACCTTCCCGCGCCTCCCGGCCAACCGCACGAACGGCACGCCCTCCTGGTGGCCGATCCGCAGGGTGACCTGCCGGGAACGCTCGTCGAGGCACGGATGGTCCAGGACGCCTTGCAACATCAGGTCCGGCCCTGGATCACCGAGGAGCTGAAGGCCGAGCAGGCTTCCCCGCAGGCGGTGCGGGACCGGCTCGCCGCCGCCGACCTCCTGCATTACGCGGGCCACGGCATCTTCTCCGGCTTCGGCGGGTGGGAGAGCAGCCTGCCCCTCGCCGGGGAGACCGAGTTGACTCTCGGCGATCTCCTGGCGCTCGAGCGGGTGCCGGCCTGGGTCGTCCTCTCCGGATGTGAGACCGGCCGGTCGTCCGCCGAGACTCCCGTCGAGAGCCTCGGCCTGGCGTACGCCTTCCTCCTCGCCGGTTCGCAGGCGGTGATCGCCTCCACCCGGCGCGCCGATGACCGCACGGTGCCCGCGTTCTTCGCCGAGCTCTACCGGCATTGGGACGGCGAGCAGGACCTCGCCGTGGCCTTGCAGCACGCCCAGCTCTCCTGGCAGCGAAGGAATTCCAAGGCGGACTGGGCGGGCTTCCGCATTTTCGAGCCCTGAGGAGGCGGGCCCGCCTGGGCCGCCCTGTCAGAAATGGCGCTCCAGCGGCGAAGACCTTCATGGTTCATGAACGGACCCACGATGTCAAAGGAGCGACCCATCATGCGAAGGCATTTCCTCTGGATTACCGTCTTGATCTTGCTCGGCCTGAACGCCTGCGCGACCTATCCAGTCCCGCGGTCTCCGGCCAACCGGCTCCCGATCGCTGCCGCCATCGACACCTCGAAAGCCTGCGCCACATGGCGCTGGATCGGGATCAAAAGCCACCCCGACGCCAAGTGCCCGAAGGTCCCGGGCTGGAGCGTCAGTCCCCTGTTCGGCCGCAAGGACCCCAGCCAGCAACGCTTACTGGAGCAGTGCTACGCCAAGAACATCCAGGTCCCCGACCCCGAAGTGATCCAGGAGCTCAACCGTTTCTGCGTGTACGAGATCGCGGACCCGGCCAAGACGTGGAGAGACCTGCCGTTCCCACCGGCCGTGAGCCCCGAGCTGGTGCGGTTCGATCAGGACTGCGCCGCCCTCTCGTCTTCCGGCATGGACCTGGAAGCCAAGACCTGGAAGCCTCTCTTCGAGCATTTCCTTTCCCAGGCCGGCCATCTGGAGACTCCGCCCGGGATCGGCAAGCAACCGGGTGTGCGCCTGGCCTTCCTGGACACCGAGCCGACCAGGACCCGCGTTCCGAACGAAGACGACCCGAGAAGGTCACAGCACGGCTACACCCTCGCCCATTTCGCCCGGCATCTGGTCTGCGACTCCAAGACCCAGAAGGGGTGCGCCGCCCGGATCACCACCCAGCTGGCGCTCCCCATCGTCCGCTTCGATCCTGACAGTCTGACCATCACCGAAAGCGACGAAGAGCAGGGGGGCTTCGTCGGGACCTGGAGCGATCTCGCCGAGGCGATCGACAGCGAGGTCTTCAGTTGGCGGCAGGGCCCGGAGAAGCATCTCGTGCTCAACCTGTCCGTGGCCTGGGACGGAAAGCTTTTCGGCGGGCTCAGCGAGGAGCGGATCGCCGGAATGCGGGCGGGAACGCAGGCGGTCTACCGCGCCTTGCAGTACGCGGAGGGCTACGGTGCCCTGGTGCTGGCCGCGGCGGGCAATCAGAGATATGGCCCCAATCCCGGCAGCGGGCCGCTCCTGCCGGCCGCGTGGGAGAGAGGAGGTAAGGAGGAGAGTTGCAGCGAGCCTCCGAGTCGTCCCCTGCTCTACGCTGTGGGTGGCGTGCAGACCGATGGCTTCCCGCTGGCCAACGCGCGCCGTGACGGTCTGCCGCGGCGAGTCGCCTACGCCGATCACGCCGTGGTGGCGTCCTTCGATCCGGACAAGCGCACGACGATGTACACGGGCAGCTCCGTCGCCACAGCCGTCGCCTCCTCGATCGCCGCGGTGGTGTGGAATGCCCACCCGGACCTCGACGCCCATCAGGTGATGGAGATCCTTGACAAGAGCGGGGACGTGCTGGATGGGAGCGGGGATGTGCCTCGAGTGACGGCGGACTTCTGGTTCGGCGCGGAGGAGACCCCCTCCGCTGTCAGCCGTCCTCTGGTCCACAGGCTTTCGCTCTGCTCCGCGCTCGCAGAGGCGGCCTGTGCTCCAACAGACGCTTCCTGTCGGGCTCGATTCAACTGCTATCCCTGGAGGCAGGAGCGCCCGATTCTTTCGTCCATAATAATGGACGCAGGGGCGGATGTCGATCCCGCGACCTCGGAGCTTCGGAGCATTCCGCTTCCTTGCAAGGCGGAGAGGCTCTTCTACAAGGGCACCTCACCACAGCCTCCTCTCTGTCCTTCGGATCAGTTTGCAGGGATCACTTCCCAGCCGTGGCTCTTTCCCCAGCCCGAGGACAACCCTTGTCCGAACTGCGTGGTCATTCCTCCCCCCAGGCAGTTTGCTGCCCTTGGAACGAGCCTGGAGCTTTCCGCGCCATCCACGAGCTACACGCTCATGGGGGTCGTCCCCAAGGATTGGGACGGTTGCCTGGTCGGCGCCACGCTGGACGTTGACAGGCCTGATGACTCCGGCCGGCAGAGGATCAGCGTCGTCTTCCCGAGCCCGGTCTGTGCGGGATCTGAGATCGATCAAGCAATCGACATCGGTCTGCCCCTCGAAAGAAATACGACGGCGATCCTGAGCTTCATGGTTAACAAGAACGGTAGAGAGTACTCCGTCCAGAGTCCGGTGCTGCTCGCCGAGTGAACCCTTCCTCTTCTTTCCCCGCCCGGGAGGCAATGCCCGGGCGGGGAACTCCCTCGATCTTCCTGTCAGAAATCCGCCGCGGCCGGCGAAGAACCCTTCAGGAGGTTTTATATGCGCTCAGCTTTTCTCCAAACATCACGAACCGCGCTGGTGTTGCTGCTCATCGCAGGCTCGCTGCCCTACCCGCTCGCCGCGCAGGAGCAGAAACCTCCGCAGCCCACCGTCCAGCCGCCGGTGCCTCCGGAGGAGACCGAAAAGGACCTGCGCAAGCTTCCTCCCTCCAAGCCCTGGAAGCCGGGAGAGCCGGTGCGGGAGGTCCCCGACCTGAAGCAGACCGGGACCGGAACCTCTTCGGCCCGCGGCCCCATCGCACCGCAGGTGCTCGCGGCCGACCTGCGCCGGCTGCCGGCCCTCGGGTCTTGGCCGCAGGGCGAGTCCGTGCGGATCGTCCGCCCGGAAGGAGCGGCGGCCGGACGCTACGCCCTCCATGTGGCGGACGGGGCTTTCGCTGTGCATGAGGCCGCGGGCGCTCTGCGGGCGGGTCCGTTCGCCTTCGAGTCCCTGTGGCGGGATTCCGGAGCCTGCCGGGCCGGCAGCGGCGAGGCCCTGACGGTCCGGTACGACCGGTGGGCGGGGAGGTGGCTGCTCAGCCGTTGGGCCTCGCCCTCACCCCAAT
The DNA here is from genome assembly GCA_036399915.1 of Thermoanaerobaculia bacterium. Lineage (GTDB taxonomy): Bacteria > Acidobacteriota > Thermoanaerobaculia > Multivoradales > UBA5704 > DATARR01. Next base: position 36,071 of record DASWME010000170.1, read on the forward strand.
CCGCTTTCCATCTCTGCGTCGCCCTCTCCCGCACCGCCGATCCGGTCGCGGGCGGCTGGTATCTCTATGACTTCCTCCTGCCGATGTATCGCGCCGGTACCGGGATGGAACCCGGGCCGAAATCCTATTCGTTGACCATCGACCTGGGAGGAGCCCAGGTCGTGTTCGCCTTCGACCGCACCCGCATGCTCGAAGGCGCCCCGGTGGAGCTCACCCGAACGACGCCGGATAAACAACGTCCGATCCCATAGCCGTCAGACATGGAGGAAACCATTATGAAAGACCTTGCAAAGCTGTACCCGGTACGGTTTTTGGCCGGGCTGCTGTTCCTGCTCGCCGCCGCCTCGGAGAGCTCCTTGCAGGCCCAGACGAGGCCGCCCCGGATCGATGGTCCGATCCTTTACGAGCCGCTCGCTCCCCAGGTCTTCGAGGGAGATCTCCGGCAACTGCCGAAGACGAGGCCCTGGCGTGAGGGAGAGCCTTACCGGGAGGTGGAGGATCTGAAGGAGCAGAGGTATCCCGGCACGCAGACGCCCGGAGCAGCGGCCCCGTCCTTCTTCGATGCCGCCGATGGGGCAGAGGGTGCGGGTCCCGGCGTCGCCGCCACCTTCTCGCCGGTCTCCTTCGACGGCATCCCCGCCACCGGCTTCGTCCCTCCCGACACGGTGGGAGACATCGGCCCCAACCACTACGTCCAAGCGGTCAACATCTCACTGGCGATCTACGACCGGACGGGCAACCTGCTGGTCGGCCCGTCACCGATCAACGCCCTCTGGGCCGGCTTCGGCGGCCCTTGTGAGAGCAACAACAACGGCGATCCCATCGTGCGCTACGACCACCTGGCCGACCGCTGGCTGGTCAGCCAATTCGCGTTCTCCGCCGGGTTCCAGTGCATCGCCATCTCCCGCACGCCCGATCCCGTAGCCGGAGGGTGGTATCTCTATGCTTTTCCCACGCCGAGCACCCCCGACTACCCGAAGATCGGTGTCTGGCCGGATGGGTACTACATGGGCACGCAGCGCGGCTTCCCCGGCGGCGGCCTGGATGTGTTCGCGTTCGACCGCATCCGCATGCTGAGCGGCCTGCCGGCCGGCGCCGTGCAGTTCTTCGTTCCAGCCCCCTCGCTCTTCCTGCAACCGAGCGACCTCGATGGTTCCGCTCCGCCCACCGGCACGCCGAACTTCTTCGTGCGGCACGTCGACGGCGATCAGTTCGGCGGTGCCGACCGCCTGGAGATGTTCGCCTTCCACGTCGACTGGGGGAGCCCCGCGTCCTCGACTTTTACTCCTTTGCCGAGCCTGCCGACTTCGCTCTTCAACGCCATTCTGTGCGGCAGCAACTTCTTCGGCAACTGCGTCCCCCAGCCAGGCACGGCGATGCGCCTCGAAACTCTGCCGGCCTGGTTGATGTGGCGCCTCCAGTACCGCAACTTCGGCACGCACGAGACGCTGGTCACGAACCATACGATCAATACCGGCGGCGATCACGCCGGCATCCGCTGGTACGAGCTGCGCCGCACCGGCGGCGGCCCCTGGTCGGTCTTCCAGGAGGGCACTCACTCGCCGGATACCGCCCTCCATCGCTGGATGGGCAGCGTCGCTATGGACAAGGATGGCAGTCTCGCCCTGGGCTACAGCGTATCGAGCGGCACGGTCTTCCCGGGGATCCGCTACGCCGGGCGTCTCGCCGGCGATCCCCTCGGGACCCTGCCGGTGGCAGAAACCACTCTATTGAATGGTGGCGGCTCTCAGACAACCCCCTTTCGCCGCTGGGGCAACTACAGCACGATGGATGTCGATCCGCTGGACGACTGCACCTTCTGGTACACCACCGAGTACTACTCGGCCACCTCATTGGCCGGGTGGCGTACCCGCGTCGCTTCGTTCCAACTGCCGTCGTGCAAGCCCACTTCTCCCCCTTCGACAACGTTGAAGCACCAGGTCGCGATGCTCGTAGGCGGCCTTCTCACCGACAACTCGCTGCCTCTGAACGCCGGCTTCGACACCAGCTTCCTCTACCGGCGGCACCGTTTCCTCCCGCTCTGGAGTTGGGAGCTCGAGACCGGGATCGTCTTCACCGAGGATGCCGTCAACTCCGGCCTCCTCGCCAATGCCCAACTCCACCTGGTGCGCCATCTGAATGCTCCGCCCTCGAAGGTCCTGCCCTTCCTCCTCGCGGGCGTCGGAGTGGCTCACTACGACTCGCTGGTGCTCTCGGACACGGCCCCGCTCGCGACCTTGGGCATCGGGGCCGACTTCGCCTGGACCCAGAAAGTCGGCTTCCGTCTCGACCTGCGGGCCCTGTGGCTCCACGACATGATCGATCCCGGCTGGACGACGAACGTCCAGGTGCTCTGGGGTCCGACGTTCTCGTTCTGAGAACAAGTTTCAGGGGGGCGGCTCAGGCCGCCCCCCGCCCTCCTTTTATCCCTGCTCTCGGTCTTCCTGTCAGAAATCCGCCGCAGCCGGCGAAGAGCTTCATGAGGGGATAGCCATCGCTGCCCCAAGAAAGGAGCCCTGAGTCATGGCGAATGAGAAGAAGCCTCCGTCCGCGGAAAAGAAAGGTTCTTTCGATACGGCGCAGCCCGTGAAGCCCGCCGTGGAGATCGAGCACGAGCGGGCCAACTTCAAGGCCCTCGTCCTGCAAAATCCCAACTACTTCGGGAACATGCCCGAGCTGGGATTCCCAGAGGTGAAGGTCCTGAAACAGAACAGGACCTACGAGGAGCTCACCTGCATCGGGCTGCATCCCGAGGGCAACCGGCTGCAGGCGGTCGTCAACATCAAGCGCCATACCGGCTACGGCGGCGGCACCTGCACCGACGGCTCGACCGAGTACGTCCGGTTCTTCGTCAGGCGGTCCACAGGGTGGCACGACCTCGGCGTCGCCACGTTCACCAGCCACGACCTGCCGGCGGGCAGCCCGCTGCCGGTGAGCTACAGCGTCGAGATGGAGATGAACGAGCCCCGCCGGTACTGCACGGTGGAGAACGTCGTCGAGGTGCGCGGCATCCTGTCGTGGAACCAGGAGCCGCCCGCCGGCAACCCGGCGTGGCCCCCGCCCTGGGGCAACGTGCTCGACGTGAAGGTGCAGATCGCCCCCAGGGATCCGCTCAGCGTCTCGATCGCCACTCTGATCGAGGACAAGCTCCTGACGATCGATCCTGCCATCATCGGCGCGATCAATCTCGAGGAGACGGTCAAGTCCGCAGCGGTCCAGCCAACGCCCTCCTACGCGGTGCTCAAGGAGAAGTACCAGGGCAAGGACGTGCCCGGCCACCGTTTTGGCTTCACCGAGGCGCAGAAGCTGCTCAAGCAGCCCTTGAGCGCCACCCTGCTCGCCCAGGCGGCCGGCCCGGAGAAGAAGGGTCCGGCGGAGTCGGCGCTTCCGGCACTCGGCGCCGCCACCAGTGTCGCCATCATCCCTGACCTCGCCGGCATCTTCGACGGCCTCGTCCAGACCAAGGGGAACAGGACCTTCGAGGAGCTCGACTGCGTGGGCTACAACCCGGAGACCCGCATGCTGAGCGGCGTCATCACCATCAAGAGGAACAGCGGCTACTCGGGCGACTTGTGCGAGCCGGGCAGCACGGAGTACGTGGGCTTCTGGGTCCACTATGGCGGCTCGTGGCATTCGCTCGGCACCGCCCAGGTGCGCGTCCACGACCTAGCGGCCGTGTCGCCCGGCAACCCTGTGCGGTACGCGGTGTTCCGCGGCGCCAACCTTCCCGAGTACCTCTGCGGCGACATCACGGGGCTGCCGCTGCGCGCGATCCTCTCCTGGCAAGATCCTCCTACGGGCCCTGACTTCCCCCCGGTGTGGGGCAACGTGGTGGACACCCACGTCCAGCCCATCATCACCGACGTCCTCCCCGGCGACGAGCGCGTGCGCCTCATGCGCATCAACCGGGTCACCATCACCAAGATCGACGGCAGCGGTTTCGCGCAGTTTTCCGACATCGCCGGCGACTGCTCCAACGGCAACAACTCGCCGTTTGGCGGCCCTCTCTACATCGAGGGCGACCTCACGCTGAAGTCCGACTCGTTCTTCGATCCCGTCACAGGCGACATCCTGCCGGGCCAGCACCCGCCCGCCTACCAGGTCTTCGTCCACAAGGTGGGATCGCCGGCGCTCCCCACGCAGCTCACCAACTCGTTCAACATCGCCGTCTTCCCGGTCAACCCGCCACCTGCGACCCCCGCCGTCACCGTCAATCAGGCCGTCCAGACCTTCGGCGGCGCGCAGTTCTACCTCTATCGCGAGGGCGTCATCCAGGCGGTCAACCCGCGGATGCTCGCCGTCTGGGAGGCGTCGGACCTCGCGGAGGGCGCCTACGACATCGAGGTCAGAGGCTTCGTGTGGAGCGGCCTGGCGTATGTGCCGATGGCGACGCCCAGCCAGATCAAGCGGGTCTACATCTACAACGGCTACCCGCACACCGAGCTCGACGCCAGCGGCAACCCCTTCACGATTCAGCGGCCGGAGGTCGAGCTTCACATCGATCCTCCCGCCGGCGACTGCGGCGACGTCAGGGTTGGCGACAGCGTCACCGGCACCTACCGGGTGCGGGACCACTTCTTCGGCTCGTTGGGCATCGGCCTCGTTCCAATCACCGTCGGCGGTATCCCGCAGCCCATCAATCCCGTGATCCCGTCGGGACCGACGCTGTATCCGGCCGCCGGGACGAACGGCACCAGCGGCACCTGGACCCTCAGCACCGCGGGCATGACCCCTTGCGGCTACACGGTCGTGCTGCACTCCTGG
>DASWME010000171.1:0-14302 GCA_036399915.1 Thermoanaerobaculia bacterium
CCAGGGGGTCTTGTAGCGGAGGACGGAGTAGGCGGCCAGCTCCCCGGCGGCCCAGAGGGCGCAGAAGGTGCCGACGGCGTCCCGCCGACGCAGCGCGAGCGCCCCTCCCGCGACGGCGCAGACGAGGGTGACGGGCTCGAAGGAGAGCAGGAGGCGGAGGAAGTAGTCCCACGGCTTGCCGTGCCCCGCGCCTGCGAGCCCCGGGCCGGCCCAGAGGAGGAACGCGCGGAAGGAGTCCACCAGCCCCCGGGCGTTGGTGAAGAACCACGTATAGAGGAGCACATATGGGACGGCGAACGCCAGGGCGGCGCGGGCGGCCATCGCCGGCCGGACCCCTGCCCACAGCTCGCGCAGACGGGGACGGCCGCAGGCCCAGGTGCGGGCGAGGACCGCCGCCGCGGCCAGGGAGGCCAGGGTCAGCACGTAGGTCTCCTTCACCGTGGCGAGCAGCCCCAGGCAGCAGGCGGCGAGGAGGAGGCTCCCCTCCCGGCGGGTGTCGAGCCAGGCCGCGGCCGCCGCCACCAGCGCCAGGGTGAGGGAGACCAGGAAGGTCTCGTGGATGAGGTCGCGGCCGTAGGCCACGAACGAGGGGGAGAGCGCCAGCAGCCACGCCGACGCCGTGACCCCCGCCACCCCCAGCCGGCGCCGCAACGGCAGCAGCATCGGCACCATCAGAGCGGAGGCGAGGGCCACCGGCAGCCTCAGGGCGAGGACGCTCTCCCCCAGCAGCCGGACGAACGGCAGAGCGAAGAAGACGAGGAACGGGCCGTGGAGCTTCGCAGGGTCGTAGGCGTACCCATGCCCGTCCAGGAGCTTGGCGAGGAGCCAGGCGGCCACCCCCTCGTCGTGATGGAGCGGCCGGTCGTCCAGGAGGGCGAGCCGCAGCGCGAGGGCGGCGGCGAACGCCGCCCAGAACGGCAGCCAGCGGAGGGGCCGGAGATCCCGCGACCCCGGCTCCTCGCCGTTCTCCCTCTCACTCCGGGAGAGGGAGCCAGAGGGTGAGGGGCTCAATCCGCGCGCCTTACGGGCAGGTCGCGAACGCGTTGAAGTCGGTCACCGCCGGAGGCGGCGGACCGGGGTAGTTGAAGTAGATCTTCTGCTCGCCGCGAAGGTCGAGCACCTCCAAACGGTAGAAGACGCCGGCGGTCGTCGCCGAGAAGATCCAGTAGCGGTTGTAGGGGGCGACGCAGGCGTCGATCGCCTTGACCAGGACCTCCCAGTCGTCCGCGGCGAGGAACCAGAAGACGCCCGAGCTGGGGCTGCTGCCGCCAACCCTGGCGCTGCTGTCGGGGGGGGTGCCCGGAACGGGGTTGGCCCGCCACTGGGCGGTCACAAGGAACCGGTTATGGAGGCAGAGCGCCTCCGGGCCTGCCAGGCCCGCACAGCCGGGCAGGGCCGCGAAGCTCCCCACCCCCAGGCCGGTGCCCATCGCGGCGCCGTCGTGGCGGTGGAAGCTGTCCTTCGGGGTGCCGTCCAGCGCCCAGACGGCGACGAGACCGGGCTGGGCCGTGGTGATGCGCCGGTTGATCCATTCCCGGATCTGCGCCTGGGTGCGGGCCACGTTCCACAGGCGCACCTCGTCGATGGCGCCGTTGGGAGAGCGCGGCCACTGGACGTCGCTGCCGATGCGCACCTCGTCCCCGCTGGTCGTCAGGCGGCCGGCTTCCGGGAACTCCGCGGCAAGCTCGCCGTTGACGTAGTGCAGGCGCCTGGCGCGATCGAAGACGACGGCGACATGGGTCCAGACCCCGCGCGGAATGATCCCCCCGTTCCTCCCCGGAGGGCCCTCCCTCCTGAGATAGGACCTGAGAGTGGGCTGACCGCTGGCGTCGTTGCACTGGCCGATCCACCAGGCCTTGGTCCAGTTCTTGCCGGCGATGCTGCGGCAGTCTTCTCCCACGGTGCCGTTGGAGATCGCGACCCAGGCCTCGAAGGTGAAGGCCCGGGTGGAATTGAGGGCCGGTCTCGGGGGGACCCGGACATAGCCGTGGCTCACCGGAAAGCCCGGCGATGAGGTCATCCACGTGCCGAACGGCTGCGCCCGGGCGGCGGCAGCCAGGGCTGCGGCCAGGGCCAATCCCATGAGAAAGGCTCTTCCCCGGCGGTCCGCTCGTCCCGCACCGGCGGCTCTCATCTCACGGCTCCTCGTCGGGTGATCATGGGACGGACCTATCGCCATCGGTCGATTCTACCTCGCCAGCGGCGATCCTGCTCCCGCCGCGAGGGAGGCCGCGGCGTCGCGGTAGACGGCGAGATAGGCTTCCAGCGCCTCCAGGGCGAGGCGATCGGCAGGGGTGTTGACCACCCGGACGCCGCCGCGGCGCAGGTGCCGGGCGAGGCGGCGGTTGGCCAGCAGGATCTCCAGGCTCGCCACCTGGGCGAAGGCCTGGGCCGGGGTCCGCGGTGCGGCCGCGGCGAGCCGCCGCAGCTCGGGGTCTTCCAGGTTCAGCAGCAGCGCGCGGTGCCGCCGGCCGAGGCGCAGCAGCGACTCGCGCAGCAGCTCGGCCGCGGCGAGGTCCACGACCGAGGTGAAGAGCACGGCCGTGGCGCTGCGCGGCTCGACGTCGAAGACGGCCTCGGCCGCGAGGTCGTAGGCGGGCTCGGTGAGCTGGGCTTCCACGTCGTAGAGCGCGTCATAGGCGAGCCCCGCCCCGCGGCCGCCGGAGCGCACCCGCACCGTGCGCAGCACGCGGTCGGCGAAGGCGAGGACCGTCACCTGGTCGCCCCGCGCCGCCGCCACGCGGGTGAGGGCGAGCGTCGCCGCCACCGCGTAGTCGAGCTTGCTGCGGCGGCCGTCCATGGACGCCATGGCGCGGGCGCAATCGAGGAGGACGACCAGGCGGGCGCTGCGCTCCCAGGTGTCCTCGCGGCTCACTGGCCGGCCGTGCCGGGCTGTCGCCTTCCAGTGGATCTTGGCGATGGGGTCTCCGGGCAGGTACTCGCGCAGGGCATAAGGCTCGCTGCCGATGCCGTGCAGGCGCAGCGGGATCTGCCCCATGCGGCGGCGCTGCGCCAGGGCGAGGAGCTGCCCCACGCGCCCCTCCCAGCGCACCTGGGGGTAGACGCGCACGGCCTCGCCGGACAGCAGCTCGCGCTGCGCCCAGGCGAGCTTCCACGGCCCCAGCACGCGGGCGGTCAGCGGGCCCGTGCGGTGCTCGCCGCGCCGCCGGGGCGCGAGCCCGTAGGTCCAGGAGACCTCCCCCGGGCCGCGGATCTCGAGGAGCCGGCGCAGGGGCGCTTCGGCGAGGGCCGGGTGCAACCCCTCGCGCAGCAGCACGGCGAGCGGCCGGCGCGCCGCGGTCGCGACGCTTACCGCCACCTCGGCGGGCGCCTCCTGCACCAGCAGCGGCGGCCAGCGGCGCGACGCCTCCAGGGGCGTGCGGGCGGCGCGCCGGAAGTCCACCAGCGCCGCCAAGAGCAGAGCGAGGTCCAGCGCGAGCGCCGCCCCGGCCAGCCGCGCGTCGAGGAAGGACGCGACCAGCAGCAGCGTCACCAGTCCCAGGAGCTGGAAGGAGCGGGCGGCGGGCATGAGCGCTCCAGCGCGGCTCAGTGCGGGACGGGCACGGCCGCGGCGATCCCGTCGAGGAGGCGCCGCGGGTCGAACCCCTCCAGCTCGGACTCCGGGGTGAGGATGATCCGGTGCGCCCAGCAGGGCACCAGCAGCCGCTTCAGGTCGTCTGGAATCAGGAAGTCCCGCCCTTCCAGCAGGGCGTTGGCGCGGCCGGCTTCGAGCAGCGCCAGGGCGGCGCGCGGCGAGACCGGCAGGTCCACCTGCGGTGAGCGGCGCACCCCGTCCGCGAGCTGGGCGAGGTAGGCCAGCAGCTCGTCGGCCACATGGACGCGCCGCGCGGCCTGGCGCAGGGCCAGGGCTTCCCCGCGCCCCACCACAGATCCAGGCAGCTCCCCTCCCCAGTCGGCCAGGTCGCCGGCGACCGCCTTGCGGTAGAGGTCGAGCTCCGCCTCGGGCGCGGGGAGCCCCATGTCGATCCGCGCCAGGAAGCGGTCGAGCTGCGCCTCGGGCAGGGGATAGACCCCCTCGAACTCGATGGGGTTCTGGGTGGCGATGACGAAGAAGCCCGGCTCCAGGGTGAGGGGGGTGCCGTCGATGGTCACCTGGCGCTCCTGCATGGCCTCGAGCAGCGCCGCCTGGGTCTTGGGGGGCGTGCGGTTGATCTCGTCGGCCATCAGGACCTCGGTGAACACCGGCCCGCGCAGCAGCCGGAACGAGCCGGAGGCGGCGTCCCAGACGTTGGTGCCGATGACGTCGGCCGGCATCAGGTCGGGCGTGAACTGCACGCGGCTGAAGCGCGCGCCGAGGCAGGAGGCGAAGGCGCGGGCGAGCAGCGTCTTGCCCAGCCCCGGCACCCCTTCGAGCAGCGCGTGCCCGCCGGCCATGTAGGCGACGATCAGGGTCTCGATGGCGGCACGCTGGCCGAGGACGACGCCGCCCAAGGCGGCGGCGAGCCCCTGGGCCGCTTCGATCAGGCGCCCGGTGGGCAGGCTGGATGGCTCGTGCGTCATGCGTCGGTCCCCCGTTCGATGTCCGCTCCCACGGCCGTCCGACCGGCGCGCAGCCGCGCCACCTCCCGCGCCAGCTCGACCAGATCGCGCGCGCCGGCGCTGCCGGCGCGGCGGTCGAAGTCCGCCGGGAGGACGAGGTTGCGGTCGAGCTCCCGCGCGCGCTCGAGGAGCCGGCGAGCCGCCTCGCGGTGGTGGCCCAGGCGGTGATGGAGCGCCCCCAGCCCGAGCAGGAAGGAGCCCGCCGAGCCGGTCCTCACCGGGGGCTCGCTCCACGCCGGCCCGAACCGGCGCGAGAGGCTCAGCAGCGCGGCCAGGTACAGGATGCCGAGATGGAGGAGCACGAGGTCGAGGGTCCTCCCGAGCGCCTCCGTCTCGGCTGGCCGGCGGGCGCTCAGCCCGTGGTGGTACTCGTCGAAGGTCCAGCGGTCCCCCAGCCGGCGGCGGAGCGTCTCCAGGAGACCGGCGTTGCCGGGGTTGGCCAGCCGGGCGTTGGCAAGGGCATCCGCCGGCAGGAGCCAGATCCGTCCCCGGTGGCGCTCCAGGACCGCCACGGCGGGACCTCCCCGGGGCGAGCGGAAGATCACCCGCGCCTCCCGCGGCAGCTCCGGTGCCCAGCGCGGGGCCCACACGCGGACTGGCGCGGCGGCCCCCACGCTGCGGTCCGGGCGCAGGTCCCACTCCTCGCGGGCGAAACGCCGCCAGCGGAGCGGATCGAGCACGGCCCTGCGCACCTCCCGGAGCGACAGGCCCAGGCCGGCGAGCGCGACGATCTCCCCGGCGTTGCCCGACTCTCCGGAGTAGGCCAGGACGAGGTTCCCCCCGCGCCGCAGGTGCTCCTCGATCTGCTCGCCGGCTTCGCCTGAAAAGCCGTGCTGCCAGGGGAAGGTCACGACCAGCGCGCCGCCGCCCTCGAAGCGGTCGAGCGGCGCGGCGAGCAGCCGCACCCGGGCGCCCCGCGCCTCCAGATAGCGCCGCGCGGCGAGCCAGCCGTTGGGTCCCCGGGAGAGGGCGCTCCCCCGCGCCTCGCCGCGTCCGCCGGCCACCAGCACGATCCCCAGCACCAGGACGGCGAGCGCCGCGGCCGCGGTCAGGGCCTGCGGGCGGGTGGGACGGATCATGAAAGGGCTTCCTCCATCCGCGCCACCAAGGTTCGCACGTCGTCGAGGCCGGGGCGGCGCGGTCCGTAGGCGAGGAGGTCGAGCCGGCGCACCAGGTCGGCCAGGTCCTGCCGCCGCGCCCGCGCCACCAGGTCGCGGCTGGTCCAGTCGGGCTCGGCCCGGCTGCCGGCCAGCGAGCGGGCGAGCCACCACCAGGCCGCCTCCAGGGCTTCGGCCGTCCGCCCGGCGGCCAGCCGGCGCTCCAGCTCGGCCCGCCAGCCGGGGGCGTCGAGCAGCTCGGCGGCCCGCGCCTCCACCGCCGCCACCGCGCCCGGCTCCCGCCGGCGCGCGTGGAAGCGCGGCCGCAGGGCCCGGACGATCAGGAAGAGCGCCGCGACAACGGCGAGGACGGCGGCGGCGATCAGGACCTCTCTCGGCACGCGCAGCATCTCGGCCCCCCGCAGGAGACCCTGGAGCAGGGCTTCGCGCAGGGCGCGGAACAGCTCGCCGACGTAGGAGGTCTCCGGCGGCACGGGGATGCGCTCGACGCCGCTCCCGGAGAGCACGCGCTCCACCAGCGCAGGGTCCGCGGCGGCGATCCGCTCCGCGGCGCTCAGGGCCTGGCCACTCCAGCCGGCGGGGCCGGCGCAGGGAACAGGGCGTCGATCTCCGACCGTAGATCGACCCCTTCCTTCCATCCACGGACATCGGAGAAGAGCAGCCCCAGGCCGAAGGCCGTGTACAGGTAGATGGCCGTCCGCACCAGCGCGGACAGGAACTGGGCCGGAACCTGGAACCAGATCCAGCGCGCCATGGTGCCCTGGAGGTCCTCCTTCCCCGTCACGGCGTTGCGGAAGATGTCGACGAACATCGGGAGCTGGAACGGCAGGGTCACCATCACTCCCGCCATATAGGTGATGAGCGTGCTGACCAGCATCAGGACGAGGATCTTGAGGATCGGGCTCCCGGTCCATGTCCCGCCGGAATTGAAACGGGCCAGGACAGCGCTGCGGGCCAGCGCCGACGGACCGAACACCCGCTCCTCGACCATGACCGGGATTGTGAAGGACAGGAGCGGAGCGACGAAGAAGACGGGCAGGACGCAGGCAATGAACGAGGCGAAGATCGCCAGGGCCACCAGCAGGAGGGTCCCCCAGACGGCCGGCCGCAGCGCGAAGCGCCAGGCCCGCTTCATGTCCACCGGCCGCCCCGCCAGGGCGTCGAGGGCCGCCACCTGGCCGGCCACGTAGGCGAACGCGGCCACGATCCCCAGCAGCAGAGCGATCAGGAGGATCCCGGGGGTCCAGAACTCCGTCTCGCCGGCGCCGCCGGAGACCATGCGCTGGAATTCGATGGCCTGCGCCACCCCGGCGAGGGTGGAGAGGACGGCCACCGGGACGGCCATCGACGGGAAGATGGCGCGGAAATGGGCGCGCACGTACCGCACCGGCTCGTCGAGGAGCAGGATGAACGGCATCGGCGACGGACGAAACGGCGGGCTGGGATCAGTCATGGCTCGGCTCGCGACGCAGCGCCAGGGCGAGGAACCCGCCCTCCAGGGCGAGGCCGACGGTCAGCTTGGCGCCGGCGGGCAGCTCCGCCGACGGGGAGACGAAGACCTCCACCAGGGCCAGGAGCACGAACCAGGGCACGCAGCCCAGCAGCACGGCGAGGGCGTCCCGGCTCGCCTCGCGCACGGCCAGGGCGCGGGGCCGGTCGCCAGCGGCCACCAGCGCCCGCCCGATCGCGAGGCCTGCCGCCGCCGAGACCAGGATGAGCGTGATCTCCAGCGGTCCATGGGCCGAGATGAACCGCAGCAGCGCGCCCGCCATCGAGTAGTGCAGTGTGACCCCGACGAGCGCTCCCAGCATGATGCCGTTGAGCAGGACGATGTAGAGGGGGACGAGCCCGGCCAGGGCGCCGCCGCCCCAGGCCGTCAGCGCCACCGAGATGTTGTTGGTGGCGATGCTCGAGGAGGAGACGGCCGGAGGTACCGTGGTGACCAGGGAGTCGGTCCAGAGCCGGCCCTCGTCCAGCCCCTGGAGGGCCTGTGGGCCAAGCAAGGTCAACCCCAGGGCCGGCCGCAGGACCGCCAGGGCCAGCCCCAGGAGGGTGGCCCCCAGGAAGAGGGCCAGCGCGACCCCCGTCACGCCGAGCTGGCGCTGGAAGGCCCGCGGAAACGTCCGCGAGAAGAAGCGGCGCACGCTGCCCGGGCGCTCCCGCCCCTCTCCGATGAGCGCCCGCGTGCCTTCGAGGGCGAGCGACTGCAGCCGCCGGGCCGCAGCCGTTCCAGGGAAGCGGGAGGCGGCGAGGGCGTGGTCGTGCAGCACCTGGCGGTAGCGCAGGGCCATCTCCTCAAGGTCGCTGTAGCCCAGGGTCCGGAGGCGCCGCGAGGCCCGGAGCTGGCGCTCGAAAGCGTCCCAGACCGGCCGGCGCAGGCGCAGGAAGCGAGCGTAGTCCATCAGCCCTCCTCCACCTGCAGCGCCCGGCGCAGGGCCGCCACCGGATCGCTCCGGGTGTCGAGCCCGGCGAGCAGCTCGGGGGCGTCCCGCCGGAGACGGTGGAGGATGCGGTCCGCCATCTCCCAGGCGTCGGCCGTGTCGTCCAGCGCCCTGGCACGGGCCAGGAAGGCTTCCACGACTCCCAGCTCGCGGGGTCCCCAGCCCGGCGGGACCCTTCCCAGGACGGGAGCCGCCTCCAGCGGCCGGTCGTGCACGACCAGGGTGCCGGCCAGGCGGTCCCCCAGCCGGCGGGAGAGCGGATCGATCGTCATCAGCAGGAGGCCGAAGAAGAGGTCCAGGGAGCGCACGAGGTTGCGCACCAGCAGGGCTCCCGCGCCCGGACTTCCACCCTCGGCCGTCACCACCCGCAGCCCCAGGGCCATCTTGCCCAGCGTGCGGCCTCCCGACGCGATCTCGGAGACGGCGAAATAACCCCAGTCCAGCAGGAAGAGGCCCAGGAACACCAGGACCGGGGCCAGGGCCGGCAGGACGGCGCTCAGCGCGAGGGCGCCGAGGATCACCCAGGCGAACCAGATCGCTCCCAGGACGACGTAGTCGAGGAACGCGGCGAGCGAGCGGCTGCCGACCCGAGCAACGGGCAGGTCGAGGCGGATGTTGTCCAGCCCCAGGATGCTTTCTCGGCGAATCTCGGCCAACCGGCGGTCCCCCGTCTTTTGATTTCGTAGCGTATGTTGGGCCCGGAGCGCCGTCAACGGAAGGTGCTCGGAGGGAGCGTAGGACGGGGCTTGAAGCGGGCCCTACCGCGGCGGCCGGCGCTGCGCCTCGCCGGTCATGGGGACGAAGACGACGGGAAGGACGCTCTCGCGGTCGAAGCCGCCGTCGCGGCGCTTGGTGAGGACGATGAGATCCTGATAGGTCCGGCCCACGGGGATCACCAGCTTGCCGCCGGTCTTCAGCTGCTTCATCAGCGGCTCGGGGATGCGCGGTGGCGCGGCGGTGACGACGATGGCGTCGAAGGGCTCCGCGTCGGGCCATCCCTTGTAGCCGTCGCCGATGCGGACGTGGACGTTCTTGTAGCCCAGCTCGGCCAGGGTGCGGCGCGCCCGCTCGCCCAACGGCTTGACGATCTCGATGGTGTAGACGTCCTTCGCCAGCCGCGAGAGGACCGCCGCCTGGTAGCCCGAGCCGGTGCCGATCTCCAGCACCCGGGCACCCGGCCGCAGGTCGAGCAGCGACGTCATGAGAGCCACGATGTAAGGCTGGGAGATCGTCTGGCCGGCACCGATGGGCAGCGGCTGGTCCTCATAGGCGTCGCGCCGCTCGCCCTCGGGGACGAAGAGGTGCCGGGGCACCGCCGCCATGGCGGCGAGCACGGCGGGTTCGGTGACGCCGCGGGCGCGGATCTGCTCCTCCACCATCCGCCGGCGCGCCACGGCGAACTCGTCCTCCCGCGGCGGGGACGACACCGCCATCCCGGCGGCGAGCGCCGCCAGGAGCGCCAGCAGGAGCGCGCAGAGCGCTCTTCGGCTAGCCGCCATCCTGCACCCTTCCCTTCATGGGCGAGAGGCGCACCGGGATCACCGTCCGCTTCTCGAGCCCGTCCGCGGTCTTCGTGACCACCATCAGGTCCTGGAAGAACCCGCCCACCGGCGCCACGATCTTGCCGCCGACCCGGAGCTGATCGATCAGCGGCTTGGGAATGCGCTGCGGCGGCGCGGCGGAGAGGAGGATGGCGTCGAACGGCGCCTTCTCGGGCCATCCCTGGTAACCGTCTCCGAGCCGGACCTCCACGTTATGGTACCCCAGGACGGAGAGCCGCTTGCTCGCCTGGCTCGCCACCGGCTCGACGATCTCCACCGAGTACACCTCGCGGGCGATGCGCGAGAGCACGGCTGCGTGGTAGCCGGTGCCGGTGCCGATCTCCAGCACCTTGTCGCCGCGCTTGAGGCCGAGCAGGGAGGTCATGAGCGCCACCACGTAGGGCTGGTAGACGGTCCGCCCCTGCCCCAGCGCCAGCGGCTGGTCGCTGTAGGCCTTGTCCCACAACGACTCCGGCACGAAGAGATGGCGGGGTACCTGATCCATGGCGGCCAGCACCTCCGGCTGGGTGATGCCGCGCTGCTTGACCTGCTGCTCCACCATGGAGTGGCGCAGAAGCGTGTAGCCATCTCCCGCCGCGGCCGGCGCCGAGAGCGCCAGAGACACGGCGAGCCCCAGGGCGAGGACCCGGACACGTCGCGAGCGGCAGCCCTGGAGGGCGCTCCCTTTCACCGGGCGCTCCCCCTCTCATGGACCACCCGGCCGTCGACCAGGGTGTAGTCGATCTCGGCGCGCGGGATCTCCGCCTCCGGGACCGTCATGGGATCGCGGGCGAAGATCACGAGGTCCGCCCGCTTGCCGACCTCGAGCGATCCTACCTCTTTGTCGAGGAAGAGCGACCAGGCTGCGTCGAGGGTGAAGCCGCGCAGGGCTTCCTCCCGCGTCAGCCGCTCGCCCGGCAGCCAGCCGCCCGCCGGCTTGCCCTGGAGGTCCTGGCGGGTCACGGCGGCGTAGAGGCCGAGCCGGGGGTCCGCCGACTCCACCGGGAAGTCGCTCCCCAGCGCCAGCCGGCCGCCCGCGTTGAGGACCTTGCGCCAGGCGTAGGCCCGCTCGAGCCGGCCCTCGCCCAGGCGGTCCCCGGCCCAGGGCATGTCGGACGTGGCGTGGGTGGGCTGCATGGAAGCGACGACTCCCAGGCGGGCCATGCGCTCGATGTCCTGCACCCGCAGCACCTGGGAGTGCTCCAGCCGGAAGCGGGCGTCCGGCCGTGGTCCGCCCAGCGCCCGCTCCATGGCGTCGATCGCCACCAGGCCCCCGCGGTCGCCGATGGCATGGATGGCGACCTGGAATCCGCTGGCGAGGGCCCGGCGGGAGACGTCCTCCAGATGGGCGCCGGTCGATACCAGCAGCCCCAGGTTGCCGGGATCGTCGCTGTAGGGCTCCAGCAGCGCGGCGCCGCGGCTGCCCAGGGCGCCATCGATGTAGAGCTTGACGCCGCGCACCGTCAGCCGGGCCTCGGGATCGATCTCCGGCCCGCGCTGGAACCAGCGGGAGAGCAGGCCCTCGTCATCGCCCAGGAACAGGACCGCCCGCAGCGGGAGCTGCCCCGCCCTGCGCAGCGCGGAGTAGGCGCGGTGGTCGGCGTCTCCGATCCCCATGTCCGTCACCGTCGTCAGACCCAGCTCCACGCAGTGGCGGGCGGCCAGACGCAGCGCGCGCTCGCGGTCTTCCACCGAAGGATCCGGCATCCGCCCCGCCACCACGTCCATGGCGTTGTCGATCAGCACGCCCGTGGGCCGTCCGGCCGCGTCGCGCAGGAACCGGCCGCCGGCGGGGTCCTTGCGCGAGGCGTCGATGCCGAGGACCTGCATGGCACGGGCGTTGACCAGGGCCGCGTGGCCGTCGATCCGGGTCAGCCAGACGGGGTGGCCCGGCACCGCCGCCGAGAGCGCCTCATGGGTGGGAAACCGCTTCTCCGGCCAGTCGTTCTGGTCCCAGCCGCGGCCGCGGATCCAGGTCCCGGGCGGCACCCGGGACGCGGCCTCGCGCACCCGGCGCACGACCTCCTCATACGTCGCGGTCCCCACCAGATCGACCTGCTGCAGGGCCTGGCCCAGACCCACCAGGTGCGAGTGGGCGTCGATCAGACCCGGAGTGACCGCGCGCCCGGCGAGGTCGATCAACCGGGTCCCGGCTCCGCGCAGCCGCTCGGCCCCGGCATCCGGCCCGAGGTAGATAATGCGACCGCCGCGCACGGCGAGGCTTCCCTCGACCCGGCCCGCAGGTTGCACCGGATAGAACACACCGTGCCTCAGGATGAGGTCGGCGGCGTCCTCTGCAAAGGAGGATCTGGAGGAACCCGCGACCACGACCCCGAGCAGCACGAACCGCAGAAAAGGCCTAAGCCTCAGAACCATCTCACTTTTCTCCCCACTCGCTCCACCCCTCTTCCCAATCCAGGGGTGCAAAGAGCAAGCCATACAGAAATCCGCTTGAACGCTACATTTTCCAGGGGCCGATGTACACTCCCGCGGATGTTTCCCGACGGTCCGGTGCCGCTCGAAGAGATCGTTTCAAGGCTGGAGCACGTGCTGGCCGTCTCCCCGGCCGAGGCCACGGAGATCTCCTGGCTGGAGGCACGGCGCGGCCAGGAGAGCAATGGCAAGCGGCGGCGCGAGAGCTACGAGCTGCACGAGCGGACGGTCCTCGTGCGGGTACGCGAGTCCGGCCGCACGGGGATCCACCGCACCAGCGCCTGCCGCCCCTCGGACCTCGAGAACGCCCTGCGCGAGGCCCTGGCCCAGGCCCGGCTGTGCCCACCCTCGCCCCCTCCCCTGCCGCCGCCGGGCCACGACACGCCCGTCGACGCCACCGGCCTCTGGGACGGCGAGCTGGCACGGATGACGCCCGCCCGCGCCCGAGACGCGCTCCAGCGCCTGGCGGAGAAGGAGGAGACGGCCCGCCTCGGGTGGTCCGAAGGGCGGATCGCCGTGGCCGGCAGCCGCGGGCTCCGGCGCGCCGCCGAGGTGACCTCCGGCTGGATCGAGGTCGTCCGCGGCCGCCAGCCCGGGGCCGGGCGCGCCGCGGCGGCCTCGCGGTCGCTCGCCGGGCTCGATCCGCAGGGGGTCTTCGCGCGCGCGCGGCGGCGTCAGGGTCCGCCGGAAGTCGTGCCTCCCCCCTCGGCACCCGCGCCCCTGCTGCTGTCGCAGGAAGCCGCCGCCGGTCTGATCGAACTGCTCAGCCGGCATGCCTTCACCTCCGACTCGTTCCATTCCGGCGTCTCCTTCCTCCGCGAGAGCCTGGGGCAGCCGGTCTTCCACCCCGCGATCCACCTGCGGGACGACGCCACGGACCCGCGCGGCCTCCCCTTCCCCTTCGACCTCCTGGGCGCCGCCGCCCGGCCGATCGACCTGGTGGCCGACGGCGTGGCGCTCACCCCGGCCGTAGACGACCGGCTGGCCCGCGAGCTCGGCGTGCCGCCGACCCCGCAGCGGGTGGCGCCGGACGAGGCTGTGCCCGGCCACCTCTTCCTGCGGCCCGGGAGCGCCTCCGAAGGCGAGCTGCTCCGGGCCGCGGACGGCGGCCTGTGGGTCGCGGCCCTGGACCCTGTCGAGGTCTATGACTCCCGCGCCCTGCGTTTCCGGGCCGTGGCGCGGGGCGCGCGCGTCATCGTCGGCGCGGCGCTCGGCAGGTCCATCCCCGACCTGGTCTGGGAGGACGACTTGAAGAGCGTCCTCTTCCGGGTGCTGGCGGTCGGCTCGGAGCTGGTATCCGTCGCCACGGGCGCGGGGCTCTTCCGCGCCACCACCGCGCCCATGCTGGCGGTGGCCGCCGTCTCCGGCCTGCGGCCCGCCGTCGACTGAGCTATTCCCAGATCTTGACCTCGAAGCGACCCGCCGAGTCCGCCGCCCCCCGGTACATCCCCTCCGAGTTGAAGACGAGCGCGATCGAGCCGTCCCGGGCGACGCCGATCACCCCGCCGTCGCCGGGCTTGAGCTTCTGGTGGACGACCCGGTCCGCGGCCTGCTGCAGGGTGAGGCCCCCGTACTCCACCAGCGCCGAGATGTCGTGCGCCACGGTGTGCTTGATGAACTCCTCGCCGATCCCCGTGGCGCTGATGGCGCACGTCCGGTTGTTGGCGTAGGTGCCGGCGCCGATCACCGGCACGTCGCCCAGCCGGCCGAACCGCTTGTTGGTGAGCCCGCCCGTCGAGGTCGCCGCGGCCAGGTTGCCGTGGACGTCCAGCGCCACCGCGCCCACCGTGTCGCGGTCCTTCTGCTCCTTCTTCAGCGCCTCCTGCCACTGCTGGTAACGCCTGGGCGTGTCGAAGTAATCCTGCGCCACCCGCTCCACCTTCATCTCCGTGGCGAACTTCTCCGCCCCCTCTCCCACCATGAAGACGTGGGGGGACTTCTCCATCACCAGCCGGGCGAGCGAGATGGGGTTCTTCACCGTCTTGAGCGCCGCGACCGACCCGCAGGCGAGGGTGCGGCCGTCCATGATGGCGGCATCGAGCTCGTGGGTACCCTCGTGGGTGTAGACGGCCCCCTTGCCGGCGTTGAACAGCGGATCGTCCTCGAGGAAGCGCACCACCTTCTCCACCGCGTCCAGGCTGGTGCCGCCTTGCTGGAGCACGCCCTGACCCGTCCTGAGCGCCGCGGTCAGCGAGCGGAGGTATTGCTG
>DASWME010000172.1:0-6009 GCA_036399915.1 Thermoanaerobaculia bacterium
GCGGCGGCGTCGGGCGAGCGCCGGGGACCGCGGCCCCGCGAGCGGTCCCCTGCGGCTGGGCCTGGCCGGAGGGCGTGCCGCGGTCGAGGTCGCGCTCGCGCAGCACGGTGGCTCCCTGCCCCGGCTTGGTGGCCGGGCCCTGCGTCCCCGGCTGCTGCTGGCCGGCGGCGACCTGGTCCTTGTCGCTCTGGGCCGCGGCGGGTGGCGGCACCAGGAGCGCCGCGATGCGGCCCGGCTCGTCGTAGACCGGGGGCGCCTGCGGCCGCGTGAAATCGTTCCTGTAGGCGCGCATCATCGCCTGGGTGACGAGCTTGTTCTCGACGATGTGGGGGTTGACCTCGGGGAAGGCGAGCTGCGGGTCGAGGGCGAACGCCTGCGCGTAGGAGTCGATGGCCCGCGACTCCTGCCCCCAGGTCTCGTGGATCGTGCCGGTCTGGTAGTGGGCCCAGGCGTGGCCGGGCTCCAGCTTGACCACTCGGCGGTAGAGCTGCAGGGCCTCGCGCAGCTCGCCCCGCTGCTGGAGGAGCAGCCCGAGGTTGTAGAGAGCCGTGGTCTTGTCCGGATCGAGCTCGATGGCCTTGCGGTAGGCGGCCTCGGCGTCCGCGGGCTGAGAGGCGAGGAGCAGCAGGTTGCCGAGGTCGTTGAACACCGCGGGGTCGTTGGGCCGTTCCGCCGCCAGGCGCCGCTGCGCGTCGAGGGTCCTGGCGAGGTTCGGGGGCACCGCCGCCTTGGCGGCGATCGCGGCGATCACCGCCAGGGCGGCGAGGGCGGAGACGAGAGTCCAGGAGGTCCTTCTACGCACGATGTTCTCCTTTACGAGCCCTCGCGGACCGCGACAGGCCGGGCCTTGAGCTTGACCTTGCCGTCCTCGGTCGCCAGCCGGAACTGCACCTGGGAGCAGCCCGTCTTCTCGCGGATGGCGGCCGCCTGCCGGGCGAGGTACGTCTGGAAGCTGTCGAGATCGAAACGGGGAGCGTCTCCCGGACCGGCGGCGAGGCCCTGGTAGAGCGCTTCCACTCCTTCCGGGTCGATGCGGTCGCCGAAGACGATCCCCTGGGCGGGATCGTAGTGGCGGGGAACGGCGGGCGCCGCCGGGCGGGTGGCGGGATGCCGCCCCTCCTCCAGGCCGCGCAGGCGCCGGTTGAACAGCTCGTTGTAGCTGTTGAACCGGGCCTCGAGGTCCGCCAAGCGGAAGTTGTCCGCCGAGGTCAGCAGGCTCATGCCGCGCAGGTTGCGGAGCTGCGCCTGCACGCGGCCGCGCAGCTCCTCGGGGGGGAAGGGCAGGGAGCCGTTGAAGAAGCGCTCGAAATCGACGCGGAGCTGCTGGATGTCGCGGCCGAGCTGATCCAGGGCGGCCTCGGCGACGCCGGGGGCCTGGCGCCGCGCGGGCGCGGCTGGGGTTGCCGCCGCGGGCGCGCCGGGCGTCGCCGGCTGCAGCGGCGAGCCCGGCGGGTACGGGGCTCCTCCCGGGCCGGCTTTCGGGATTCGCTTGGGGTCCACGGATCTCCTAGAATGCTCAGGGCCTGATGATGGAAAGCTCCAGATCCTTCGATGCCCGACGTGGGCTCCCGCCTCTCGACCGGCTGCTGAGCCACCCGGCGGTTGCGCGTCTCATCCCATTATACGGACGGGAGCAGGTAAGGGTCCAAGCGCGGCGGGTGGTCGAGGAGCTGCGGGACCGCCTGGCCGCCGATCCGCCACCCCCTCCGGAGGAGGTGGCTGCCGCCGTGACTGGACTGCCGGAGCGCATCGCCGCCGAGATGGAAGCCCTGCTGGGGCAGCCCCTGCGCCGGGTGCTCAACGCGACCGGCGTCTTCCTGCACACCAACCTCGGCCGGGCGCCCCTGCCCCTGGAGGCGGCGCGCAGCCTGCCGCCCCTGCTGGACGCCTACTGCGACCTGGAATTCGACCTGGAGACCGGCCGCCGCGGCTCGCGCAACCGCCGCGCCGAGCGCCTGCTGACGGCGCTCACCGGGGCCGAGGCCGGCCTGGTGGTGAACAACAACGCGGCCGCCCTGGTGATCGCCCTGGCAGCGCTGGCGAAGGACCGCGAGGTGGTGGTGTCGCGCGGCGAGCTGATCGAGATCGGCGGCTCGTTCCGCATCCCGGAGATCATGGCCGCCGCCGGCGCCCGCCTGGTCGAGGTGGGGGCCACGAACCGCACCCGGATCTCCGACTATGAGACAGCCGTGAGGCCGGCGACCGCGCTGCTCCTCAAGGTCTTCCCCAGCAACTTCCGGCTCACCGGCTTCGTCGCCTCCGTCGAGCCGCGGCAGCTCGTGGAGCTCTCCCGGCGCGCGGGATTGCCCGTGCTGGTGGACGAGGGGAGCGGCCTGCTGCGCCCCCATCCCGCGCCGCAGCTCGCGGGCCATTCCAGCCTCGCGGAGCTGATCGCGCAGGGGTGCGACCTCGCGTGCGGCAGCGGCGACAAGCTGCTCGGCGGCCCGCAGGCCGGGCTGCTCGTGGGCCGCGCCGCGCTGATCGAGCGCTGCCGGCGTCACCCCCTCTACCGCGCGCTCCGCCCGGACCGGGCGGGGCTCGCCGCGCTCGAAGGGGTGCTCCGCCTGCACCTGGCCGGCGCCTCCCTGCCGCTCGACCGGCTCTGGCCCGACCCGCGGACCCACCACGCCCGGCTGGAGCGCGCCGCCGCGGCGACGGGAGCGGAGATCGTTCCGGCCGAGGCCTTCGTGGGCGGCGGCTCGGCCCCGGAGGCGCCCATCCCTGGCGAGGCGCTGGCCCTCTCCGGAGACGACGCCCTGCTGGCCCGCCTGCGCCAGGGCGATCCCCCCGTGGTCGGCTACCTCCGCCAGGGCCGGCTCGTCCTGGACCTGCGGACCGTGGCTCCGGAGGACGACGAGGCGTTGATCGCCGCCGTCCGTGCCGCAGTCGAAAATCCAAAGCCCAAAACCCAACATGTCTAGCGGCCGCATCCTGATCGTCGAAGACCGCGATTCCCTGCGCCGCATGCTGGAGCGGGCCCTCGGGCAGGAGGGCTACGAGGTCGCCGCCGCCGCGGACGGCCGGGCTGGCATCCGGCTGCTCGAGGAGCGGCCGTTCGACCTGGTGCTGACCGACCTCAAGCTGCCGGACGTCTCGGGCCTCGAGGTGTTGGCGGCGAGCCGGACGGCCCAGCCACGCGTCCCCGTCGTGGTGCTCACCGGCTACGGCACGGTGGGCACGGCGGTCGAGGCGATGAAGCTCGGCGCTTACGACTTCCTCGAGAAGCCACTCGAGATCGACGATCTGTCGCGGCTGATCGAGCGGGCCATCGGCGAGCGCGACGAGGCGGCCGTCTTCCGCGTCGCCGGAGCGCCGCCGATCGTCGGGGCCCATCCGCGCCTGCGCGCCGCCATCCGCCTCCTGCAGCGGGTGGGGCCCACGGAGAGCACCGTGCTGCTGACCGGCGAGAGCGGCACGGGCAAGGAGCTGTTCGCGCGGGCGATCCACGCGCTGTCGCCGCGGCGCGGCGGCCCGTGCGTGGCGCTCAATTGCGCCGCCATCCCCGAATCGCTGATCGAGAACGAGCTGTTCGGCCACGAGAAGGGAGCCTTCACCGGCGCCGACCGCCGGCAGCCGGGGCGCTTCGAGCTGGCCCAGGGGGGCACCCTGTTCCTGGACGAGATCGGCGAGCTGCCGCCCGGGGTCCAGGGCAAGGTGCTGCGCGCGCTGGAGGAGCGGACCTTCGAGCGCGTGGGCGGCGGCCGCACGATGCGCGCCGACGTCCGGCTGGTCGCCGCCACCAACCGCGACCTGGCGGCCATGGTGGAGTCCGGAGAGTTCCGGTCCGACCTCTTCTTCCGGCTGAACGTCTTTCCGATCGAGCTGCCGCCGCTGCGCGAGCGCGCGAGCGACGTCCCTCTCCTCGCCCACCATCTTCTGGAGGAGATCGCCCGCCGCCATCGCGTCGAGCCGCCGCCGCGGCTGGAGGAGGGCGCCGCCGAGCTGCTCGCCGGCGAGCCCTGGCCGGGCAACGTGCGCGAGCTGGCGAACGTCCTGGAGCGGGCGGTGATCCTGACCGAAGGGCCGGCCATCCGGGTCTCCGACCTCCGGCCGCTGCTGCGCCCCCTGGCCGCACCGGGTGAGCGCGACCGGCTGAAGCAGGCCCTGATCGAAGCCGGCGGCGACAAGCGCCGGGCGGCCGAGATCCTGGGGATGAGCTACCGCGCCCTGCTCCGCAAGGTCAGGGAGCACGACCTCGAAGGGGTGCCGAGGTACCGGGAGTAGGCCTCACCTCTGGTCCGGCGAAGCGGACGACCGGGCCAGCGGCAACCCGTTGGCGTCGAACTTCACGTCGGCGAAAGCGAAGACCCCGGGGAAGGTGGCGCGGAAGTCCACCGTCCCCCGGGGTTGGATGACGCTGGTCGACAGGATGGCGGAAGCGGTGCCCACCTGCTCCTCCACCTCGTTGAAGAGCTGCACCTCCACCGCCGCGCTGACGACCACGCTGTCCGTGTTGTTGTGCAGCGTCCCCAGGATCTCGACGCCGTCGCCGCCGGGCCGGTCGCTCCGCTCCCAGGAGCTGACCGCCACCGGACCGCTCGGGGCGGCGGGCTGCACCTCCTCCAGGGACTTCACCTCCGATGAGCTCGCCGCCGGCGGCTTGCGGAAGTCCTTGTCCGTCAGCACGGCGAGCTTCTTCTTCGGGGATTCCAGCGCCGGTGGCTTCACGGTCTGGGCTTTCGTCTCGGCGGTGGCCTTGCGGCTCGCCTCGAGGTCCACGTCCGCGAGCCGCAGCGAAGAGAGCGCGCCGTCGGTCTGGGTGAAGACGACCAGCCTGCCTTTGACCTGCCAGGGCCCTCTGGTCTCGACGCGGCCGCCGGCGCGCGTCACCAGCCAGTCGGCAGCCGCCGGGGAGGCGGCGATCAGCAGGAGTGCCAGGACTCTGGGCGCGGGCTTGGTTTTCATCGATGCTCCGGCTCCCTAACCACCACCCGGCGAGGCGGGCTGCGGTTCGGATTCGTTGTCCGAGGCGGCCGCGAGGGCCTTGGGATCGAACTTGACGTCGGTGAACGAGGAGACGCCGGGGAACTCCACCCGGAACCCGCTCTGCTGGCCCGGGGAGAGCGCCGTGGCCGTGAGCTCCGCCTGGCCGGTGGCCGCGGCGTTGCCGGAGGCGTCGAGGAGCTGGACCGACAGGGTGATCTCCGTGGCGTCCGCGCTGGCGTCGTTCCGCAACGCGCCGGTGATCACCACGTGGCCGTCTTGCGGATCCGCGGAGCGCTCCCAGCTCACGGCGAGCTTCGGCGCCTCCCTCGCGGGAGTCAAGGCGGCGGGGCCCGCGGGCTCGACGTGGCGGACCTTGTCGTCGGTGAGCACGAGGACCGGGGCCTTCTTCTCCGGCCCCCGCCGGCGCGCCTCCTCGGCCGCCTGCCGGGCGCGCTCGGCTTCATCCGTGGCCCTCCGGCTCGCTTCAAGGTCCACCTCGGCGAGGCGCAGAGACGACAGCTCCCCGCGGGCGGCGCGGAACACCACCAGCTTCCCCTTCACCTGCCAGGCGCCGCGGGTCTCGACCCGCTGGCCCTCGCGAGTCACCAGCCAGTCGGCCGCGGCCGGCCCCGCGATGAGGCCGGTCAGCACAGCCGGCAGGGCGAGGCGCCGCGCGGCGGCGGACCAGGCCCGCCTCAATGTTCCCTCCAGTTCTTCTTGATCGTGCAGACCGGGACCGGCGCGATGCAGAGCAGCCGGGTGTCCGACGAGATCGTCTTGATGTCGACCGTCTGGTTGCTGAACTTGCAGTTGGCCGGGAAGATCTCCTCGAGGGACTTCCGGAGGCGCTCCATCGTCGGCGTATCGCAGATCTCCTTCGGGGCATTGGGGTCCTTGGAGCTCTCGTTCTTGGTCATCCCCGACTCGGTGAAGGGGTTGGTGACGAAATCCTTCACCTCGTAGTTGCGCACCGGGAGGTCCTGGGCGTCGAAGAGCTGCGGATCGCCGTTGAGCGTGGACACGGCGAAGATCCGGCTCAATCCGCCCTTCGAGCAGAGGGGATCCTTGCCGCCGATGACCTGG
>DASWME010000173.1:0-6615 GCA_036399915.1 Thermoanaerobaculia bacterium
CCGCTACAACGCCACCACTGACTTCGACCGCACCCTCTACTTCCAGAGCTTCCCCAGCAACTACCTGGAACGGGTCCTCTGGATGGAAGCCGACCGCATGCACTCGCTCGACGTCTCGGAGGAGAACTTCAAGTCCGAGCGCGACGTGGTCAAGGAGGAGCGCCGGCTGCGCATCGAGAACCCGCCCTTCGGCCGCCTCTTCGAGGTGGTGCTCGACAAGACCTACACCACCCACCCCTATCGCATCCTGCCGATCGGCAGCATGGCGGACCTCGACGCCGCCACCCTCACGGACGTGCGCGCGTTCCACAGCACCTACTACGTGCCGGACAATGCCACCCTGGTGGTGGCCGGTGACTTCGATCCCGCCCAGGTGACCCGCTGGGTCGAGCAGTACTTCGGCCCCATCCCCAAGGGCAGCAAGCCGATCCCGCGCGACATCGCGAAGGAGCCGGCCCAGACGGGCGAGCGCCGCACCGTGGACTACCACTCCAACACCCCCCTGCCGGCCGTGGTGCTCACCTATCACGTCCCCGAGGCGGGCACGCCGGACCTCTACGCCCTGGAGGTGGCGAGCAACATCCTCTCCGCGGGCGAGAGCTCCCGCCTGTACCGGCGGCTGGTCTACGAGAAGCAGATGGCGGTGGGCGCCGGCGGCCAGGCGTTCGTGCTGGAAGACCCCGGCGTCTTCTTCTTCTATGCGATCCTGCAGGCGGGCCAGAAGCCGGAGGACGGCGAGACGGAGCTGCTCGCCCAGGTGGACCGGCTGCGCAACGAGCCGGTCTCCGCCGACGAGCTCGCCAAGTCCAAGAACCAGCTCATCGCCGGTCTGGTCTTCGGCCGCCAGACCGTGTACGACAAGGCGGACGCCATCGGCAACGCCGCCGTCATCATGGGCGACGTGTCGCTCGTCAACCGCCAGCTCGCCGAGTACCAGAAGGTCACCGCCGCCGACGTGCAGCGGGTGGCACGGACGTACTTCAACCCCGAGAACCGCACCGTGGTCCATATGCTCCCCGAGGCCATGCGCCCGGCGGCGGCAGGCAAGAGCGAGGTGAAGAAGCCATGAGAACGTTCCGATCCATCGAGAGCCTGATCGCCGCGGGCCTGCTCGGCCTCCTCCTCGGGGCGGCCTCGGGAGCCGCCGCGCAGACCGCCGCCGCGCCGGCCAGGCCGAAGGCCACGCCGCCGCCGCCGGCCCCGGCCAAGGAGGTCCGCTTCCCCTCGTTCGAGCAGAAGACCCTCGCCAACAGGTTGCGCGTCGTGGTCATCGAGCAGCACGAGCAGCCGCTGGTCTCCCTGCGCATGGTGTTCAAGGCGGGCAAGACCTACGATCCGCCCGCCAAGCTGGGCCTGGCTTCCGCCGCCGCCGCCCTGCTCACCAAAGGCACCACCACCCGCTCGGCGCAGCAGATCGCCGAAGCCATCGACGTCGTGGGCGGCCAGCTCGGCGCCTACACCGGCACCGAGTCCGGCTTCGCCAACGCCTCGGTCACCTCCGACCAGCTCGACCTCGGCTTCGAGCTGCTCTCTGACATCGTCCTCCACCCCACCTTCCCGCAGGACGAGATCGACCGCTGGCGCCGGCAGGCCCTGAGCAACCTGCAGATCGAGCGGCAGAGCGCCGCCTACCTCGCCGACAACGCCCTGCTGCGGACCGTCTTCGGCGACTACCCCTACGGCAGGCCCGCCGACGGCACCGCCGAATCGCTGCAGAGCCTGACGCGCGACGACTTCGTCGCCTTCCACAAGCGGTACTACGCCCCCAGCAACGCCATCCTGGCCGTGGTGGGCGACGTCAAGCCGGCCGACGCCTTGGCCCGCGTCGAGCGCGCCTTCGGCCAGTGGCCAAAAGGCGAGGAAGCGAGGCTTCCCGCCCTCGACGCGCCCCGCCGCCAAGGGCACGAGATCGTCGTCATCGACAAGCCCGACGCGGTCCAGACCGAGGTCCGCCTCGGCCAGGTGGCCATCCGCTACCGCGATCCGGACCTCTTCGCCGCCGAGGTCTACAACTCGGTCGTGGGGGGCCACGCCGCCTCCCGGCTCTATGAGGAGATCCGCCGCAAGCGGGGCCTCTCCTACGGTGCCGGGAGCTACTTCGTCAAGGGCACGGAGCCGGGCTGGTTTGAGGCCTCGACCTCCACCAAGACCGAATCGACCGTCGAGGCCCTCGAGCTGGCCCTGGAGGTGCTCCGCGGCCTGCAGAAGGAGCCCGTGCCGCAGGCAGAGCTCGCCGCCGCCAAGACCTTCATCACCGGCGCCTTCCCCTTGGAGATCGAGACCGCGGAGGGCATCGCCGGCAAGGTGCTCGAAGCCATGAAGTTCGGCTACGGTCGCGAGTTCCTCGAAAGCTACAACGACAACATCTCCAAGGTGGGACCGGCGGATGTCCAGCGCTTCGCCCGCGAGCGCATCCACCCGGAGCAGATGGCCATCGTCCTGGTGGGCAATGCCAAGGCCTTCTCCGAGGCGCTCGGCAAGAAGCTCGGCGCCTTCGAGACCATCCCGGCCGCCGAGGTCGACTTCCGGCAAGCCGACCTGAGAAAGCCCAAGACCGAGCCCGCTGCCGCGGCGCCCGCCTCCGCCGCCGACCAGAGCCGGGCCATGGACCTCCTCCGCAAGGCTCAGGCGGCCCTGGGCGGCGAGGCCTTCCTCGAGCAGAAGTCGCAGATCTCCAAAGGCTCGGGGACGATCAGCCCGCCCGGCATGCCCCAGCCCATGCCGGTCCCGTCGATCGTCACCTACCGCGTCTTCCCGGACAAGGAGCGCTCCGAGCTCCAGCTTCCCATGGGCACCATGGTCCAGGCCTTCGACGGCACCACCGGCTGGGCGAGCATGGGGCCGCAGACGCAGGACAACACGGCGCAGGCCAAGGAGGAGCAGCTCTACGGCTTCGACGTGCTGCGCGAGGCCGGCAAGCCGGGCCACACCGCGCGTCCGTTGCCCGACGCCCAGGTCGGCGGCAAGCCGGCCAAGGTCGTCGAGGTCTCCGACGATAAGGGGCATGCCACGCAGTTCTTCATCGACCCCCAGACGAACCTCGTCGTCAAGGTCGCCTTCGAGGCGAACGGCCAGAAGACCGAGGCCGTCTACTCCGACTACCGCGAGGTCGGCGGCGTCAAGGTCGCCTACCAGACCAACGTCTCGCAGAACGGCCAGCCGCTGGTGGAGATCAAATACTCGGACGTCCAGGTCAACGCGCCGGTGGACGAGGGGTTGTTCAAGAAGCCGGGGAACTAGAGCGGCAGGACGCAGGGGCGGCCTTCGTGGCTGCCCCGTCCTTCCATGCCGGCTAGTGGCCGAGCACCAGGCCGAAGACGAAGAGCGCGACGAGCATGGCTGTGGCTCCCAGGAGCGCGAGGACCGCATGAATCCTCGGCCGGCCCGATAGAGCACCGACCACAGCGATCAGCAGCACGCCTGCCTTCAGGGCGTTGCCCTGTGAGATCCACCGGGCGGATCTGGACAGGTCCCACAGGATGATCAATACCATCAACAACGCGAGCAGGCCGAAGAACCAGCGATGGTTGCGGTAGTAGAAGTCCCTGAGATCGATCGACTCGGTATCGAAGGAGTCGGGGAAGCAAAGACAGGAGAGGAGATAGAGAGCAATCGGTTGCAGCGCCCGGACGTTGATTCTATCAGGTGTCATGCTCCCTCTGGTGCGGCTCGTCGGCTCTGGAAACCAGCTCCGCAAGAAGGTGGAAACCCCCGGGCGCAGTCTGATATGAGGATCGCCACACCATGCCCTCCTTCCTCCTCCTTGCAACGCTACCGGCCGAGGCGCTGGCGACGATCCGGCAGGACCTGCCCGCCGCGGCGATCGGGTTCCTGCTGCTGGGCGTGGGGCTCGCGGCGGGCGCCGTGGCCTGGGCGCGGCGGCGGACGGGCGATCCCACGCTCCTTTATTTCTCCGCGGTCTGCTCCCTCTATGCCGTGCGCCTGCTCATCGACGCCGACGCCACGGAGGTCCTCTTCTCGCCGCCCTACCCGGCCTGGGACAAGCTGATCAACGTCCTGAGCTATTTCATCCCGGTGCCGGGCTTCCTGTTCTTCGAGCGGGTGCTCGGACCGGGACGGCGGTCGTCGATGCGCAGGATGGGGCAGCTCCTCGCGATCCTGGCGGTAGTGGCGATCCCGGTGGAGATCGTGTCCCCCTCGCCCGGCGCGTTGCTTGGCCCGTACCGGTTCCTGGTGATCGCGGCGGTGCTGGTAACGATCTTCAACCTGTTCGCGCCTGGCCAGGAGCGGAGCCCGGACCTGCGGCTGCTGCGGACGAGCTTCCTCGTCTTCGGCCTCTTCGCCCTCTACGAGAACCTGCGCGGCATGGGCCTCACCCCCTGGAGGCAGAACGTCGAGCCTCTGGGCTTCCTCCTCTTCGTCGGCGGGCTCGGCGCCATCGCGGCCCGGCGGGTGTTCGCGGCGCAGGAGCGCCTCTCCGCGATCCGGCAGGAGCTGGAGACGGCGCGGCGGATCCAGGCCGCGACCCTGCCGCAGGAGACGCCGCGGATCGCCGGCCTCGACCTCGCCGCGCGCTACGTGCCTGCCTCCGAGGTGGCGGGAGACTTCTACGACTTTCTGCCCGGCGAGAGCCGGCGGCTGGGGATCTTCGTGGCGGATGTCTCGGGGCACGGCGTGCCGGCGGCCCTGGTGGCCTCGATGCTCAAGGTGGCGGTGGCGGCCCAGGCCGCCCACGCCGCGAGCCCGGCGCGGGTGCTCTCCGAGGTCAACCAGATCTTCCACGGCAAGCTGAAAAACCAGTTCATCACCGCCCTCTACGTCCACCTCGACCTCGAGGCGGCCCGGCTCACCTGGGCGAGCGCCGGCCATCCGCCACCGCTCCTCTGGAGGAAGCGCGACGGCCGCGTCGAGGAGCTGGCGCACGGCGGGCTCGTGCTCGGCCGCCTGCGCCGCGCCGCGTACACCGAGGCGTCGGTCGCCGTCGAGCCGGGAGACCGCCTCCTGCTGTTCACCGACGGCATTCCGGAGGCCGCCAGCCCCGCCGGCGAGCCGTTCGGGGACGAGCGGCTCCGCGCTTTCCTGGCGGACCACGCCGGCCTGTCCGCCGAGGGAATCGCGGAGACGCTGCTCGCGAAGGTCTCGGAGTGGACGGGACGGAGCGCCGGGTTCGCGGACGATCTGACGCTGGTGGTGGCGGGGATCGAAGGGGAGGGCCCGCTCTCCGGACCCTCCCCTGGCTGAGGCGGCGGACTCCCGGCGGCCGCCTAGCGCTGGATGGTGAAGGTGGCCGTCAGCGTGAAGTAGACGCTGACCGGCCGGCCGTTCATCCGGGCCGGCGTGAACCGCCACTGCAGGATGGCGTCCACGGCTTCGCGGTCGAGCCCCATCGGCAGGCCGCGCAGCACCCGCGCGTTGGTGACGTAGCCCTTCTCGTCGATGATCGCCTCGACGATCACGGTCCCCTGGATGCCTGCCCGCCGGGCGGGCTCGGTATAGCGGGGCTGGACTTTATGGATGGGCTCGGGCCGGGTCATGCCCACCGTGAACTGGACGGGCTGGCTGTCGCCCGGCTCATCGCTGCCCGGGCCCACTCCGGGGCCGCCCGGGCCAGGGCCGATGCCGGGGCCGGGAGGACAGTCGGGACAGTCACCGGGGCCGCCAGGACCATCGCTGACGGCCGGGCCTTCATCGCCCGTGCCCGGGATGACCTCCTCCACCGGAGTGGAGCTGTCGTGCTTCGTGACCTCGTCGGGCACGGTCTCGTCGGTCGGCTGGACGAGCGGCCTGGTCTGCGGCTGCGGCGTCTGCTCCTGGCGCTCCGGCTGCTTCTCAGGCTGCTTCTGTCCGTCGCCGCCACCGGCAGGGATCTGCGGCAGGGGGGCCATGCTCAGGAAGACCACGTTGAGGTTGGGCTCCGGCACCTCGCCGACGTTCCAGTAGCTGGCGAAGGCGAAAGCCGTCAACCCGACCACGTGCAGGCCCACGGCAATGGGCAGGGAGATCCAGCGGCGGCGGGGCTGCTGGTGCTGTTTCGCTTCCAGGTCGATCAAGGAGTGCTCGAACATCGTTCCATCCTCCGAAACCGGGAGTCTGTCGTCCCCCACCTCGTCACCCGCGAGGACCGGGGTCCATCAGGAGCGCTCCTATATGGATTAGAAGGCGGAGGGGGAGATTTGGTTCCGCGGGAACCTGGGGAGACAGGCCTGGAGGGAGAAACGGATCGGGGGAGGTGAGGCTTGTCCTACGCCACCGTCACCTCGTCGCACAGGAACACGTCCTGGATGGCGTGGAACAGCTCGACGCCCTCCTTCATCGGGCGCTGGAACGTCTTGCGGCCGGAGATGAGGCCGGCGCTGCCGGCGCGCTTGGCGACGACCGCCGTGCGCACGGCCTGGGCGAGGTCGCCCTCCCCCTTCGACTCGCCGCCGGAGTTGATCAGGCTGACGCGCCCCATGTAGCAGTTCGCCACCTGCCAGCGGTTCCAGTCCACCGGGTGATCGGCCACCAGCTCGCCATAGACCTTGGGGCTGGTCTTGCCGAAGTTGAGGGCGGTGTAGCCGCCGTTGACCGTCGCCTGCTTCTGCTTGACGATGTCGGCCTGCATCGTGACCGCGAGATGGTTCGCCTGGCCGGTCAGGTCCGCGGCCGTGTGGT
>DASWME010000174.1:0-5793 GCA_036399915.1 Thermoanaerobaculia bacterium
CAGCTCCTGGCCGCGCAGCGACTCGAGGTTCTTGACCGGCTTGATGTCGACCAGGGACCCCGGCAGGAAAGCGCGCAGCCCCACGTCGACCGTCAGGCCGCCCTTGATACGGTCGGTGATGCGGCCCTTGATGATGCGACCCTCCTTGTAGGCCCGCTCCACCTCGGTCCAACGGCGCATCCGCTGCGCCTTCTGGTAGGAGAGGAGCACGTGCCCCTCGAGGTCCTCGGTCTTCTCGAGCAGGACGTCCACCTCTTCGCCGACGTTGACGGATACGTCGCCGCCGCGGTCGGTGAACTCTTCGATGGGGATCAGCCCTTCCGACTTGTACCCCACGTCGACGATCACCGCGTTGGACGTGACGCCGATGACTCGGCCCGTCACGATCTCACCCTCCGTGAGATTGCGCATGCTCTCATCGTACAGATCGAGGAGCTTGCGGTACTCCTCCGAGTCCCGCTCTTCGTCGGACTCAGCCGTCATCAACGACTGGTCCTCAAGATTCTCACTGGCCGGCATAGAAAAACGAACCTCCTTGGGCTTGGATTCAGGCTCTCAGGCCTGTGCTCCCCACGGCCGTGGGGGTATCGAGTTCCGCTTAAGTAATTGAGAACTCGGGCCTTCGAGTATAGGGGGCCGGGGGCCGGGTGTCAATCCGCGCGGGCCGCGAGAGCCAGCGCCGCCTCGATCTCGTCCCGCACCCCCGCGTCCTCCTCGCCCGCCAGCGCCTCCCCGAGGGCCCGCCGCGCCTCCTTCCCTCCGATCCGGCCCAGGGCCCAGGCGGCGTGGCCGCGCACCAGGGGCTCACCTTCCCGCAGGGCTTCCGCGAGAGGATCGACGTAGCGCGACTCCAGCCGGT
The DNA here is from genome assembly GCA_036399915.1 of Thermoanaerobaculia bacterium. GTDB lineage: Bacteria > Acidobacteriota > Thermoanaerobaculia > Multivoradales > UBA5704 > DATARR01. The sequence goes on from DASWME010000174.1 coordinate 860, forward strand.
TGCCCATGGACACCGCCGCGTTCCTCTGGAGCCCAGCGAGCTTCGCCCGCTTCATGGGGCTTTCCCGGAACCGCTCCACGTACTCCTCGCGGGGCAGGCGGAGGAGCCGCGCCAAGGTCAGTTCCCCGCGCTCCGGTGGCAGCTCCATCTGGGGATGGACCGCCCCCGCCAGCGCCTCGTTCCAGGGGCAGACCTCCTGGCAGACGTCGCAGCCGAAGGCCCAGCCCCCCATCATCCGCCGCGCCTCCGGGGGGAGCGGTCCCCGGTACTCGATCGTCCAGTAGGAGATACAGCGATTGCTGTCGAGCCGGTACGGCTCGGGCAGGGCGCCGGTCGGACAGGCTTCGAGGCAACGGGTGCAGCTCCCGCAGAGGTCGGCGATGGGCTGGTCCGGAGCCAGGTCGAGGCTCAGGAACAGCTCCCCGAGGAGGAACCAGGAACCCGTTTGCGGGTGGAGCAGCATCGTATTCTTCCCCACCGCTCCCAGCCCGGCCCGGGCCGCCAGTTCCCGTTCAAGGACCGGTCCGGTATCCACGTAGCGCCGGGTCTCACAGCCGGGGAAGGTCTCGCGGACGCGGACCTCCAGCACCTTCAGCCGGTCGGCCATCACGTCGTGGTAGTCCCGGCCCCGGGCGTAGCGGGCCACCCGGCGCCAGAGGTCTCCCTTGGGCTCCGGCTGCCGCTCTCCATCCTCTTTATAGAGAGGATGGTACTGGAGGGCCACGCACAGGACGCTCCGCGCTCCGGGGAAGACCCGGGAAGGATCGAGCCGCGACTCGACGCGCCGCTCCATGTAGCCCATTCCCGCCTGCTCGCCCCGCGAGAGCCACCGCAGATAGGCCTCGCCGTGCTCTAGGGGCGCGAGGTCCGCCACCCCGGCGCGGTCGAACCCCGCTTCCAGGGCCCAGGACTTCAGCAGATCGGCGGTCGCGCGGGGGTCCATGGGGAGTAGGATACTTCCTGATGCCGGACCCTGCCGACATCGCTGCCGAGAACACGGAGCCCTTCCGAGCTGTGTTGGAATAGGCGGCGATGGAGACGGACGAGGTTTCCCTCGACTGGAAGGAGATCGAGGCGCGTCTGGGGCACGTCGAGCCGGCGATCGCCCGCGAGGTGCTGCTCGACCTCTTGGCCGACGAGATCTCCCCCGTCATCGCGCTCTCCCGGCTGCTTCTCGCGCTGGGCGGCGCCGGTGAAGCGGAGGAGCTCCTCGTGTCCGTGGCGCACCGGTGGGGACGACCCCTCGATCCCCGGCTGCGCGAGGCCGCCCGCCTGCTCAATGACCATCGCGAAGGGTGCGAGCGGGTGGCGATCATGCTGCGGGAGCACCCGGATCCGGCGAAGATGTCCGGTCCGCCCGAGGAGGTCGTACAGACCTTCCGGCGCTTCTTCGACCGCTCTGTCAGCCGGCATGAGGAAGCCAGCGTGGCCGCCTACTCCCTCGGGGACCCCGGCCTCCTCCAGCGGGTGACGGAAGAGGTCGTCGATCTCTTCGACGCGTGGGGCCTGCTCCGTCCGGACCGGCGGACCCTGGAGATCGGCTGCGGCATCGGGCGCATGCAGGCGGCCCTCGCGCCCCGCGTGGCCGAGGCCCATGGCGTCGACATCTCTCCGAAGATGATCGCGGCCGCCCGCCGGCGCTGCGCGGACCTGCCGAACGTCCACCTCGCCGTGGTCTCCGGGCGCGACCTGGCTGAGTTCTCCTCAGAGAGCTTCGAGCTGGTCTACGCGGTCGATTCCTTCCCCTACATCCATCAGGCCGGACCGGAGGTTGTCGAAACCCACTTTCACGAAGCGGCGCGGGTGCTCGTCCCTGGGGGGGAGTTCGTCATCCTCCACTTCTCCTACCGAGACGACGCCGAGGCCGACCGCGCCGAAGTCCGCAGGCTCTGCCGCGCCGCGGGGTTCTCCCTGGTGATGAACGGCGCGCAACCGTTCAAGTTGTGGGATGGGGTGGCGTTCCGGATGCGGAAGCCGGCCTGAGGATGGGATAGACTCCCCCTCCGCGGCGAGCGTTCCCCCGCCCCGCGACTTTTCGCTTCGAGAGGAGAATCCCGAATGTCCGACTGGGTCGAAGAGGGCGAGACCGCCCCTGATTTCACCCTGCCCGCCGACGACGGCCGGCAGGTCGAGCTCTCCGATCTCCGCGGCAGGCCCGTGGTGCTCTACTTCTATCCCAAGGACGACACCCCCGGCTGCACCCGCGAGGCGTGCGCCTTCCGCGACCGCACCGCGGACCTCGCGGCCAGAGGGGCCACGGTGCTGGGGGTCTCGCCGGACGACGTGGCGAGCCACGACAAGTTCCGCGACAAGTACCGCCTCAACTTCCCCCTGCTCGCCGACACCGGCCACCAGGTGGCCGAGCGCTACGGCGCCTGGCGGGAGAAGAACATGTACGGCAAGAAGTCCATGGGTATCCAGCGCTCCACCTTCCTGATCGACGGCGACGGCAAAGTCCGCAAGGTCTGGAAGAAGGTCAACGTGGATGGGCACGACGAGGAGGTGCTCTCCGCGCTCGAGACGCTGTAACGAGGTGGATCGTCTACATTTCACACGCCTTCTTCCCCACCCCGCCATCGAGTAAACTCACCCCGCCCTACCCAGGGTTCTTCCAGGCAAAGAAAGGGATCTCGATGGATCTGTTCCAGCAGATGGTGGAAATGGGCCACGAGCGGGTGCTCTTCTGCTCCAACCCGCAGGTGGGCCTCGAGGCCATCATCGCCGTCCATTCGACCGTCCTCGGGCCCGGGCTCGGCGGAGTGCGGATGTGGCCCTACGGCAGCACGGAGGAAGCCTTCGTCGACGTCCTCCGCCTCTCCCACGGCATGACCTACAAGGCCGCCGCCGCCGGCCTGCACCTCGGCGGCGGCAAGGCGGTCATCATCGGCGATCCCAAGAGGGACAAGAGCGAGGGCCTGTTCCGCGCCTTCGGCCAGTACGTCGAGTCGCTCGGCGGCGCCTACATCACCGCCGAGGACGTGGGCACCGACACGGACGACATGGACGTCATCCATCACGAGACGCGGTGGGTCACCGGCGTCTCCCCTGCCGAGGGCGGCGCCGGCGATCCCTCGCCGGTCACCGCCTTCGGCGTCCTGCAGGGGATCAAGGCCGCCGTCCACTGGCAGCTCGGCGAGGACTCCCTCGCGGGCCGGGCGGTCGCCATCCAGGGTCTGGGCAGCGTCGGCTCCTACCTGGCGAAGTACCTGACGGACGAGGGGGCCAAGGTCTTCGGCGCGGACATCGACCCCGAGGCGACCGCCCAGGCGAGCGAGATTGGCGTCGAGATCGTTCCCCCTGGCGAGATCCTGGGGGTGGAGTGCGACGTGCTGGCCCCCTGCGCCCTCGGAGCGATCCTCAATGACCAGACCCTCCCGAGCCTGCGGTGCAGGATTGTGGCGGGGGGCGCCAACAACCAGCTCGCGGACGACCGGCATGGGCAGGAGCTGCACGACCGGGGGATCCTTTACGCTCCCGACTTCGTCATCAACGCCGGGGGTCTGATCAACGTCTACAGCGAGCTGGTAGGCTACAGCCGGGAGACCGCCATGAGCATGGCGCGCGGCATCTACGCCAGCATGTGCCGCCTGTTCGAGATCTCCCGCGCCCGCTCAGTCCCTACCCACGTGGCGGCGGACCGGCTGGCCGAGGAGCGCATCGCCCAGGTGAAGGCGCTCGGCGCCAAGCACTGGGTGCGGACCGTGCGGCGGCGGGCGGCGGAAGCCTGAAGCCATGAGCATTCCTGGACGGAGCCACCCGATCCGGACCCTCGCCCTGGCCTTCGCCCTGGCGGCGGCGCCGGCGGTGGCCGCGCCGCCGATCTGCGACGGCTCGACGGTCCTCACGCTGGTCGGCATGGACACCTCCACGGGCCGGATGCTCTTCTCGGTCCCTCTGAACGACGGCAAGTCTTTCTGGCTCGTGGAGCTGGACGGCGAGGGCCGCGAGGCGCGCGCCTGGCCGGACGATCCCAAGGGGCGCTTCAGCGGCTCCGTGGGGCCTGGCCCGGTGCTGGCTGCCCGTCCGTGCGGACCGTCCTGCCTGCAGCCGGTGCGCTGGCAGGACGGCTCCTGGGAGCCCCTGGGAGAGTCCCTGGCAGCGCCGACAGCCTCGACGGCGGCCCCCACCTACGACCAGACCGGGGCGCCATGGTTCCTCCTCTACGGTCCGGGTTCGGCGGCGGGCCAGGAGAAGGCCTGGGCGTTCCGTCTCATCGGGCGGGAGTGGCGGAACCGGGGCTCGATCCCGGTGGCCGCCGTGGGCCAGCCGCCGGCCCTGCCGGCGCCCCAGCGCAAGGACGGGGTCCTCTCCGGCACCGGCCTCTTCTCCGCCTCGGGCCCGCCCCAGACCTGGGTGTCCGGCCTGCCCGGCGTGCCAGCCGAGCGGCGGGGCCAGCTCATCGCCCTGACTGGCACCTCCGCCGCCTACGTCTCGGGGGACGGCGTGGTCTACCTCTCCGCAAATTCCGGCAAGACTTGGCGCCGCTCCACCTGGACCCCTTGGGGCGCTACCGGCACGACTGGCATCTGGCGCCAGGGCAAGGACTACTGGGTCGACTTCCCCTTCGGCGACCACCGCGGCTCGCTCCGCCTCGTCTGGTTCGACCGGCGTCGGTCCGCGGCAGAGGTGATCGTGCTCACCCGCTTGACCCAGAGCGGCGCCTGGGTCCGCTTGGCCGAGGTTCCGGGCGAGGTGAAGACGAAGAGCGGCGAGCGCCTGCCGGTCGCGCAGGTGCTGGTCCCCCAGGGAGATACCTGGATCTTTCTCTCCGGCTGCGCAGCGACCGCCAAAGGCTCCGGCCTGGTCCTGCGGGTCTTCGACGGCAAGAGCGTGTCGGAGGCGAGATTCGTGCCGCTGCAGATAAAGGAATGATGCCGGGGCGTTCTGCCCGGAGCGACCTCACCCCAACCCCTCTCCTAAAGGAGAGGGGCTTT
>DASWME010000175.1:0-3436 GCA_036399915.1 Thermoanaerobaculia bacterium
TTCCTGATGCCGATGTCGATCAGCTGGCCGACGCCGTTGACGTCGATCGACTGGAACGGGTCGACCGGCAGGATCTTCTCCCGGAGGTAGGTCGCCATGAACCCCTTGATGTCGTCGCGGCTGAAGCCGAAGGTCATCTGGGTCAAGTCGTTGGTGCCGAAGGAGAAGAAGTCGGCGTGGCGGGCGATCCTGTCAGCCACCAGGGCCGCCCGGGGGATCTCGATCATGGTGCCGATGAGGATGTCGAGCTGGAGCCCCTCCTCTCCAAGCACCTTCTGGACCACGCCTGCCGTCATCTGCCGCAGGCGGATCATCTCCTGCTCGGTGCCTACCAGGGGGACCATGATCTCGGCGCGCACGGTGTCGCCGGCCCGGGTGCGGGCGCAGGCGGCGCGGACGATGGCCTCGGCCTGCATCTCGTAGATCTCGGGGACGGTGATCCCCAGCCGGCAGCCGCGCAGCCCCAGCATGGGGTTGGCCTCGGCCAGGGCCTCGGCTCGCGCCTTGACGTCCGCGGCGTCGATCCCCATCTGCTCGCCGAGGACGCGCAGGGCTTTCTCCTCGCGGGGGAGGAACTCGTGGAGCGGCGGATCGAGGAGGCGGATGGTGATGGGCAGACCGTTCAAGGCTGCGAAGATCCCCTCGAAGTCCTTCTGCTGCATGGGCAGGAGCCGGGCGAGGGCCGCGCTGCGCACCTCCGGGCTCTGCGCCAGGATCATCTGCCGCACCCAGGCGATGCGGTCCTCCTCGAAGAACATGTGCTCGGTGCGGCAGAGGCCGATGCCCTGGGCGCCGAGCGCCGCGGCCACGGTGGCGTCGTGAGGGGTGTCGGCGTTGGCGCGGATGCGCAGCCGGCGCTCGGCGTCGGCCCATTCGAGGAGCCGGGTGAAGGCCCGCGCCGCGGGCGACGGCTCGGCGCCGGCGAGGACCACGCGCAGCACCTCGGAATCGCGGGTGGCGAGGGCCCCGGCGATCACCTCGCCGGTCGAGCCGTCGATGGACAGCTCGTCGCCCTCGCGGAAGACGCGGCCTTTGACCCGCACCTCGCCGGCGTGCTCGTCCACTTCCAGGTCTCCTGCGCCCACGATGCAGGGCTTGCCGAGGCCGCGGGCCACCACGGCGGCGTGCGAGGTCATGCCGCCGCGGGAGGTGAGGATGCCGGCCGAGGCGTGCATGCCCACGATGTCCTCGGGCGAGGTCTCGGCGCGCACCAGGAGCACCGGGCCGGCGGCGGCCATCTCCGCCGCCCGGTCGGCGGTCAGGGCGATCTTGCCCGAGGCGGCGCCGGGACCGGCGGGAAGGCCTTTGGCCAGGAGGTTGCCTTCAGCGACGGCCTTCTTCTTCTGCTCGAGGTCGAACTCCGGCGCCAGGAGCTGGGCGACCTGCTCGGGCTGGACGCGCCCCAGGGCCTCGCGCTGATCGATCAGCCCCTCGTCCACGAAGTCCACGGCGATGCGGATGGCGGCCGGGCCGGTGCGCTTGCCGGCGCGGGTCTGCAGCATGTAGAGGGTGCCGTGCTGGATGGTGAACTCCACGTCCTGCATGTCGCGGAAGTGGCGCTCCAGCCGGTCGCAGATCTCCGCGAGCTGGCGGTGGGCCGCGGGGAAGTCGGCGGCAAGGCCGCCATGGCCGTCACTCGGCACAATGTCCTTCGGCGTCCGGATGCCGGCCACCACGTCCTCGCCCTGGGCGTTGATCAGGTACTCGCCATAGACCCGCCGCTCGCCGGTCGCGGGGTTGCGCGTGAAGGCGACCCCCGTGGCGCAGTCGGCGCCGCGGTTGCCGAACACCATGGCCTGGACGTTGACAGCCGTGCCCAGCAGGCCGGTGATCTTCTCGAGGCGCCGGTACTCGCGGGCGCGCGGGTTCTCCCAACTGTTGAAGACGGCGCGGATGGCGCCCCAGAGCTGCTCGCGCGGCTCCTGCGGGAACGGCGTGCCGCGCTCGCTGATCAGGCGCTCGAAGCCGGCGACCACGGAGCGCAGCGATTCGGCGGTCAGCTCGGCGTCGTTGGCCGCACTCTGGCGCTTGCGGGCATCGCCCAGGATCGTCTCGAAGGCGTGGTGCGGGACCCCCAGCACCACGTCGCCGTACATGGTGAGCAGGCGCCGGTAGGCGTCCAGCACGAAGCGCGCGTCGACGCCGCGGGCGATCAGCGCCTCGACGATCGAGTCGGAGAGGCCGAGGTTGAGCACGGTGTCCATCATCCCCGGCATCGAGCGGGCGGCGCCGGAGCGCACCGAGACCAGCAGCGGGTCGGCCGGATCTCCGAAGCGTTGTCCGGTCCTCTCTTCGAGCAGGGCGAGGTGCTGCTCCACCTCGCGCTCCAGGCCTTCCGGATAGGAGCCGTGGTGCTCCTGGAAGTAAGCGCAGACCTCCGTGGTGATGGTGAAACCCGGCGGCACCGGGCTCCCCAGCCGGCTCATCTCGGCCAGCCCAGCCCCCTTGCCGCCCAGGAGCTCCTTCTGGCTGCCATCACCCTCCGCCGAACCGGCGCCGAACGCATAGACGTACTTGACAGGCATGCTGTTTCCTCCAGATCCGCGCGTCTCCAGATTCGCACGCAGGGCGAACCCTGCGCGCACTGCGGATCTTACTCGTCCTCGTCCTCCGTCTCCACCGGCCGCACGAAGGCGGCGTGGACGGGGGGCGGCATGGGCGAGTCCGCCCCCCGTACGGACCTCCAGAGCACCTCGTTCAGCTCCAGGTCGGGGGCGCGGTCGGCTTCCTCCATGTCCATGGCCAGCGAGGCGGCGGCGCCCCAGGCCGTGGGCGCGTTCATCTCGTCCAGGCGGACCCGCGGCTCGCGGTGGGTGAACGGCGCGAGGTCCGGCTTCGCCTGGAAGGCGCCGTACATGGGGGTCGCCGCGGCGTCGTACTGGCTCATGGGCGGGAGCCCCAGGATCAGCTCGATGGTCCGCAGCATGCCGGCCGTGGTGTAGAGGATGCTGTCCACCGCTCCCCGGCGGGTCCAGGGGCTGACGACCAGGGCCACCGAGCGGTGGGCGTCCACGTGGTCCGGGCCGTTCTGGGCGTCGTCCTCGACGATGAAGATGGCCGACTCCTTCCAGAACCGGCTCTTCGAGATGGCTTCCACCATGCGGCCGAGGGCCAGGTCGTTCTCGGCGATCATCGCCCGCGGCGTCGGATAGCCGGGCCGGGTGCCCGCCGTATGGTCGTTGGGCAGGTGGAAGATCGACAGGCGCGGCAGATTCCCGCTCGCCTCGAACCGCCGGAACTCCTCGAGCCAGACGTCCACCCGCCGGCTGTCCGGAACCTTGAGGTCGTACGGTGGATAGTCCGGATTCACCCGTCCCGCGAGCCCGGGGGCCGCCCCCTCGTAGGGCCCACCCGGGGCGTGCTCCCCCTCCTGCTCCTGGTTTCCCTGGCTCTCCTTCTGGACCGCGAACTCGCCGTAGCTCCGCACGCTGACGCC
>DASWME010000176.1:0-18932 GCA_036399915.1 Thermoanaerobaculia bacterium
GATGTCGGCCCAGCCCGAGGGCGACAGCTCCAGCCGCTTCCTGCGCAACCGCCGCTTCTGGCACAAGGTCGACGTGATCCAGCCCGGCAAGGTCGTCGGCTGGATCCTCGGCACCGAGGAAGGCGGCGCGCGGATCAAGCGATAGGACGGCTCCTCCCGCCGCCCGCTGAGCACGATCCGCCGGTCCGGCCAGAGCGCGCGCCGCCGTCCCGGCAGCAGCCGCCCGCGTCGCGGCAACTCCCGCCTGCAGCTCGACAAGACCCGCCCGAAGCTCGACAAGGTCCGCCCGCGCAACGACAAGGCCCGCCTGCGCAGCGACGCCTCCCGCCTGCAGCTCGACGAGTCCCGCCCGCGCGGCGAGAGCGTCCGCCCGCGTCTCGACGAGGCCTGCCTGCGCAGTGAGAACGTCCGCCTGCGTCTCGACAAGGCCCGCCTGCGCAGTTGGTCGATCCGCCGCTGCAGGCGGAAGGACGAATTGCTCAGGCGGACGGTCCGCCGCTGCAGGCGGCTGAGCAAATTCCTCAGGCGGAAGGCCCGCCTGCACAGGCGGGAGGACAAATTACTCAGGCGGCTGAGCTAATTGCGCAGGCGGTTGGCCCGCCGCTGCAGGCGGCAGGACAAACTGCGCAGGCGGGAGAACAAATTGCGCAGGCGGTTGGCCAAATTCCTCAGGCGGACGAGCCAACTGCGCAGGCGGAAGGAGAAACCGCGCAGGCGGGAGACCGTCCGAGGCCGGCGGGAGGAGGTTTCACCGCAGGAAGTGCTCCCGGTATGGAATCGCTTCCGCGGTAGGATACGCCCCCTGAACCTGGAGGACGCCATGGAGAACGATCTCATCACCGGGCTCGCGGAGTTCGAACGCAGATACCGCCGGCTCAGGGTCTTGCTGCTCTTCAACTCGCTGGCCCTGCTCGCGGTGATCGCTGCCCTGGCGGCGAGCTGCGCGTCGAGCCAGCGGCAGCTCCAGGGGGCCTCTCCCGGCTCTCTGCGGGTATCAGAGATCGTGGTCGTCGACGAACGGGGCCTTGAACGAGCGCGGATCGGCAGCGATCTCCCGGATGCCATCATCGGCGGCAAGCGCGCACCCCGCGGCCAGAAGGCGGCGGGCATCCTGCTGTATGACGACCAGGGGCAGGAGCGGGGAGGCTATGTCACGTTCTCGCCCTCGGGGAACGTGGCATTGACCCTGGACTCGCGCCAGGGCCAGGTGGCGTTGTTCGCCGCCGATCCCGCGGGCGGATCGGCGCTGCGGTTGTGGCATGGCAACGGCTCGGTGGAGTTGCGTGCCGATGGGGATGGAGCCCGGGTCACCGCCACGCGCGAGAAGCGGGTGATGTTTCAGGAGCCGCCCATCCTGGCGCCGGAGAAGACCGAAGTCTGCTCCGAGATCAAAGGATTGAAGTCCCACTACTCCGACGCGCAACTGCTGGGGTTCTGCCAGGAGCACATGACGGAAGCGGCCTGCCGCAAGTGCTTGAACGTCCACTGACGGGCCAGGAGCCGAAGCCCAAGGAGCGCCTGCGGTTTCGCGTCGGAGCCTGACCAAGCTGCTACCCCTCCCCGCACGCCGCCTTGATCTGCTCCTCCGAGAGGCCGCTTTCCCGCATCTTCAGGATCTGATCGACCGTGCATCGCTGGGCGCCGATGCCCCTCGGCCTGGCATCCGCGGAGAGCGCTGCGACCACGGCGCGATCGGAGAGCAGTTCCTGGATGATGTCGAGCGTGGCGGCTGGGATGGTCCTGCGCTGCGGACGCTGCTTGCCGCCGATGTCGTCCTCGCCGATGGCAGCGCTCTTTCCCAACTCCCTGCCCTGTCCGTCCAGGACCGTAAGGGTGAGATCGTAGTGAAGGGTGGGGACGACATAGGTGTCCGCGTACCATTCCGTGATGTCGAAGAGCAGGAGGCGCGGCGCGCTGGACGCCTGGAGGGCGGCGAGGGTCTCCTCTCTCGATTCGAAGGGCGAGAGGGGGACGCTTTGCGCCTGCACGCCCTTGGCGCGGAGACCGCTGACGATCATGGCCGCGAGGTCCTGCGCGAACGGTTTGCCGGACTTCGTCTGCACGGCGAACGGGATCCCGTAGAGGGACCGCTGAAAACCGATGTAGGTCTCTTTCCGGTCGCCGCTGACGACTTCGGGCCGGGAGTCCTTCACGCCTACGGCCACCGGACCCTGTCCCGCGTAGTCGAGAGGAGCCCCCGTCGGCGTGTAGACCGCCCGGTTCCCAGCCGCGCAGCCCAGGGTGCCGAGGAGAAGGAGAAGAACGGTCGCACGCTGCATGGATTCGCCTCCGATGTGTGCCGCTCCCCGAGCCGGGACAACCTCCGGTCCGGCGAAGCTCCACGCAATCTATACGATGCGGCCGCGAGGATCGACCTCCCCGGGGAAGCCTTCGCGTGACCGGATTCCGCTGAGGGCGGGGACGAGCCCCGCCCTGCGCGCAGACGGACGAATCAGGCAGCCTACCGCGGCGCGCCTCCCTTGGGGATCGGCGGGACCCTCACCTTCGGGGGCGACTTCTTCTGGAGCGCCGCGAGCAGGACCTCGACGCCCTTCTCGAGGCTCGGGTCCTGGCCCTTGGCCAGGGCGTCGGGACGATCGACGACCTCGATGTCCGGAGCCACGCCTTCGTTCTCCACCTCCCACTGCCCTTTCGCGGCGAGGAAGCGGAAGGTGGGAACCGTGAGGGTGCCGCCGTCCACCAGCGGCGGGTTGCCCGAGAGGCCGATCACGCCGCCCCAGGTGCGGGTGCCGATCAGCGGCCCGAGGCCGACCTCTTTGAAGTAGTAGGGGAAGGCGTCGCCGCCCGAGCCCGCCTGGCCGTTGATCAGGGCCACCTTGGGGCCGGTGTTGACGAAACCCGGCGTCGGGTTGGCCACGCCGCCGCGGTTGACCCAGTAGTTGAGGAGCGGACGGCCGAGGAGGGCGATCATGCGGTCGGGGATGAAGCCGCCCTGGTTGTAGCGGTCGTCGAGGATCAGCGCGTCCTTGTGCGCCAGCGGGTAGAAGTACTTGAACAGCTCGCGGTTGCCGGCCTCCGCCGTGTTCGGCAGGTGGATGTAGCCGATGCGGCCGCCGGAGAGCTTGTCGACCTTCGCGCGGTTCTTCTGCACCCAGTCGAGATAGCGGAGGTTCTGCTCGTTGGCGACCGGCCGCACCTTCTCCTGACGCGCGCCCCGGAGGCTGGGCTTGCCGTTGACCAGCAGGGTGACCACCTGATCGGCCTTGCCTTCGAGCAGGCGGTAGAAGTTGTCCACCTTGTTGGTGGGCTGGCCGTCCACCGCGAGGATGAATTCACCGTCCTCGACGTGGACGCCCGGCTCGGTGAGCGGCGAGCGGAAGTCGGGGTGCCAGTTCTCGCCGGGGAAGATGTGGGCGACCCGGAAGTAGCCGGAAGGATCGGCTTCGATCTCGGCGCCCAGCAGGCCGCCGTCGACCCGCTTCGGCCCGGGCTCGTTGCCCTCCTCGACGTAGACGTGGCCGGCCGAGATCTCGCCCCCCAGCTCGCCGAGGACGAAGTCGAGGTCCGAGCGGGTGGCCACGAACGGCATCAGCTCGCCGTAGCGCTCACGCATGGCCTTCCAGTCGACGCCGTGCAGGCTGGGATCGTAGAACCAGTCGCGGAAGATCCGCCAGGCGTCGGCGTACATCTGCCGCCACTCCTCGCGCGGCTCGATGCGCAGCTCGAGCTTCTCCAGATTCAGCTTGCCGTCGCCCGGCTTCTGGCCAGGCTTGGGATCGACGATCCCGTAGCTGTCACCCTGGCGGTAGATGATCTTCTTGCCGTCGGCGGACACGTCGTAGGACGCCACCCGGTCGAGGATGGTGTCTTCCTTGCGCGCCTCGAGGTCGAACATCTTGAGCGACTGCGGGCCGTCGCCCACGAGGTAGAAGACGCGGTTGCCGCCGGTGCGCAGGCCCTGGTACTGGCCGGCCGGAGCGGGGATGGCCCGCACCCGTTGCTCGAAGCCGTCGAAGTCGACCTTCACCCGCACGGGCGCCTTCTTGGCGGCGTCGGGCTTCTCGTCGTCGCCCGTCCCGCCTTCCGTTTTGGCGGCGGGTTTCTCCTCGGCGTCCGCCACCCGGGCCGCGGCAGTCTCCTTGCTCGGCTCCTCCTCGTCGCTCTCAGGCAGGAAGAGGGCGGGGCCCTCCTTGGAGAGGATGCCCACGTAGACGCGGGTGGGGTTGGTGTAGACGTAGTCGAACTCGTAGCCGCTGAAGGTCAGGTTGTAGTCGCGGTTCGACAGAAAGTAGAGATAGCGGCCGTCGGGAGAGAAGGTCGGCTCGCCCTCGGCCGTCAGGTCGCTGGTGAGCTGGCGGGCCTTGCCGCCGTCGAGCGGGTAGAGCCAGATCGAGGGGAGGCGCGACTGGCCGATCTTGGTGTAGGCGAGCCAGCGGCTGTCGGGCGACCACTTGTAGTCGGTGATGTCTCCCTCCTCGTCCTGGTCGGCGTCGGTGACCTTGCCGGAGGCGACGTCCACCCACTTGAGCTTGCGGTCCTTGTCGCCGTAGGCGAGCTTCTTGGAGTCCGGCGACCAGACGGGTGGGAAGCGCCAGATGCTGCCGCTGTCGCCGGCATGGGTGACGCGCCGCTCGTCGCCCGAGCCGTCCGCCGGGCGGACGTAGATCTCGTACTCGCCGGTGCGGTCCGAGAGGTAGGCGACCCAGCGGCCGTCGGGCGACCAGGTGGCGGCCCGCTCGGCCACGCCGGAGGAGTGGGTCAGGTTGCGGATCTCACCCTTCTCGGCCGGCACGGTGAAGACCTCGCCGCGGGCCGTTAAGAGGGCCCGCTTGCCGGTGGGCGAAAGCTCGAAGAAGAAGATGTCCTCGGTGACGTTCCGGAAGTAGGGCAGGGTGTGCGGCAGGTCGCCCTCGACGCGGATGGGGACGCGGCCGGTCTTGCCCGTGGCCGGGTCGAAGAGGTAGATCCAGCCGCCGTTCTCGTAGACGATGCGGCTGCCGTCGCCGCTCGGCCAGAGCACATCGAAGACGTCGTGGTTCGTCGCCTTGCGGACCGCTCTTGTCTTGAGGTCGTGGGCGAAGAGGTTGATGACGCGGTCGCGGTTGGAGGCGAAGTAGATCGCATCGCCGATCCAGACCGGCTGCTGGTCGATGGCGGGGTTGTCGGTGATCCGCTCCGCGGCGTTGGCCTTGAGGTCATAGATCCAGATGTCGGACGCCCGGCCGCCGTAGTACCGCTTCCAGGTGCGGTACTCGTTCTGGACCGGGGCGTAGGCGTAGCGGTTGCCGTCGGCGGAGAGGCTGCCGGTGGAGCTCTCCGGCATGGGCAGCGGCTTCTCCATGCCGCCGGTCGCCGGCACCAGGTAGGGGCGGGCGTTGCGGTTGCTCCAGGGCACCCGGTGGGCGAGGAAGAGGACCTGCTTGCCGTCGGGCGTCCAGTCGATCACCTGGTTGTCCACGCCGCCGCGCGGCGGGATCTGGCCGATGTCGTTGTGGAAGGTGAGCTGGCGGGGCACGCCGCCGTCGACGCTGATGACGAAGACCTGGCGGGTGCCGCTGTACTGGCCGGTGAAGGCGATCCAGCGGCCGTCCGGCGAGAACTTGGGGAACAGCTCCTGGCCGGGATCGGAGGTCAGGCGCCGGGCCGCTCCTCCCCTGGCTTCGGCCAGCCAGATGTCGCCCGCGTAGGTGAAGGCGATGGTGTCCTTGTGGATGTCGGGGAAGCGCAGGAGGCGGGTCTCCGCCGGCGGCTGCGCGGCGGCCAGCGCCGGCGCGAGCAGCAGCAAGGCCGCCCTCCAGATCGATTTACGCACAGGATCTCCTTTCCAAGACAGAGTCTCTCCCGGGGAGGTTTACGGAGGATCGGGGCGAGGGTTTTCGCGGCGGGGCTTCCTCTCCGGCACCAGGGTCGGGGAAGGGTACGCGAAACAGATCCCCTCGCGCGCGAAGGCCCGCAGCAGCGCGAGGTTGACCGCCTGCTGGCGGTCCATGAAGGCGTTGTAGTCCGGGGTCAGGATCCAGTAGACCGCCTCGAAGTCGAGAGAGGAGGCGCCGAAGCCCTTGAAGTGGGCGCGGCCGAAGCGGGTGAGGTCCTGGCTCTCGACGATCAAGCGCACCAGCGCCGGGATGCGCTCGACCGCGTCGGCCGGCGTCTGGTAGGGGACGCCGAAGGCGAGGACGACCCGGCGCTCGGCCATGCGCTGCCAGTTCCGGATGCGGCTCCTCAAGAGGTCGCCGTTGGCGAGGACGACCTGCTCGCCGCCGACGCTGCGCAGCCGGGTGGTCTTCAGGCCGATGCTCTCGACCGTGCCGGTCACGTCGTCCACCGTGATCGAGTCGCCGATCACGAACGGCTTGTCGAGCACGATGGACAGCGACGCCAGCAGGTCGCCCAAGACGTTCTGCAGGGCCAGGGCGACCGCTATGCCGCCGACTCCCAAGCCGGCGATCAGGGCGGTGACGTCCACCCCCAGGTTGTCCAGCGCCATCAGCAGCAGGACCGACCAGAGGATCAGCTTGGCCACGAACCGGAGCACCCCGCCGAGGGCGACCGAGGTGGCATCGTACTCCAGGCGCCGCCGCTGCCGGGCCAGCCAGAAGTCGATGGCCACCGAGGCCCAGAGGGCGACCTGGAGGAAGATGGCCACCTCCGCGACCGCTTTGAAGGTCCGGGCCTGCCCGGGGGCGAGGCCGAGATACAGGCTCCCTGCATAGAGGGAGAAGACGGCGAGCAGCAGCGGCCGGGTGCGCCGCGTCAGCGCGACGGCGAAGTCGTCGACCTCGGTCGCGGTCCGCGCGGCGATCTTCCCCAGGCGGCTGACGATGAGCTGCCGCAGGAGGAGCAGCCCCACGAAGACGGCGGCGGCGATGCCGAGCGCGATCAGCACGGCCGGTTTCAGAAGAATCGCCGCAGCAGGTTCAACAGCAGGGTGAGGACGAGAGAGATCAGGAGCATCGATACCCAGGGGAAGTAGATCCTGACGTTCCCCCGGTCGATGCGGACGTCGCCGGGGAGGCGCCCGAACCAGGAGAGCGCGCCGGACCACACCAGGAGCCCGACGACGATCGCGGCGACGCCGAGGAGCACGATCGAAAGGCCGAGAGGACGGGATCCCATGACGCCGGGGCCGGCCGGGGGTTGCGGCGGCTGGGCAAGAATGCTATCACTCCCTTCGCCTCGAACCTCCAAGACGGAATTTCGGGCGCGTCGAAATCCCCAAGGAACCCGATCCGCATGTCCAACCAGCCCATCAGCTTTTTCGAGCAGGTCAACCGCAATTTCGACCGGGCGGCGGCGCTCACCAATCACCACTCCGGGCTGCTCGCGATCATCAAGAACTGCAATAGTATCTATCACTTCACGTTCCCCTTGGAGCGGGACGACAGCTCGATCGAGGTGATCCACGCCTGGCGCGCCGAGCACAGCCACCACAAGCTGCCCACCAAGGGCGGCATCCGCTACAGCCTCGGCGTCAACGAGGACGAGGTCATGGCCTTGGCCGCGCTGATGACCTACAAGTGCGCGGTGGTCGACGTGCCCTTCGGCGGCGCCAAGGGGGGAATCAAGATCGACAGCCGGAAGTACAGCAAGGACGAGCTGGAGCGGATCACCCGGCGCTACACCTTCGAGCTGGTCAAGAAGAACTTCATCGGTCCGGGCATCGACGTGCCGGCCCCGGACTTCGGCACCGGCCCGCGGGAGATGGCCTGGATCGTGGACACCTTCACCGCGCTCGCGCCCGACAAGCTCGAAGGGCCGGCCTGCGTGACCGGCAAGCCGATCGCTCAAGGGGGCATCCGCGGGCGGGCCGAGGCCACGGGCCGCGGGGTCGCCATCGTGACCTGCGAGGCCTGCCGGGTCGAGGAGGACATGAAGCGGATCGGCCTCACGCCGGGGCTCTCGGGCAAGCGGGTGATCGTCCAGGGGCTCGGCAATGTGGGCCACAACGCCGCCCGGTTCCTGCAGGAGCAGGGCGCCATCCTGGTGGGGCTGGTCGAGTACGAGGGATCGATCTACAACCCCAAGGGGCTCGACTACGACAAGGTCTGGGCCCACCGGCTGGAGACGAAGTCGCTCCTCGATTTCCCCGGCGCCACCAACCTGGCCCGGAACGAGGGGCTGGAGCAGGAGTGCGACATCCTGGTGCCGGCCGCGCTGGAGAACCAGATCACGGTGGAGAACGCGCCCCGCATCAAGGCCCGCATGATCGTCGAGGGCGCCAACGGCCCGATCACCAGCGAGGCGAGCGAGATGCTGGACCAGCGCGGCGTGCTCATCATCCCCGACCACTACGCCAACGCCGGCGGCGTGCTGGTGTCCTACTTCGAGTGGCTGAAGAACCTCTCGCACGTCCGCTTCGGCCGCATGGAGAAGCGGTTCGAGGAGCAGGCTTACCGGCGCATCCTGAAGACCGTCGAGCGTAAGACCCAGCACGCCTTCAGCGAGCAGGAGCTCGCCGATGCCGCCCAGGGCGCGGACGAGGAGGACTTGGTCAACTCCGGCCTCGAGGACACCATGGTGACCGCCTACCACAACCTGCGCGAGATCCGCAACAAGCAGGACGGCAAGGCGGACCTGCGCACCGCCGCCTTCATCGACGCGATCAACAAGATCGCGGTGTGTTACCAGGACCTGGGGATCTTCCCGTAGGGGCGCGGATTATAGAATCCGCAGGCCCGACACCCGCTCCGCCGCCTTCGGGACCGCGAAGTCCCGCAGGCGCACGGGGAGGCGGCGGGCGCCCCAGGTGCCCGGAGCAGCCTGGAAGCGGCCGGGGCAGGGGGTGCCACAGGAGGCGCAGGACCCTTCCGGTGTGAGGTTCCACTCCGTCAGCTCGAACCAGTCGCGGCCGATCAGGCGCTCCCCACAGACGTGGCAGAAGGTGCTGCCCCCCTCCTCGTCGTGGACGTTGCCGGTATAGGCGTAGCGGATGCCGTTGGCCATGGCGATCCTCCGCGCCCGCGTCAGGGTCGCGGCCGGCGTGTGCGGCTTGTCCATCATCTTGTAGTCGGGGTGGAAGGCCGTGAAGTGGACGGGCACGTCGGGCCCTAGATTCTCGACGACCCACTTCGTCATCCGGTCCAGCTCCTCGGAGGAGTCGTTCTCGCCGGGGATGAGGAGGGTGGTGATCTCGAACCAGACGTCCGTCTCGTGCTTGAGGTACACCAGGGTGTCGAGGACGGTCTGGAAATCGCCGCCACAGATCCGGCGGTAGAACTCCGCGGTGAAGCCCTTGAGGTCCACGTTCGCCGCGTCCATGTGGCAGTAGAACTCTTTCCGGGGCTCGGGGCAGATCTCGCCGGCGGTGACTGCCACGGTCTGGATCCCCAGCTCGTGGCAGGCGTCCGCCACGTCGATGGCGTACTCGTGGAAGATCACCGGGTCGTTGTAGGTGAAGGCGACGCTGGCGCAGCCGAGCCGCTGGGCGGCGCGGGCGATGACCTCAGGGGTCGCCTGATCGGCCAGGGTGTCGATCTCGCGCGACTTGCTGATGTCCCAGTTCTGGCAGAACTTGCAGGCCAGGTTGCAGCCGGCGGTGCCAAAGGAGAGCACGGGCGTGCCGGGCAGGAAATGGTTGAGGGGCTTCTTCTCGATCGGATCGACGCAGAAGCCGCTCGACCGGCCCCAGGTTGTCAGCACGATCTGGTCGTTCTGGCGCCCTCGCACGAAGCAGAGCCCCCGCTGCCCCTCGAGCAGCTTGCAGAAGCGCGGGCAGAGGTCGCACTGGATACGCCCATTGTCGAGAGCGTGCCAGTACTTCGTGGGAATGGTGTCGCCGGTCACGGGTGCGTCAGGCATCGCGAACTCCTTCATTTGGAAAACGCGGCAATGGACGGCAGGATTCCCCGGGATTCCCCGAAAAGCTGAGGCCGGAGGGTTGCCCCTCCGGCCTCTATCCTTTTCGAGCTGCCCTCGATGTACTCGGAGAAGTACAGCTCGGTGGGCGCCGCCTGGAGAGCGGGGACGAGGCCAAGCAGGGCCAGGGCGGCGAGGACGACCGCTCGCAGGCCAGAGGTGCGGGGTGGATTCGGCATCAGATCACCCCTTTGGAAGATTTACAGAGAAAGCAGCGGATTCTACAGGAAAAAACTGGATACGACAGCTTTGAACACTCTACAAGTGCGCCACGGCCGCAGAAAGGCGACGGCGTGACCCTGGCGTGACGCTACTCCCCGCCCTCCGGCGCCGCTGTGGTCGCCAGGGCGTGGAGCTCCGGGAGGGAGCGGACCACCCCGCCGCGGACCACCCAGCGGACCTGGCGCAGGTTCTTCACGTCCTTGGTGGGATCGGCGGCGACGATCAGCAGGTCAGCCTGCTTGCCCTTCTCAACCGTTCCCAAGTCCTTTTCTCTTCCCATCGCGAGCGCGCCGCCGCGGGTGGACGCCGCCAGTACCTGTGTCGGGGTGAGGCCGGCGGCCTGCATGGCTTCCATCTCGGCGTAGACCGACGGGCCGTGGAGGGTCAGGGGATTGCCGGCGTCGGTGCCCATGGCGATGGGGATGCCCGCCTCGGCGATGCGCTTCAGATTGGCGGCGGCGATGCGCTCGCGCTCGGCGTTGCGCGCCGCGATCGCCGCGAGTCGCCCGGCGGTCACATCGGAGGTGACCTCGGCGGTCTCGGCCACCTTCGCCAGGGTCTGCGGGTCCACGCAGCGGTTCGGATCGTCCACCGTGGGTTTCTGCCGCCGCAGGGCGGCCTCGTACATCCGCAGATAGCCGCCGGAGACAGTGAGCGTCGGGCAATAGACCGTTCCGTTCCTGCGCGCGAGGTCGAGGAATTCGTCGTCAATGGGCCGGTCCCACACGCTGTGGACCAGCAGCTTGGCCCCGGCCCGGAGGGCTTCCTTGGCCTCGGCCAGGCCCGTGGCGTGGACGATGAGGGGCAGCTTGCGGGACCGCGCCTCCTCTCCGGCGGCCCGCACGGCGGGCGCGAAGCTTGCCACCTGTTGCTCCTCGTCCACGATGTACCAGACCTTGACAGCGGCGGAGCCGCGCTCGGCCAGGTAGCGCACGCCGTTGCGGGCGGCGTCCGCATCGTTGATGGCCAGGAACTGCCGCTCCCCAGGGACGTTCAGCCAGTGATCGATCGTCGAGAGCAGCGGTCCGGCCGCCGCCACCCGCGGCACCTCAGAGTTCGGCTCGGACCATTGCGGCAGGCCGAGCGTCCAGGGGTAGCCGCCGACGTCGAACACCGCCGTCACTCCGGAGCAGAGGTAGGAGCGGCCGAAGCGCTCGGGGTGGCGGGCGAGGTCGGCCACGACCTTTTCATAGGGATGCCGCGCCCGCAGGTCGAGGGAGTCGGGGCGGCCGTCGGCCCAGCCGGTCTGGGAGAAGTGGACGTGGGCGTCCACCAGGCCGGGGACGATCCACAGGCCGGAGACGTCCGTCACGTCGATCCCGGCCGGCACCGGGCAGGCGGCGCGGGGGCCGGCGCACTCGATCTTGCCCTCGCGGAGCACCACGACGGCGTCGCGCACCGGGGGCGCGCCGGTGCCGTCCACCAGGGTGGCGCCCGCCAGGGCCCGCGGCGGCGGCGGCACGCCGGGCAGGGCGGAGAAGGCGGTGCTGACCGCGATCTTCCACCCTTTGGGGGTCTGGATGAAGAAGCGCTCGGAGAGACCGGAATCCTCCCGGCCGCCATAGCGGACGCGGTAGCGGTAGGTGCCGTAGACCAGCCCGGGGCGGACCGGCGTCAAATGGATGTCGCTCGCGTCGATGTGGTCGGGCCACCCCTGGCCGGCGGTGGCGGCGAGCCCGGCGTAGCCGAGCTGGGGGCCCTCCGGCCCGGTGCGCGCCAGCCGCTCGGACTCGAGGTAGCAGGAGAGATAGGCGTCACGGTTCTTGTCGCGGATCGCCTGCAGGTTCTTCTCGAAGAGGGTCCGCGCCGCCGCGACGTCGGCATCGCCGGGATCCTGCCCCTCCTGCCCGTGAAGCGGCGGCAGGGCGGCCAGCAGCAGGATCGGGAGCAGCGCCCCCAGCCGGTGGGGGATCGCGCTGCGCCTCTTCGGGGTTTCCCGCAGGTCCATGTCGCTCCTCCTCGTCCTCAGGCGTTGCGGCCGCCTATGCTAGCAGGTTCGCGGCAGCGCTCTTGCATTGAACCGAGGACCGTTGTCAGCTAGGATCTCTGTCTTGAACTAGGACAGCTCAGCGCAGAATGAGTCCCTCGATCGAACCCACCTACCGCCGCTCCACCGGGCTGGTGGACGTGCTGGACCGGGTCCTGGACAAGGGCCTGGTTATTGCAGGGGACATCCGCGTCTCCCTCGCGGAGGTCGAGCTGCTGACCATCCGGATCCGCCTGCTGGTCTGCTCCATCGACAAGGCGGAGCAGATCGGCCTGGACTGGTGGCGCCAGGACCCCAACCTCTCGGTGGCGGCGCGGCGGCTGACGCTGGAGAACGAGTCGCTCAGACAACAGGTGCGGATGCTGGAAGAAAGGGTCTCCTCGCTGGCATTGGAGCAGGAGCGCCCGGCGGCGGAGGCGGCCAGAGCTCCGCGAGCTGAACAGCGGAAGACTCTGAAGGGGGTAAAGAAACATGCCGATTGAACGAGCTTCCGGTGGCACCAGTCTCATCGACGTCCTGGACCGGGTCCTGGACAAGGGCATCGTGATCGACGCCTGGGTCCGGGTCTCGCTGGTGGGCATCGACCTGCTCACCGTCGAAGCCCGTATCGTGGTGGCGTCGATCGACACCTACATCAAGTACTCGGAAGCGGTCGCCTTGGCGCCCTCGGTGTCGAGGCCGGCGATCGAGGCCCGCTCCTCCGAGGAGCTGCTGGCGGAGAACGCCTCCCTGCGCGCCCAGCTCGCGGCATCCATGGCCCGCGAGGAGGTCCCGGCCCGCAGGACGCGCTCGTCGCCGAAGGGCTGATCCGTGGTCAGTGTCGCGCACCTCGACGCGCTCCCCCGCTCGCGGAGCGGCATGGGCTCCAGGTCGAAGCTGGCCCTGGTCGACGCCCTGCTCGCCGAGCAGGAGGCGAGGCCCTGCGCGGTGCTGACCTTGCGGTGGCTGGAGCGTCACGCCGGCGTCGGGCGAGCCGTGTGCGCGGTAGTCGACCACGAGAGCGGGCGCCTGCACGGCCTGACCGGGATGGGCGTGGCGCTGGCCGCGGTGGACTCCTTCAGCCTCGATCTGGCGGACCGCACCCACCCCCTCGTGGTGGCCCTGTCCGGCGGCGAGCCGGTCGCCTTCCACGACTCCCAGTCGCTGCGGCGGGCGTTCGAGAACCCCCTGGGCAACACTCCGTTCCATGCCATCCCACTGGGGAACGCCAAGGGCGAGCTCGGGCTCGGCCTGCTGCTGGCGACCGGCCTGGACGACGGCCCCCTCTCCGAGGACGTGCTGTGGGCGACCGAGCTGCTGGGGGTGCGCCTGGCCTCGCTCTGGTACCGCCGCGTCCAGGCCGACGAGCGCCGCCACAAGCGGGAGCGGAGCTGGCTGTTCTCCATTATCAACGCCGTCACCGACCCCATCCTGCTGACCGACGCCGACGGCCGCATCCTGGTGGCCAACACGGGCGCCGAGACGCTGCTGACGGCGGGCGAGGACAAGCGCGAGGGCTGGCGCCGGGCGGTGGCTCTCAACAACATGCTCTTCTCGGCCTCACTGTTCACCAACGCCGCCGAGCGCGGCCCCACCCGCCAGGAGCTGCTGCTGGTCGATCCTTCCGAAGGCCAGGACCTGCTGTTCGAGGTGCTGAGCACGCCGGTCGCCATCCGGTTCGGCGAGACCGGAGTCGTCTCGGTGCTGCGCAACGTCACCGACCTGCGGCGGGCCACCGAGGAGATCGAGGAGAACTACCGCAAGATCCGGGCGGCCGAGGCCGCGACCCGCGCCGAGCGCGACCGGCTCGACCTGATCCTCAACTCGGTGCTCGATCCCATCCTGGTCACCGATCCGGCAGGCAACATCGTGCGCATGAACCCGCCCGCCGAGCGCATGTTCACCTTCTCTTCCGGCGAGCGCAATGAGAAGGTGGAGCGCCGGGTGCGCGCCAACGACGCGGTGTTCACCTCGTTCGTGTCGAACCTCTACGCGGGCCAGTCCCGCCGCTGGCGGCGCAAGCTGAGCCTGACCGAGCCGCAGACGGGCGCCACCGTCCCGGTCGAGGCCATCTCCGGTAAGGTGGTCTCCAAGCACGGCGAGGAGACCGCGGTCGTCACCATCCTGCACGACCTGACCGAGGCGGAGGAGAAGGCGCGCCTCTACGAGCAGGTCAAGCGCCACTCGGAGGAGCTGAAGGAGAAGGTGCGGGAGGCCACGGCCGAGCTGGCGGAGCAGAACGAGCTGCTGCGCCGCCAGGCGTTCCAGCTCGAGCAGGCCTCGGCGATGAAGTCGCAGTTCCTCGCCAACGTCTCCCACGAGCTGCGCACCCCCTTGAACGCCATCATGGGTTACACCCACCTGATGCTCGAGGGGGTCTCCGGCGACCTGACCCAGACGCAGCAGGACAAGCTGTCGCGCATCGACGCCAACGCCCGCCACCTGCTCGCCGTGATCAACGACCTGCTCGACATTGCCCGCATCGAGTCCGGCAAGATGCCGGTCCAGAGGGAGCGCGTCGTCCTCGCCGAGCTGATCGACGAGGTGATGACCGAGGTCGAGCCGGTGATCGCCGGCACCCGCCTCAAGGTGACCCGCAGCCTCTCGCGGCGGCTGCCGCTGATCGAGACCGACCGCCAGAAGGTCAAGCAGATCGTGCTGAACCTGCTGTCGAACGCCCTCAAGTTCACCCCCGAGGGGTCGGTGGCGATCCGTCTCCAGCACGACCGCGAAGCCGGCGAGATCTCCATCGCCGTCTCCGACACCGGCATCGGCATCGCCGAGGAGAACCAGAAGACCATCTTCGAGGCCTTCGAGCAGGCCAACAGCTCGTACGCGCGCCGCCAGGGCGGCACCGGCCTGGGACTGTCGATCTGCCGCCGCCTCGCCCACCTCCTCGACGGCCGCATCACCCTGGTCAGCCGGCTGGGCGAGGGGTCCACCTTCACCCTCTATCTGCCGAGCGGGCCGAGGACGGCATGAGCCCCGGAGAGGCACCCGCCGCACCCCTCGTGCTGGTGGTCGACGACGTCGATCACGGCCGCGAGATCTTCGCCGAGTACCTGGAGTTCCGGGGTTTCCGCGTGGCCACCGCCGCCGACGGCCTGGAGGCGCTGGAGAAGGCCTTCGAACTGAGGCCGGACGTCATCCTGATGGACCTCTCGCTGCCGGGCATCGACGGCTGGGAAGCCACCCGGCGCCTGAAGCAGGACGAGCGGACCCGTGACATCCCCGTTATCGCCCTGACCGCCCACGCCCTGGCGAGCGCTCATGAACGGGCCCGGGCCGTGGGCTGCGACGCCGTGGTGACCAAGCCCTGCCTGCCCAAGGACCTCGAGCAGGAGGTGCGGCGCCAGCTCCAAGGGAAGACGACCGAGGAGAACGAAGCTCGGCCATGAGCAAAGCGGACAAGGGCACCAGGAAGAAGACCCCGAAGAAGGCCGCGAAGGCCGCCGCGGCCCCCGGCAAGACGGCGACCCGACCCGCGAAAGCCGTCAAGGAGAAGGCCCTTGCGCCCGTCCCGAAGCAGCCCGAGGCGGCGTTGCGATCCACCGGCTCGGAGCTGGTGCCCTTCCCGGAGCAGCCCTACCGTGCCAGCAGCCGCAGCGGCAAATACGTCTACTGCATCATCCAGACGACCTCGCCCCGCCGCTTCGGGCCCATCGGCATCGGCAACGAGCCCGCCGAGGTGCACACCGTCAACTACAAGGATATCGCCGCGGTGGTCTCCGATACCCCGCTCGAGGTCTACGATCCCACCCGGGAGAACGTGCTGGCTCATGAGCGGGTCAACGAGGTCGTGATGCGCGACTTCACCGTGATCCCGATGTCCTTCAGCACTGTGTTCAAGACCTCCGAGGACATCGTCGAGCTGCTGCGCAGCGCCTACGACGCCTTCCGCGACGTGCTGGTGAAGATGCAGGACAAGCTGGAGTTCGGCCTCAAGGTGCTGTGGGAGCCCGAGACCGTCATCCGCGAGATCGAGAAGGACGACGAGAACCTCCGGCTCCTGCGGCAGGAGATCTCGCACCAGACGGGCTCCACCTACTTCGCCCGCATGCAGTACGGCCGGCTGGTGGACTCGCTGCTCCAGGAGCGCTCGGAGAAGCTGGTCTCCGAGATCATCGACACCCTGAGCACCGTCTCCGTGGCCTCGCGCACCAACAAGCCGATCGGCGACAAGATGATCCTCAACGCCGCCTTCCTGGTCCCCCGTGACCGCGAGGCGGACTTCGACTCCAAGGTCAAGGACATCGACGCCCGCTACGAGAACCTGATCTTCAAGTACACCGGGCCCTGGCCGCCGTACAACTTCGTCAACATCCGCCTGAAGCTGGAGCGGGCCTCGGAAGCCGAATGATCATCCTCGACAGCCTCCTGATCGGCGGCATCCGGTTCGTCCTCGACAAGATCGCCACGGCGGTCGACGAGGAGATGAACGACGAGGGATCGCTGCGCGAGGAGCTGCTGGCCGCCCAGATGCGCGTGGAGCTGGGCGAGATGGAGGAGGAGGAGTTCGTGGAGCTGGAGCGCGAGATCCTGGCGCGCCTGCGCGAGATCCGCGACGCGCAGCGGGGCGAGGCCGCCGGCGCCGTCTCCCTCGGCTCCGGTGGCTTCGAGGTGGATGTCACCTTCCAGGGAGACGAGGGCCCATCTGAAGAGTAGGCCGGCCCTCCTCCCTCCCTTGCGCCTCTTCGGCGGCAAGGGCGGCGTGGGCAAGACCACCCTGGCCGCGGCCGCCGCCCTCGCCGCCGCCGAATCCGGCCGGCGCGTCCTCGCCGTCTCCACCGACCCTGCCCACTCCCTGGGCGACGCCCTCAAGGCGCGCCTCTCCGGAGAGCCCGCCCGCGTCGAGACGCGGCGCGGCACCCTCCTCGCCGCCGAGCTGGCCGCCGGACCCGCTCTCGACCGCTGGCGCGGGGAGCACCGCCAGGCCCTGCGGGAGATCGCCGCCCGGGGTACCTATCTCGACGAAGAGGACGTGGAGCGCTTCCTCGGCCTCTCGTTGCCCGGCGCCGAGGAGCTGATGGCCTGGCTGGAGCTCGCCCGCCTCGCCCGCAATGTCGGCGGGATTGCCTGCGACGAGGTGGTGGTGGACGCCGCGCCCACGGCCCACACCCTGCGTCTCCTCGCCACGCCGGAAGCGCTGCGCCGGTTCGCGGAGGTCCTCGACCGGATGCAGGAGCGCCACCGCCTGATGGCCGAGCGCTTCGGCGGCGCCTGGCGGCCGGACGAGAGCGACGCGCTGATCGCCGATCTGATGAACCAGGGACGCGAGATCGAGGAGGCATTGCGCGACCCCGGGCGCGCCGCCCTCTTCTGGGTGATGCTGCCCGAGAAGCTCTCGCTGGAGGAAACCCGGGACGCCCTGGCCGCCCTCGACGAGGCCGGCCTTGCCGTGCGCGAGGTGATCGTCAACCGGGTCCTGCCGCCGGACGGCGATTCCTGCCCCCTCTGCCGCGAGCGCCGCCGGGCCGAGGCTGACGTGATCCGGGAGATCCGCGAGGTGCTGGCGGACCAGGCGATCCGCTTCGTGCCGCAGGAGGAGCGCGAGCCGCGAGGGCGGGTGGCTTTGCGGAGGGTGGGGCGGTGGCTGGAGGCGCCGTCGCGCGGAGTGGCGTTGGTGGAACCCCCCGCCCAGACCTCTCACCCCCTGGCCCCCTCTCCCACCGCCCTCCCCCCGACCGGGAGAGGGGGAACGAATCTGGGGTGGATAGACGACCTCGCTCCTCCCACCCTGCGCCTCCTCTTCTTCGGCGGCAAGGGCGGTGTCGGGAAAACAACCTGCGCAGCCGCCTTCGCCTTGGCCCTGGCCGAGCGGCGGCCGGACGCCCGCCTCCTTCTGCTCTCGACCGATCCCGCCCACTCCGTGGCCGACGTGCTGGAGGTCCCGCTCGGCGACGACGAACGCGCCGTCCCTGAGGCGCCTCCGGGGCTGCGGGCGCGGGAGCTGGACGCCCGGCGCGCCTTCGCGGCCTGGCGCGACCGCCACGGCGAGATCGTGGGTGAGGCCGTCGAGGCGTTCACCGCCGAGAGCGCCGGCATCGACGACCTGCTGGACCTGACACCCCCCGGCCTCGACGAGCTGATCGCCCTGTCGACCCTGCTCGACGCCGTGGTGGACGGGGACGGAGCTGGATCGTACGACCTGGTCGTGGTGGACACCGCGCCGACGGGGCATGCCCTGCGCCTGCTGGAGATGCCAGAGCTGACCCTCTCTTGGGACCACTATCTGCTCTCGCTCCTCCTCAAGTACCGCGAGGCCGTGAGGCTGGGGGGCCTCGCCGAGGAGCTGGTGGAGCTCTCGCGCAGCCTCAAGCGGCTGGACGCCCTGCTCCGCGATTCCGATCGCGTCCGGTTCCTGGCCGTGACGCGGGCGGCCGAGCTGCCCCGCCGCGAGACGGTCCGCCTGCTGCGGGCCCTCGGCAGGCTCGCGATCGATGTCCCGGCCGTGATCGTCAACGCCGTGCCGCCGCTGGACGGCTGCTCCCGCTGCGGTGGCTCGCCCGGCGCGCTGGAAGCCCTGCAGAAGAGCCTCGGCCGGTGCGCTATCATTAAGGCCCCTGCCGCGTTCCCGCCGCCTCGCGGTGTCCGGCGGCTCGCCGAGTGGTTGCGGACCTGGGAAAGGGCCACGGGATGAGCGAAGCGACCTACCTCTACTGCCTGGTGCGCGACTCGCGGGAGCCCTCGCTTGCCGGGGTGCCCTCGGGGCTGCCCGGCTGCGGCCCGGTCCGGACGCTCGACGTGGGGAACGGCCTCTGGCTGGTGGCGGCGAGCGCGCCCCTTCCCCAGTACGGGGGCGAGGAGATCCAGGACCACCTCTCCGATCTCGCCTGGGTTTCCGACCGCGCCCTGCCCCACGAGGCCGTCATCGAGCACTTCGCGGGCTCGGCAGCCGTCCTCCCCATGAAGCTCTTCACCCTCTTCG
>DASWME010000177.1:0-10500 GCA_036399915.1 Thermoanaerobaculia bacterium
GAGGTCCAGCCCAGCGCGCTCGGCCGGCTCGATTTTGCGCGCGCAGAGGTCGTAGGCGAAGTTGGGACCGCCGCTCGTGGTGGCCCGGTAGCGCGAGATCGCCCGTAGCCAGCGCAGCGGCCGCTGCAGGAAGGCGACCGGCGACATCAGCACGCAACGGGCGCCCACGTACAGCGGCTGCAGGACATTGCCGATCAGCCCCATGTCGTGGTAGAGCGGCAGCCATCCCACCACCACGGAGCGCTCCGACTGGCCGAAAGCCCGCCGGATCATCTCCTCGTTGTGGAGGAGGTTGCCGTGGCTGACCCGGACGCCCTTGGGCAGGGAGGTGGAGCCCGAGGTGTACTGGAGAAAGGCGAGCGTGCCGCCGTCCACCCCCGGATCGCGCCACTCCCCGGCCAGCGCGGGGGCGAGGCTGTCAGTGGCGATCCAGGGAACCCCGACCAACTCGGGCAGCCGGCCTGCCAGGGCTTCAGCACCTCCGAGGAGCGCTCCAGTGGTGAGCACCACCTCCGGGTGGGCGTCCGCCGCGACGGCGCGCAGTCGCGGCAACATGCGGAGCGAGCGCGGCGGATAGGCGGGCACCGCCACCACGTCGCCGTAGAGGCAACCGAAGAAAGCGGCGATGAACTCGAGCCCCGGCGGGTAGAGCAGCAGGGCCCGCTCCCCTGCCAGCCCGAGCGACTGCAGGCGGGCTCCGATGGCCCGGGCTCGGAGGTCGAGATCGGCGTGGTTGAGGGAGAGGGCTTCCTCCTCGCCCTCCGCCAGGAAGGTGTAGGCGCCGGCCTCGGGCCGCTCGTCCGCACGCACCCGCAGCAGCTCGACGAGACTCGAAAACTCTCTCCGCGCTGGACGCGCTCTTCTGGTGCCAGCCTTTCCATGCATAGATTTCTATGGACCCACGATCTGCCATCACGGACGATCCGCCCGCTCCCAGCGGCGAGCCGGGCGGGCGGATCGGAGAGACGCGGACGCCTCCTGCGGCTAGTGGGTCTCGTCGTAGGCCCGGAGCGCGCTCGCCTGTAGGCGGTTGGCGTAGCTCTGGGTGATGACGCTCTTGCTCGTGAGGTCCTTCATCGTCTCCTTCACGCACTTCTCATACTTGTTGCGCTTCGCCACGGGCGAGGCGCTCGCCGGCAGGCCCGGCTGGAAGTCGTTGAAGCTGCACGGGATCTCGGGCAGGGTCAACGTCTCCCCGGCGGCTACGTCATAGAGGCGGTTGCGTACCCGGCCGGGCCAGATGACGTCGACGACGCCCTTGGCGGCCGTGCCGACGCCGAAGCGGGTGACGAGGCTGTCCTCCGATCCGTAGCTCGCGCCGCCCGTCACCGGCTTGAGCACGGTCTGGCCGCCCTCTGGAGTGAAGCGGACAACGGTGCCGATGCCGTCGCGGTTGACCTTGCCCGACACGGTCGGGTTGGCCACCAAGCCGATCGTTCCCAGGAGCTTGACGCCCACGGAAGCGTTGCCGTTGCCGCCGCTGTTGAGGTCGATCGCGACGTCGCCGTTGGAGACCAGCGGGTTGAGGTAGGTCAGGAAGCCCGGCATCAGCCGGCTGGTGAAGACGTTCTCGAACGCGGCCACGGCGTCGAACGGCGAACCGGTCGGACCGCCGATGGCGAGGATGAATGGCCGGAAGTTCTTCGGCGTGAACTTGAAGTTAGACACGGTGACGATGTCGTCGAAGCCGTCGCCGTTGAGGTCGCCTGTGGCGACGCCGTGCACCTCGCGCAGCCGGTGGTCGGTCGTCATCGCCGGCTGGTCCCAGATGAAGTTGGCCGTGCAGCCCTGGTTGCGCAGCAGGGTGCCCGGGTTGTCCGCGGCGATGAGGAAGACGATGTCGTCGTCGCCGAACCAGGCGATATCCTGGTCGCCGTCGTTATCGTAGTCGAGGACCACGGTGCCCCAGCCGAAGGGCGTGCCGATCAGGCTGCCCACGCCTGGATCCGAGAAGGTGCCGCTGGCGGAGCCCAGGAACCAGCGTGAGTTCTGCACCACGCCGCCCATGTAGACCCCGAGGTTGGTGCCGAAGAAGTCCATAGCGCCGTCACAGTTGAAGTCGCCGAAGGACAGGCCCATCCAGGCGCCCCACTTGGCGAGGCCGACCGTGCGGGTCACGTCCGTGAAGTGGCCGGTGCCGTCGTTCCGGAAGAGCCGGTTATAGCCACGCTCCTGGGAGGGATCCCCAGGGGGGAATCCCTGGGTGTCCGCCCACAGGATGTCGACGTCGCCGTCCTGGTCATAGTCGACCATGGCGACCGCCCAGGTGTAGGAGCCGCCGGGATAGATCGTCGGCGGGCCGCCATCCAGATTGCGGATGCCCGAGCTGACGCTCACGTCGGCGAAGGTGTTGTCGCCCTGGTTGAGGAACAGGTCGTTCGGCTCGAGTCCGTTGTAGCCGCCCAGCATGAAGACCGCCCGCCGTTCGTTCCAGTTGTCGTAGGTGTTGGCGACCACGATATCGAGCCGGCCATCGCCGTTGATGTCGCCCATCGAGCAGCCGGCGGAGTGCGTATTGCCGCCGCCGACGCCCGCCGCGGCGGTGATGTCGGCGAACGTGCCGTTCCCGTTGTTGCGGAGGAGGATGTTCGGCTCGCCGGTGCCGAGGACGTAGAGGTCCTCGTCACCGTCGTTGTCGATGTCGCCGTAGCAGGCGCCCGAGCTGTCCTGGCTCGTGGCGGCCACCCCCGCAGCAATCCCCACGTCCACGAAACTCATCGCGCTCGTCTGGACGAGCTGGTTCTGGAACAGGCTGTTCGCGCTGCCCGGACCGTTGGTGACATAGATGTCCACGTCACCGTCGTTGTCATAGTCGAAGAGGACCACGCCAGGGGCGCCGTGCTCCTTCTGCGGGCTGAAGAGCTGGATCTGCGCCTGCTGCGCTAAGGGGATCGGGGACGAAGCGTCGATGGCGTCCCGCACCGCCTTGCGCGGCGAGGGTGTCCGCACATAGTTGATGCCGGCGGCGCCGGCCACGTTGGTGAAGGTCACCCCTCCATCGGCCCAGACCATCCCCACACCGGCGAGGAGGAGGGCCGCACCGGTCACACAGACCCGCGTGCGGAGACACGAGTTTTCGATTCGTTGCATTGACAATCTCCTTGCAAGGCTTCAGTGAAAGGTTCGAGGACTTCTAGAGAAATCTCGGCATCCGCGGATTTCCAGCACGCTCCTCCTACTAGTGAGTGCAGAGCCCCAAAGGGGGACAGAGGGCACGCTATACTTACCAGTCCGACGTCCTATGCTTCGCTCCTCCAGTCGCCAAAGATTCCGCTACGAGCTTCCTGTCCGTCCCCGCCACCGGCGGGTGCGGACGCTGCCGGCCAGCGACCGTCACTGCGGCTGGCTCGAGATCCTCCCGCCCCCGCCGCCGCCCCGCCGCCTGGTTACAGCCGAACGGGCCGACTGCGCGGTGATCGGCGCCGGCTTCACCGGCCTCGCCGTCGCCCGCCGGCTGGCCGAGGTCCGGCCCGGCTGGCGGGTGATCGTGCTCGACGCGGAGCGCGCCGGCGCCGGCGCCTCGGGGCGCAGCTCGGGGTTCGTGGTGGACCGCGCCCACTTCATCGCCCGCATGGAGCCCGCGACCAGCCGTCGCTATCTGCGGCTCTGCCGGTTCGGGATCGACAGGCTGCGCGAGGCGGTGCGGGCGCACGGCATCGAGTGCGACTGGGACGAGTCGGGCTGGCTCCACGCCGCCGCGGGCGACGAGGGCGCCGTCGCCCTGCCCACCCTTCGCGCCTGGCTGGAGTCCCTGGGCGAGCCCTTCGAGTGGCTGGACGCGGCCGGCCTGGCCCGCGTCACCGGCACCTCGCACTACCGGGCGGGCATCCGGCTGCCGGGGAGCGTGCTGGTGCAGCCGGCGGCCCTGGCGCGCGGGCTCGCGGCGGCGCTGCCGCCCGGCGTCGATCTCTTCGAGGAGTCGCCGGTGCGGGCGATCGACCGCGGCGACCGCTTCCGGCTCGCGGCAGGCGCCGGCACGGTGGACGCCGACCGGCTCTTCCTGGCCGCCAACGGCTGCACCCCGGCGCTGGGCTTCCTGGGGCGGCGGGTCCTGCCCCTCTTCACCTTCGGCAGCCTGACCCGGCCGCTCACCCCCACAGAGCAGGAGGCGCTGGGCGGCGAGCGGGAGTGGGGGCTCCTCGCCGAGGACCCCATGGGCTCCAGCGTGCGCCGGACGCGCGACCAGCGCATCCTCATCCGCAATACGGTGCACTACACGACCCGCCTGGCGGTGGACGACGCCTTGCGCCTCGCAGCGCGCGCCCTGCACCGGGTGGCCTTCCTGGCCCGCTTCCCGACCCTGCGCCATGTCGGGTTCACCCACACCTGGGGGGGGATCATGGGGTGCTCCCCGAACCGTGGCCACAGCTTCGGGGAGCTGGATGAGGGGCTCTTCGCCGCCGCCGGCTACACCGGCGCCGGCATCGCCATGGGCACGACGGCAGGCACGCTGCTGGCGGACCTCGCCGCCGGGGAGGGCTCCGTGCTATTGGACGCCATGCTCTCCCTGCCCGAACCCACCCGCCTGCCGCCCCAGCCGCTGCTCGGCATCGGCGCCCGCTGGCGGGCAGGGCGGATGAACGCCTCGGCGTCTGAGACGCTCTAGGCCGCCGCTTCCGAGCGGAACCGCTTGTTCATGATGTCCTTGCCGCGGTGGATGAAGCAGGTCTCGACATGCCGCGGCTGGAACCAGGCGCGCACGAACTCGGTCACATCCTCCTGGGAGAACGGCTTGCAGGAGTACACGTCGATGCTGATGAAGCGGTTGTTGGCCGACGTGTGGATCTGGATGCCGCTCTCGATGATGGGCACCCAGCCGCTGTAGCCGGGCTTGCCCGGGAACGCCGTCTCGCAGGTCTTGAAGATGTAGGGCTGCGTCTGCTTCGTCATCTTGAGGTGGATGCAGATCTTGTCGAGGAACTCGTAGCCCCGATCGAGATCGCAGCAGGTCTCCTCGTCGCAGCCGAAGCAGTCGAGAACGAGCTGGAAGCCCCAGGAGGTCTGGTCTTCCTTCACACAACAGGGATCGGCTTGGGTCGCGGTCTGACTCATGGTCTCCTTCTCCATCGTCTGCAGATTGGGCCGTCGGCGCCCGGCTCATGCCGCCGGCTGCCTCCTGGCTTCCAGAGACTCGCGGACGCTCGGGAAGCGGGGAGCGCTGAGGTCTCCGATCGTCTGGCCGGACGGCACCCAGGAGAGGCGCTCCTCCCAGCGCTGCTCCGCGAGCGGCGTCTCGTAACCGAGGTCCCGCCAGAGGCGCGCGGCGAACTCCGGCAGGATGGGCGCCGCCAGCATCGCCAGCATCTTGGCCGCCAGCAGTCCCAGGGCCGCCACGGTGCGCCTCTCCTCACCCCGGACGGGCACCCGGCTCCAGACCTCCTCGGCCTTGCCGAAGCGCCGCGCTTCCCGCACCAGCTCGCAGAGCACCCGCGCCGCCCGCTGGGGCGAGAACGTGCGCGCCTCGTAGGCCTGCGCGGCCTCGGCGGCGAGCGCCTCCAGCCGCTCATAGAAGCGGCGGTGCTCGGGCGTCCAATCGCCGGTCGATGGCACCTGGCCGCCGAAATCCCGCCGCACCTTCTCCCCCAGCTCGGCGAGCCACGGCTGCCAGGAGCCCAACAGCTCGCGGTCGCAGGTCGCCTCGAAGTCGGCGAGGGTGAAGTTGGTCCCCTCCACCTCCGGGCAGGTCCAGGCGAGATAGAACCGCATCACATCAGCCGGCACGTCCGCCAGCAGCTCCCGCCCCCAGATGGCGTGGCGGCGGCTGGTGGAGAACTTCAGGCCGTCCAGCCGGTAGAACTCGTTCATCAGGAAGGCCGACGGCAGCCGCAGCTCCCGGTCGTAGGCCATGAACATCGCCGGCAGGAAGACCGCGTAGTAGAAGGCGTTGTCGAAGCCGAAGCACTGGACGATCTCGGCGTCGTCCGACTTCCAGTACCTCTCCCAGCCCCCGAGGTGCTGGGCGTAGGCGAAGTAGCGGGGCGCCATCTCGCACCAGACGAAGATCCGCTGCTCCTCGAAGCCCGGGACCGGCACCGGGATGCCCCAGTCCGCCACGTGCGTCACCGTCATGTCGGGCAGCCCGGCCGCGATCACCTGCTCGCAGAGGGTCCGCAGGCTCGGGTTCATGGCGACCTTGAGGTGGAACTCCTTGAGCTCCTTCTCCCAGCGCGAGAGCGGGAAGAAGAACCGGGTGAAGCTGCGCCGCGATGGCGGGTTGCCGCACTGGGTGCAGACCGCGTCCAACAGGTCGATGCAGTCGTTCGGGCGTGCGCAGTCCTCGCACATGTTGCCGCCCGACGGCGACCCGCAATGGGGGCAGCGCCCGCGGATGTACGCCTCATAGAGATAGCGCCGGCAGGTCTCGCAGTAGGGCGAGAGGGTCTCGCGGGCTTCCAGGTGGCCGCCGTCGTAGAGCCGGCGGAAGAACTCCTGCACCATGGGCACGTGGTGGGGCGAGGCGTTCGGACGAACGAGCTCCGCGAGATCGATCCCGGCCGCCTCGAGCGTCGCCTCGATGTCCGCGGCCAGCCGGTCGGCGGCCTCCTGCGGCCCCAATCCCAGGCGGGCGCCGTTCGTTTTGGTGTAGCTCTGGTTGTCGTCGGTGCCGAAGATGAAGCGGGCATCCACCCCGCGCAGCCGCAGATAACGGGCGTGGATGTCGCCGGCCAGGTAGGGCCCGGAGAGGTGCCCCACGTGCAGGTCGCCGTTGGGCGTCGGCGGCGCGGCGGTCACCATGGTCCGCCTGGGCCGCGAGGCGGTCTGCGCCTGCTCGTCCTGGCGGCCCGCCCACAGCGCCAGGTCCTCCCACCAGACGGTGAGGAAGAGCAGCTCCTCGGCGTCCGAGGTGTTGACCAGCGTGTGCTGATGGAACGGGGGCTGGAAGACGACGTCGCCCGCCTGGACCTCGTGGGACTCGTCGCCGATCCGCATGATCCCCCGCCCCTTGGCGAAGAAGAAGGTCTCCCCTTCCTGATGGGCGTGGTGCTTGGTCTGGCCGCCAGGCTCGACCACCGCCCAAGCGGCGCCGAACGGCGGCTCCACGACTCCCTGCCACGGATAGAGCATCTGGACCTGGATCCCGTACGCCTCGAACAGCTTGCTGGGATCCAGCCTCTGGATGTGCATGCCCTCTTCTCCTCGGACGATCCGCGCTATAGCGCGTAGTTCTCCACCGTCTCCCGCGCTCCCAGGGAGGCGAGCAGCGACTTCAGGATGTCTCCCGCGCGGACCGGCAGCAACGAGAGCACGGTCTCGCTCGCGCCGTGGGTCTGCTCGGCAAAGCCCTGGAGGAAGACCCCGGCAGCGAGCGCGGGATGGGGCACCAGCCTGTAGTCCCGCCCGATCCGGTAGCCGCCGTCGCCCTCGCAATGGAGCCACGGTGCCAGATTGGCGAGCAGCGGATGCTCCTTGCGCCAGGTGTAGCCGGTGCAGAGGATCAGGCCGTCAGCCTCGAGCGTCACCGTCTCCTCGCGCATCAGGTCCCGGAAGCGGGCGATCACGGCGCCGCCCGTCTCCAGGATGTCTTCGATCTGCAGGAAGGGGCGGATGCGGGCGCGGTCCCGGCCCAGCACCTTCTCCTGGTACAGGCACTTGTAGATGCGGCGGATCAGCGCCAGGTCCACCACCGCGTAGTTGACGTCCCGGCAGTGGTCGAGCACCAGCCGGCGCTTCTCCTCCGGCAGCTCGTAGAGGAAGTCCACCATCTGCGGGAAGAAGATCTCGTTGGTGAAGTCGCTGTCGTCCACCGGCTTGTAGGAGAAGCGGCGGATGGTGCCGGTCACATCCGCGTTGGGGTAGCGCGTCATCAGGTAGTGGAACAGCTCCGCGCCGCTCTGGCCGGAGCCCACCACGACGAACCGGTAGGGAGCTTCCTTGTCCGGGAAGTCGCGCT
The DNA here is from genome assembly GCA_036399915.1 of Thermoanaerobaculia bacterium. Taxonomy (GTDB): domain Bacteria; phylum Acidobacteriota; class Thermoanaerobaculia; order Multivoradales; family UBA5704; genus DATARR01. The sequence goes on from DASWME010000177.1 coordinate 7,892, forward strand.
TCAGGCGCAGCATGGACTCCTGGGAGTGGAAGGCCCGGCCCCCGGGCTGCAGGCTGATCCTCTTCGGCACGCACGGCACGCCGCCGGTGGCCAGCACCACGTTGCGCGCCAGCATCTCCTCTGTCGCCTCGCTCGCCACGTCGCGGGAGACCACCCGCAGCAGGCGGATCTCGCCGTCCTCCTCCACCGGCTGCACGGCCAAGACCTCCCGACCGTAGCGGACCCGCTCGCGCAGCTCTCCGGCCACCCAGCCCAGGTAATCGTTGAACTCGACCCGGGTGGGAAACAGGTCGCGCAGGTTCAGGAACTCGAACAGGCGGCCCTTGGCCTTCAGATAGCTGAGGAAGGTGAACCGGCTCTGGGGATTGCGGATCGTCGCCAGGTCCTTGAGCACCGAGATCTGGATCAGCGAGTCCTCAAGGAGCATCCCCGGATGCCAGACCGGTCCCGGCTTGCACTCCAGGAACAGACGCCGCAGGTCCCGGCCACCCGCGGCTTCCGCCTCTTCTTCCAGCGCGACCCCCAGCGCCAGGTTGGCGGGGCCGAAGCCGATCCCGATCACATCATAGATGTCGTCTCGCACGATTTCCCTGCTCACTCCTGACGGTACAACGACCTGCGGAACCCCATCCCCTCCGCATACTCCCTAGCAATGGTGCTGGCGCTCGGCGAGAGTGGGACAATGCCCACTAATATCTTGATTTCAAATGTTTTAGAGGGGGATTGAAGAAAAACTGCAGGATTTCTCCTGGACTAGATACGGGAGGAGCGGCGGGATTGGATTCATCCCGCGCCGCAAGACCCCGAGATCAGAGCCGCCCCTCGATCCAGCAGCCACCGAGCACATGGGTGCCCCGGTAGAAGACGGCCGCCTGGCCGGGCGTGACGCCGCGCTGGGGCTCGGCGAAGTCGATCTCGACGCGGCTTCCGCCGAGCGGCCGAATACGGGAAGCCACGCCGGGATGGCGGGAGCGGATCTTCACCATTGCCTCGACCTCCTCCTCCGGATCGGGACCGATCCAGTGGAGACGCTCCCCGCGCAGGCCCACCGTCAGGAGGTCCCGCTCGGGCCCCACCACGACCCGGTTGCGCTCGGGCTCGATCGCCAGGACGTAGAGAGGGCTCGGGGAGGCGAGGCCCAGCCCCCGCCGCTGGCCCACCGTGTAGCGGTAGTACGGCTGGCCCGCGCCCAGCTCCTCGCCGCGGGCATCGACCAGGACGGCCGGCTCGGCCAGGGCGGCCATGGCGAAGCGCTCCGGGTCCGCCGCCACCTGGGCTTCCACGAATTCGCGCACGCCGCCGGAGACGAAGCAGACCTCCATGCTCTCGCCCTTCTCGGCCACCACCAGGCCGGCCTCGCGAGCGATCTCCCGCACCTCGCGCTTGGTCTTCTCTCCCAGCGGAAAGAGCGAGGAGGCGAGCTGCTCCTGCGTCAGCTCGAAGAGGTAGTAGCTCTGGTCCTTCCCGGCGTCCACGGCCGCGTGCAGCTCGGGGCCGTCCGGCCCGGGGAGGATGCGGGCGTAGTGGCCGGTCGCCACCCTCTCGGCGCCGAGCCGCCGCGCCCGCTCGAGCAACAGGTCGAACTTGATCCAGGTGTTGCAGCGCACGCACGGGCTCGGGGTGCGGCCGGCGAGGTAGTCGTCCACGAAGGGGGTCACCACCTGCTGACGGAACTCCTGGTCCAGGCGCAGGGTGTAGTGCGGGATGCCCGCCTGCTGGGCCACGCGCCGGGCATCGCCGAGGTCGAGGGCGCCGCAGCAGCGGCCGTGCGCCTCGACGCCCGAGTGGTCCCACAGCAGCATGGAGAGGCCTACCACCGGCCGGCCCTCGCGCGCCAGCAGCCAGGCGGTCACCGAGGAGTCGAGCCCGCCGCTCATGGCGACGGCGATCTGTCCGCGATCGGTCACGCCACCGCCTCCCTGGGAGCCGCGGGAGAGACTCGGCGCAGCGCGGCGGTCTCGCGCTCCAGCGCGTCGAGGAAGGCATCCACCTCCTCCAACCGGTTGGTGATGCCGAAGCTCACCCGCAGCGAGGAGAGCGCCTCCTCGGGAGCGATGCCCGCCGCGAGCAGGGTCTTGCTCGGCTCGACCGTGCCCGAGGAGCAGGCCGAGCCGGTGGAGACGGCGAAGCCCGCGAGGTCGAGCCGGATCAGCAGCGCCTCCCCCTCGACGCCGGGGAACGCCACGTGCGAGGTGTTGGGCAGGCGCGGCGAGGCCTGGCAATGGAAGACCGTGCCGGGCAGGCGGCGCGCCAGCTCCGCCTCGAAGCGGTCGCGCAGGAAGGCGAGGAAGGCGGTGCGGTCCGCCATCTCCTCGGCCGCAGCCGCCGCGGCCTCTCCCAGGCCGGCGAGGGCGGGCACGTTCTCAGTGCCGGCCCGGCGCCGCCGCTCCTGGCTGCCGCCCACGAGGTAGCTGGTGAGCTCCGCCCCCCTGCGCACCCAGACCGCCGCTGCACCCAGCGGCCCGTTGAGCTTGTGGCCGCCGAGCACGAGGTAGTCCACGCCCAAGGCATGGACGTCCACCGGGACCTTGCCCACGGCCTGCACGGCGTCGCAGAGCACGGGGATCCCCCGCTCGCGGCAGGCGGCGGCCACCTCGGCCACCGCCTGC
>DASWME010000178.1:0-1772 GCA_036399915.1 Thermoanaerobaculia bacterium
CGCCGTCCTCACCCACCATCATAGAGGTTCTGCAGGCACGCTACCCAGCCCGCTTCCACCACCCCGAAACCCAACAAGAGCCACTGCGGTTTGCTCTAGTACTACAGCCGAGGTTGGGCGTTATGGCTGCCCTCTGAGGGAGGTTGGCCATGACGACGGTTGGCACGGCCGAGGGCTGGACGCGGGAGCTGGACGCCCTGGCGGCGCGGATCGCGCCTCGTTTCGTCCGGGCCGAGCCGCGGCGGCGGGCCCTGGCCTACCTGCGCGGCCTGCTGGCGCCCTTGGAGCGCAAGAACGGCTGGCAGCTGGCCGAGGCCGTCGGTGATCCGACGCCGGACGGCGTGCAGGACTTCCTGTCGCGCATGCGCTGGGACGCCGACGCGGTCCGGGACGACCTGCGCGCCTACGTGGTCGAGCACCTCGGCGACGCGGACGCGGTGCTGGTGCTGGACGAGACCGGCTTTGTGAAGAAGGGCGACAAGTCGGCCGGGGTGCAGCGGCAGTACAGCGGCACGGCGGGCCGCATCGAGAACTGCCAGATCGGGGTGTTCCTGGGCTACGCCAGCCGGCATGGGCAGGCGCTGATCGACCGCGCCCTCTACCTGCCCGAGCGCTGGACCGGCGACCCGGCCCGGTGCGCCGCGGCGGGGATTCCGCAAGGGCTCACCCTCACCACGAAGCCGAAGCTCGGGCTGGCGATGCTGGATCGCGCCCTGGAGGCCGGGGTGCCCTTCGCCTGGGTGGCCGGGGACAGCGTGCACGGGGCGGACCACCGCATCCGGCGCCGCCTGGAGGCGCGAGGGCGCGGCTACGTGCTCGCGGTCACCTCCGGCCAGCGGCTCGGCTTCGTCCCCGTCGGGAACTGGCTGGCCAAGGTCCCGCCGGATGGTTGGCGCCGCCTGAGCGCGGGCGACGGGGCCAAGGGGCCGCGGCTCCACGACTGGGCGTACCTGCCCCACCGGGGCGCCGCCCCGGGCTGGCGCATGGGCCTGCTGGTCCGGCGCAGCCCGGCCAAGCCGGACGAACTCGCCTACCACCTGACCCACGTGCCGGAGGGGACCACGCTCGCCGAGCTGGTGCGCATCGCCGGCATGCGCTGGACCATCGAGAGCTGCTTCGAGGCGGCCAAGGGCGAGGTCGGGCTCGACGAGTACGAGGTGCGGACTTGGACCGGCTGGCACCGCCACGTCACGCTCGCCATGCTGGCGCATGCCTACCTCGCCGCGCTGCGCAAGGCCGCCCTCGGGGGGAGAGGACGAGCACGACTTGGCCGTCGAACTGCTCCCCCTCACCGTGCCCGAGGTCCGGCGCCTGCTCTGGCGCCTCGTGTGGGACCGGCCCCCAAACTCCACCGCGGTCATATGCTGGTCCACCTGGCGCAGGCGACACCAGCAACGCGCGCGGCGATGCCACTGGCACAAGAGGGCCGGGCAGCATGAAACCCGGCTGTAGTACTAGTCCGCGTAGGCGCCCACGGCCTGGATGACCGGCCGCCAGCGCTCCACCTCCTCGACGAGGAAGCGGCGGTGGAAGGCGGGGGTGGCGCGCTCCTCCGAGGCCGGGTCGGTCAGCAGCTCGGCGAAGCGCGACCGCAGCCGGTCCTCCCGGAGCGCGCCGCGCAGCGCGGCGGCGATCGCCTCCTGCACCGGCTCCGGCGTGCCCGCCGGCGCGAACAGCCCGTGCCAGGCGGCCATCTCGACGGTCGGGAACCCCGCCTCGGCCGCGGTCGGCAGGCTGGGCAGGCCGAGCAGGCGCTCGCGGCCGGTCACGGC
>DASWME010000179.1:0-10889 GCA_036399915.1 Thermoanaerobaculia bacterium
CGGGGAGCGCTGCTCGCTCGGGCGGGGATGGCCCTGCTGGTGGCCGGGATGGTCGCGGCTCCCGCCTGGCTGCCCTTCCTTGAGTACCTGCCAAAGACGATGCGGGCGGCGCGGGTGGTTGCCGGCCCGAAGGGCCGGCAGCATGTAGCCTGGGGCGCGAGCCCCAGGAACACGGAGCCCAAACACCCCCAGAGCTCCGAAGGGGCGGCAGCAGCCCCATGGTTCAGCGGCCTGCCGCCCCTTCGGGGCTTGAAATCATTGGGGGCCACCGATACCTGGGGCTCACGCCCCAGGCTACATGCTGCCGGCCCTTCGGGCCTGAGGGAGGGGGGAACGTCCTTTATCGAGAACCTCTCCCGCCGCCTGCTCCCCATCGCCGCTCCCAACGCCTACGGCAACAGCCGGTTTGTCCATTATTGGGGGCTCGCCAACACCAACGAGGACGCAGGCGGGTTCGTGGGCACGGCCGCCCTGCTCGCGGCCCTGCTGGCCGTGAGGGCGCGGCGGCGATTCCCTCAGGAGAAATTGGCGCTGGGGATCGCCGTCCTCTGCCTGTTGCTGCTCGCGCCGTGGCCGGGAGGGTCCGCCCCCGGCTCGCGGCGGTTGCTGATGCCCTTCTCCCTCTGCCTCTCCTACCTCGGAGCCTGCACCCTGGAGCGCTTCCGGCTCGGCGAGGTCCGCCGCCGGCCGCTGCTGATCGCGGCGCTGGGGCTCGGGCTGGTCCTGGTCTGGGGCTACCTCGCCCATCCCCATCCCGGAGACCCCCGGACCCTGGAAGTCTTCCGCTTCGGCTGGCTCCGCTGGCAGCTCCGCTTCCTGGTCTTAGCCGCCCTCCTCCTCGTGATCGCGGTCTCCTGGCAACGGCGCGGGAGGTCCCTGGCCGTGACGGGGGTGGCGGCAGCCGTCGCGGCCGAGCTGCTGCTGGCCCACGGACCGGCGAACCCGCCCATGCCGCGCCGGCTGGCCTTCCCGGTCCCCGGTTCCGTCCAGTTCCTCCAGCAGACGCTCGGCCAGGATCCCCGCGCCGGGCCGCGCTTCCGCGTGGCGGCCCTCGGCCGCGCCTTCCCGCCCAACCTCGCCGCGCTCTATGGGCTGACGGACGCGAGACTCTACAACCCGATGGCCCCCCAGGCCTACGTGGAGCGGACGACCCCGATCGCCGTCGGCTGGCGGGGCGAGATCCCGGAGTGGGGGAAGCCCCGCCACCGGCTCTACGGCCGCCTGGGCGTCCTCTTCGTTCTGGCTGATCCGGACGCGGTCTTCCCCGCGCGCAACTTCGAGCGCGTCTACGCCGGTCCGGACGCCTCGGTGTGGAAGTGCCTGGAAGCCAAGCCGCGGCTCTTCCTCGCGACCCTCCAGGGGGTCCGCCGCATGACCATCCCCCGCCTGGAGGACTCCTGGATCACCGTCACCGTCCGCCTGCGGCGCGGGCAGGGGCTCTCCTCCAGCATCTACCAGGACGGCGGCTGGCTCGTGCTCACCAACCGCCGGCCCCGCCCGGCGATCCTCGAGCAGGGCGTCTTCCTCGCCACCCGCCTGCCGGCCGGGCGGCGGCGGATCGACATGCTCTACCGGCCGCCGGCCTTCCTGTGGGGTTGCGTCCTCGCCGCGCTGGGGCTGGCGGCGGGGGCGGCGGCATTCGTTCCTAGCCCGCCCGCGCCCACGTCTCACCCAGGCTCCACGGTGAGATCCAGAGAGTTCGATGGCGAACCCTCCGGAGGCTGGTTGTAAACGATCACCGGCAGCTTCTGGTCCTTCGCGACATCATCCGGTGTGAGCGGGACCTGGAGCTCGGTCTCGCTCACGAAACTCGTCTCGCGCAACGCTGCCCCAACCTTGACCTTGGAATCCTTGGTGAAACCGGTCCCGATTATTTTCAAGGACGGCAGCGGACTCTGCCCAACCTTCAGGGTCGAAGGATTGAGGCTCTCCAGCTTCGCCGGCTTCGATTCCGATTCCGCCACCGTGAGCGTCAAGGAATTCGACGGTGCACCCTCAGGGGGCTTGTTGTAAACAGTCACTGTCAACTCCTGGGCTTTCGCCACATCGTCCGGAATGAGTGAGGCTTGAAGCTCGGTCTCGCTCACGAAACTCGTATCGCGCAACGCTGCGCCAACCTTGATCTTGGAATCCTTGGTGAAACCGGTCCCGATCACCTTCAAGGACGACAGCGGACTCTGACCCACGTTCAGGGTCGTCGGATCAAGGCGCTCCAGCTTCGCCGGCTTCGTTTCGCCGGCGCGATCCTCCCGCGGGTCGCGCCGCGGAGTGAAGATGGTGTCAAAGATGTCCTTGAGCTTGATCGTCGCGGGCTCGGCGAAAAGCCCGATGAGCGCCGCGAACGCCGAGGTCTTCAGACAGTCCGCAGAGCTCAGGGCATAGTCCTCTCCCCCAAGACCGGCTCGGAAGACGAGATAGACGACCACCGCAACCAGCGCTCCCAGGAACGGCTTGAAGATGTACCACCAGATCCAACTCGTCAGCAGCTCCCTGTTCCCGACATAGGTTGTAAATGAGGAGATGCCGTGGACGAGCCCCCCCAGCGCCCCCATGATGGCAATCAGGGCGAGGAGGCCCGTGGCCGTGCGCGACGCGCAATCGCTGCCACGCCACTCCCAGGAGGACGGCAGGATGGTCACATGGGCACCAGCGATTCCGCCGACAGGCTTGATGGTCCTCGCCAGGATCTGGACCGTCGTCGGACGGGTAATCACAGCAGGGGCGGTGAATTTAGCAGACCCCGGACGTGCCGCCTCCCGAGGCGCCGGTTGGATCTTGCCAATAGCTGGCCTCAACCACTCAACCGTAGTGCCCGGTGCTGTCACAGGCGCCAGGTAGACTGTTCCCCCTGCAGCCACCGTGGTGCTTGTTGGCTGGAGGGAAAATCCGAAATCACTCGTTAGGAATACGTCGGCCGTCGCCGTTTCGTCGGGATCGCTTTTGCTGGCCGCCGTAATGGTCACCCTCTGATCGCTGTCGATCTTGGCCGGCGCCCGGTAGAGGCCGTTGACCGCCTCCAGTGGACCCCAGGTTACCGGGATGTTCGCGGAGAAGACCTGTGTCTGGGAGTTGGTCAGGGTGACGACCGGCGGACTTACCAGGACCTCGCAGGTCGGGCAGAGCCGTTTCCAACCGAACATGAGGAAGATTGCAAGCGCTGCGATACACAGAAACCAATAAAGGCCCAGGAACTGCGTCCAGAAGGAGATCGATATCAGATCTACCGTAGCCGTCGCTGGAGTTCCCCCTACGTTGGGCGTCGCCTTGATGGTCACCTTCCGGTCCCGGAAGATGAACCACGGCGACTTGTAGACGCCGGACGGCGGATCGATTTTTCCGTCCCCCTTCTCCACCGACCATGTCACATCCGTTACCGGCTGACCATCGCGAGTGGCCTGAAAGAGCTGGGCCTGCCGGGCGGACAAAGAAACCTTCTTCGGAGTGACTTCGAGATCTGCCATGAGATTTCCCTCGCAAGATGCTTCCTGGCTGCTGTGCCTCTGACGCTGCCATCCTTCTCAAAAGACGGATGCACCCTGGCCTTTCCAGGTCCCCGGAGCAATGAACTTGATGAGAGACCCGATTTTACCGGAAATCAGCATGACCGCTACAAGAAGTCGGGTTAACTCTTCGCCCGACGTGGCCGCCGCTCCGGCGTGGCGTTCCAGGGGTCCTGGGGCCAGGCGTGCCTGGGGTAGCGCCCCTGGAGCTCCTTGCGGACCTCGGGGTAGGTGTTCTCCCAGAAGCTCTGGAGGTCGTGGGTCACCTGCTGGGGCCGGCCGTTGGGGGCGAGGAGATGGAGGAGGACGGGCACGCGCCCGGTGGCGACGCGGGGGGTCTCGGCCAAGCCGAACAGCTCCTGGATGCGGGCGGCGAGGACCGGCGGCTTGCCAGGCTCGTAGACCAAGCGGATGCGGCTGCCGCTCGGCACCTCCAGCCGCTCCGGCGCCTCGCGGCGGACGGCTTCGAGCTGCTCCCAGGTGAGGGCGCCCTGCAGCGCGTCGAGCAGCGGCGCGCGCCGCAGCTCGGCGAGGGACTTGCGGCCGGCCGCGAGGGCAGGGAGGAGAACGCGGAGCTCCGCTTCGCCGAAGCGGGGCAGCCCCAGCTCGGGCCTCCAGTCCGCGAGGCTACGGACGCGGGCAAGGAAGGAGGCGACCTCAGGGTCGTCGAGGGCGAAGGCCCGGTCCAGCCGATCCGCGGCGGCCTGGACGAGGACCCGCTCCGCCTCGGCGGCGTGCGGGGGCGGGACCTCGGACTCGGCGACGACGAGGTCTTCGTAGCGCGTCCGCTTCCAGGCGGCCACCCGCTCGCGCGGCTCGTCGAACTCCAGCTCGACTCCCGTCCGCAGGCTCTCAGGGGCAAGCCAGTCCGGCTCAACGGCGGAAGCCTTGCGCACCAGGGCCTCGGAGAGCGCGCCGGCGCGGCCGGCGTCGAGGTCCACGCAGAGGAACAGCTCCGCCTCGAGCACGGCGCTCTCCTCGGCGAGGCGCACGCCCCGGCCACCCACCATCAAGCCCCGGGGGCTCCGCGGCTCGCGCCGGCGGGCGACGCGGTCCGGGTAGGCGGCGAGGAGGGCGCGGAGGAGGGCATCGTCGCGGATCGGCTCGTCCCCGCCCCCTCCCAGGGCGGGTCGCGCCCCCACGCCGCCGTCCAGACCTGCCCCTACCCGAAGCTCTTTCATCATCAGTTCCAGCAACTGGTCCCGCGCCCGCAGGATGAAGCGGGCGGTGCCGGCATTGAGGCGATCCCCGTCCGGCAGGTCCGGCGCGTTCCGGCGCTCGAAGGCTTCCAGGGCGTCGAGACGGTCGAGGAGGTCCGAGCGGGAGGCGCGGCGGGGACCCGCTCCCCGGGCCGGACCGCGGGGAAAGGGGTCGCGCTCGGAGAGGAGGGCGGCGAGCAGGGCGGCTTCCCGGCTGCGGCCGGCGCGGTGCCCTTCGATGAGCAGCCGGGCGAGGCGGGGGTGGACGGGCAGGCGGGCCATCGCCCTCCCCAGGGAGGTGACGCCATGATCGTCCACCGCGCCGAGCCGCCGGAGCAGGCGGGTGGCGGCGGCGAGGGACTCCGGGGCGGGCGGCTCGAACCAGCCGAAGGACGCGAGGTCGGTCTCCCCCCAGGCCAGGAGCTGGAGCGCCGGCCCGGCGAGGTCCACGCGGGCGATCTCGGACGTCTCGCGCTCGGGAAGGGTGGCGTGCTCCCAGGCGGGCCAGAGCCGCAGGCAGATCCCGGGGGCCTGGCGCCCCGCCCGGCCGGCCCGCTGGTCCGCCGAGGCGCGGCTGACCCGGCCCAGCTCCAGACGGTCGAGGCCGGTCGCGGGGTCGAAGCGCAACCGGCGCACGAGGCCGGAGTCCACCACGGCGGTGACGCCGTCGATGGTGATCGAGGTCTCAGCCACGTTGGTGGCGAGGACGACCTTGCGGCGATCGAGCGGGCGCAGCACCTCGTCCTGCCGCTCGGCCGGGAGGTCGCCATAGAGCGAGAGAACGGCGAGGGCCCGCTCGGCGGCGAGGCCGGACAAAGCCTCGGCGCTGCGCTGGATCTCGCCCACCCCCGGCAGGAAGACCAGCACGTCCCCCTTCGTGGCGCCGAGCGCCCGGCGCACCCCGGAGGCGATCTGGGCGGGGAGGGGCCGCTCGTCGGGGCGGTCCATGGCAAGGATCTCAACCGGGTGGAGCCGGCTCCGGCTCTCGATCGTGGGGCAGCCACCCAGGAAGGCCGCCACCGGGCCGGGGTCCAGCGTGGCGGACATGGCGAGGAGCTTGAGGTCCGGGCGTACCTCCCGCTGGACCCGCCGCGCCATGGCGAGCGAGAGGTCGGTCTGGAGGTTGCGCTCGTGAAACTCGTCGAAGATTACGGCGCCCGCCTCTTCGAGGAAGGGATCGGCCTGGAGCATCTGCACGAGGATACCCTCGGTCACCACCAGGATCCGGGTCTCCGGCCCGGCCCGGCGGTCGAAGCGGATCTGGTAGCCGACCTCCCCGCCGAGGGTCCACCCATTCTCCTCGGCCATGCGGTGCGCCGCCGCCCGGGCGGCGATCCGCCGCGGCTCCAGCATGACGATCCGGCGTCCCTCGCCGATCCCCGCCGCCAGCAGCGCGGGAGGCACCCGCGTCGTCTTCCCCGCCCCAGTGGGAGCGATGAGGACGGCCGCGGACCCGCCGCGCAGGACGGCGATCAGCTCGGGCAGGACGTCGTCGACGGGAAGAGGGGCGGGCATGGCGAAGGAGGGTATACCAGCCAGGGATCGCACCCCCTTGACCCAAGCCCGAAAGGGGCGGCCTCTCCGTAGCTCAGGGTATATACCCTGGGCTACATTCATGACGCCCCTGCGGGGCTGGAGAGGCTCTCGCCTACCGCCGGCCCGCCGGCGCAGCGCTCGCCGTGCCCGCCGGAGCCGTGACGTGGTCCGTCCTGAGCGAGCTGGGAGCGTCGAGGTTCGCGCCCTCGTCGACCCCCACGCCGAGGCGGTCCACCAGCTCGCCGCCCAGCCAGCCGGTCACCAGGGCCAGCAGCACCGCCAAGACCGAGAGGACGATCGCGGTCCCCTCAGGATGGCCCGGGTCGTCGCGCCGCAGCAGACACGAGCCGATGAAGAGCAGGACCACGACCACGTTCCCCGCGCCGTGCAGCAGCCCGATCCTCTTCGCCCGGGTCCCCTGCGGGATCGCCAACCAGTCGATCAGGCCGAAGACGGCGGCGACGAGCCCGGTGATGATGCCAACCGTGATCAACCAGTAGGAGATGACCGCCCACTGCGGGTTGCCGCTGGAGAGGTGGGCGATGTCGAAGAACAGCGACGTGGCCAGGAGTCCAAGCGGGAAGACGATCAGCATCTGATGAATGGGATGTCCGAACAGACGCGCTTTGGCCCTCATACCCTCCTCCTTTCGGAGCGTTTCCGGGCGAAGAATCGCCCTACGGGATAAGAAAGCAACCTCTGTGCCGAAAAGCAGTCAGAGGTCCGGGTCCGGCTCGTGGACCTCGTCGGCGTAGGGGAGGACGCGGAAGCCTTCGAGGGCGGCCGCCAGGCGGAGGGGCTCGTCCAGGCAGACCAAGCCCGCACCATGGGTGCGCTCCCGGCACCAGATCAGGGCGGCGGCGATCTCGAGGGCCGCGGCGGCGCGCAGGGTGTGGACGGAGAGGATGCGCAGGGCGCGACCGCGCACCTCCTCGGTCGGCTGGACCTCGAAGGCGCGAGCCCGCAGATGGTCGAGCACGGTCCTGGCCCTCTGGAAGTCCGCGGGGGAGATCCGCTCCTGCCGCTGGGCGGCGAGGAGGATGCTCGCGCATTCGAGCGGCGCTCCCCACCAGAGCGCCACGTCCGGATCCCGCTGCAGGAGGAGCTCGACCTTTTCCGAGGAGGGCCCCCGCACCGCCAGCGCGATCAGCGCGGAGCTGCCCCAGAACCTCAGACCGCCTCCCGCAGCTCCCAGTCCTCCGGCTCGTCCGCATGGTCCGCCTCGGAGCGGCGCGGCGGGTCCTGCCACTTCGCCCGCGGCAGCTTCCAGAACGTCTCGTCCAGCGGCTTCTCCGGAGCGCGCACCAGGCCCGACCGCACCAGCTCCTGCGTGGCCGCAGCCGGCGACGCCGCCGACAGCGGCGTGAGCCGGGCGATGGGCCGGCCATGCTCGGTGACGAGGACCTCCTCTCCCGCCTTCACCCGCGCGAGAGTTTCGGAAAGCAATGCCTTCAACTCGGCAATTCCCATAGATCGCATGAACGACAATATAGACAGGCGAAAAAGACCTGTCAAGTCATAATCGCAGAGCCAGAGAGATCTCCGCCGCGGCTCCGGAACCGGCAACCGCCCCTGGCTCAGGAGGACGGCGCACTCGGCTTCGCGGCGATGGCCAGGAACAGCTCCTGGACGACCTCCTTGAGCTCGACCGTGTAGCCGGCGAGGTCGCGCAGCGAGGCTTCGAGCTGCTCGGGGGCGGGCCGCACGAGCGCGCCGCCCTGGCGCGGGCGGACCTTGTGGGTCAGGCGCTCGTCCAGGCTCTGGAGCTTCTGGTAGGCGTCCTTCAGGCGTTGCGGGTCCATGTCAGGGTCTCTCCTTCTGGGAACGGCTGAGCTGGAAGGTGAAGTCGACCAGCCTCTCGATCTGCTGGGGCGTCAGCCGGCGGGAATAGCCCGGCATGGGGCCGTGGCCTTCGACGATGCGCTGCCGGACGGCCGCGCGGTCGCCGCGGCGCACCATGGGAGAGGAGAGGAGGTCGAGGTTGGGGTAGAGGCGAAGGCCGCGGGGGTGTCCCTCCCCCCGGGCGCCGTGGCAGCGGGCACAGTGGCGCTTGTAGAGCTGAGGCGTCGTGAGGTTCTTGCTGCTGCAGCCGGCGAGCAACGGCAGCGCCGCCAAAAGGAGGAGCGGCAGGAGCTTCAAGGCTTGACGGCTTCCCGGCGGTGCACCTGGGTGGCGGTCGCCTGGTCGCGCGGACGGACGACGATCTCGTCGATGTTGACGTGGGACGGGCGGGTGGCCGCCCAGACGATGCAGTCGGCGACGTCCTCGGCGGTCAGGGGCTCGAGCCCGCGGTAGACCGCCTGGGCCCGCTCGGCGTCGCCGGCGAAGCGGACGAGGGAGAACTCCGTCTCGACCAGGCCGGGCGCGACCTCGGTGACCCGCACCGGCTCGCCCAGCAGCTCCAGCCGCAGCGTGCGGGTGAACGCCCGCACGGCGTGCTTGACGCCGGTGTAGCCGGCGCCGCCGGCGTAGGTCTCGAAGCCGGCGATGGAGCCGACGTTGACGACGTGGCCGTCCCCCGAGGCCCGGAGGGCGGGCAGCAGCGCCCGGGTGAGTCGCATCGTGCCGAGGACGTTGGTCTCCCACATCCACTGCCAGTCCTCGTCGCGGGCGTTCTCGATGCGGTCGAGGCCGTGGGCCCCGCCCGCGTTGTTGACCAGCAGGTGGACCGCGGAGGGGAGCTGGGCCACGAAGGCCGCGATGCTCTCCACGTCCGTCACGTCGAGCGGCAGGGCCGTGGCGCCGGCCTGCTCCGCCACTTCCCGCAACCGGTCCATGCGCCGGGCGCCGACGATGACGCGAAACCCGGCCTGAGCGAGGGCGCGGGCCGCGGCGGCGCCGATGCCGGAGCTGGCGCCGGTCACGACAGCGGTCCTGCCGGAGCTCATCGCCTCTCCCTCCCTCAGATCTCCGCCGACGGGCAGAGGTCGGCCACCGGGCAGACGCCGCACTCGGGGCGGCGGGCCTTGCAGATCCTGCGGCCGTGGTACTGCAGCAGGTGGGCGAAGCGCGTCCAGCCCTCGCGGGGGATCAGAGGCATCAGGTCGCGCTCGATCTTCTCGGGATCGGTCTCCTCCGTCAGCCCCAGGCGCCGGGAGAGGCGCTGGACGTGGGTGTCCACCGCGATCCCCTCGTCGATCCCGAAGGCGTTGCCCAGCACCACGTTGGCCGTCTTCCGGCCGACGCCGGGGAGGGCCTGGAGCGCGTCCATGCTCGCCGGCACCTCGCCGCCGTGCTCGGCGAGGAGGGCCTGGCCGAGGTTCTTCAGGGCCCGCGCCTTGTTGCGGAAGAAGCCGGTGGTGCGCACCATCTCCTCCAGCCCGGGGAGGTCCGCCTCGGCGTAGTGCCGGGCCGTGGGATAGCGCCGGAAGAGGCCGGGGGTCACCTGGTTGACCCGCTCGTCGGTGCACTGGGCGGCGAGGATCGTGGCCACCAGGAGCTGGAGCGGGGTCTCGAAGTCCAGGGCGCAACGGGCGCCGGGGTGCTCGCGCTCGAGCCGCGCGACGATCTCCCCGGCGCGCTCCCGCCGGGCCCGGACGGACTCCCGCCGCGCCTGGGCCGGGGTGATGCCGGCCCGCCGCCGGGGGACAGGGACCGCCGCTCCGCTCGCCTTGCGGGGACTCAAGGACGCTACTCCGAGGTGAAGGCCCGCAGCAGCCAGTTGAGCACCGCGATCACCAGCCCCCCCAGGATCGCCGCGCCGCAGCCGTTCACCTCAAGGCCGTCCAGCAGCGAGGCGGCGATGTAGAGCATGAGGCCGTTGATCACCAGGTAGAAGAGCCCCAGGGTGACCACGATCAGGGGGAAGGAGAAAAAGGTGACGATCGGCTTGACGATCAGGTTGACGAGCCCCATTACCAGGCCGACGAGCAGCAGGTAGGCCAGGCTGCCGGTGTACGAGATGCCCGGCACGAGGTGGGCCGCGACCAGCACGGCGACGCCGTTGAGCACGATCTGCAGCAGCGCTCGCAGCATGAGGATCCCCCTCCGGATGCGGATCTTATCCCGTCTGGCCGAAAGCTACGCGGCCCGCGGCCTCGGCGATCTCCCGCGCCTGCTCGACCACCTGGCGCTCGTTGTCGAAGCTGAGCCTGGCGATCCCCTCGTCCCAGGGGAACCACTCGGCCCCCGAGACCTCGTGCGCGTCGAAGTCGGCCGCCGAGCCCCGCACGTAGGCCAGCAGGAAGTAGTCGACCCGCTTGTGGACCCGGCGGCTCCCCTTCTCCACGAACCAGTACTCGACCCCGGGGAGGGTAGCGATCACCCGGCCGGTCACGCCCGTCTCCTCCTCGATCTCCCGGACGGCGGCCTGCTCGGGGCTCTCGCCCCGCTCGATGTGCCCCTTGGGGAGCTGCCAGCGGCGGCCGTCCTGGGTCGAGATCAGGAGGATGCGGGAGCCCTCCACCACCAGACCGCCGGCCGATCGGTGGTGCTCGGTCTTCATCGGCGTCAGTTGGCCGACTCCTCGTCGGTGCCGCCCGGGACCCAGGAGGGGAGGGCGGCCGGATCGATGCCCACGGACCGCAGGGCGGCGTCCCAGACCTGCTCGGGGTCGGGCGAGAAGACGATGTCGCTCGAAACCGGCGCCGTCAGCCAGTCGTTGCGGAGGATCTCCTCCATGAGCTGCCCCTCGCCCCAGCCCGCGTAGCCCAGG
>DASWME010000180.1:0-2412 GCA_036399915.1 Thermoanaerobaculia bacterium
ACCGCGAGATGGTGGCGTCCTCGGACACCACCGACTTCTATGCCCGCCAGGCCGTCGCGCGCCTGGGGGAGATCCCGCTGCCCGAGGGCACGGCCCTGGCGCAGGCGCCCGCCGGCGCCTGGCCCGCGGAGCCGGAGCTGCGGCGCGTCAAGCTGCTGACCGACCTCGGCCTGGACGACCTCGCCAGCCGCGAGATCGAGCTGGTCGCCGGCCGCTCCAACCGGCGCGACGTGCTGGCCTTGAAGGGGCTCATCCTCTGCCGCAAGGGGGAGCAGCGCTCCGGCCTCGTGCTGCTGCGCGAGGCCTTCCCGGCACTCGGCGGGCCGTACCAGTCGACGGTGCCGGCGGAGGTCCTCTTCGCCTACTACCCGCTCGAGTACGGCGACCAGATCCGGGCCTGCGCCCGCGAGACCGGCTTGCCGGCCCACCTGATCGCCGGCATCATCCGCCAGGAGAGCGCCTTCGACCCGCAGGCCACCAGCCCGGTCGGAGCGCGCGGCCTGATGCAGCTCATGCCGCAGACGGCCCGCGAGGTCTCGCGCAAGGTGGGCGTGCCCTACGTGCCCGACCGGCTCTACGATCCCGACCTGAGCGTCCGTCTGGGCGCGGTCTACTTCCGCGAGCTGCTCGACCGGTTCGACGGCAACGTGGAGCTGGCCCTGGCGAGCTACAATGGCGGGCCGAACCGCATCCAGCGCCTCTGGGACGAGTCGGGGCCGGACGCCGAGGTCGCCGACTTCGTCGAGACCCTGGACCTCGATGAATCCCGCAACTACGTCAAGCGCATCCTGGTGCTGGCCGACAGCTACCGCCAGCTCTACCCGACCCTGGGATGAGGTGAGCGTGGTCCCTGGCCATGGCCGGTGAGCGTCCGGCTCCCGCCGGGCCGGAGAGCGCGGCCGGAGAGGAGATCTCCGCGGCCGGCGCCGCCGGCCGGCGGTTCGCCCTCTTGGCCGAGGTGGGCCGGGAACTCGCCGCCTCGCTCGATGCCCGGCAGATGCTCGCCCGGCTGGCGGAGCTCATGGTGCCGGACCTCGCGGACTACTGCATCGTCGACGTCTTCGACGAGGCCGGCAGCGTCGAGCGCGCCGCCGTGGCCCACCGCGACCCCGCGGGCCGGGAGCTGGTGAACGAGCTGCAGCGGCGGTATCCGCCGAGCGTCGGCGCTGCCACGGGCATGGGGCTGGTGCTGCGCACGGGCGAGCCCGTCTGGGCCCCGGAGGTGAGCGAGGAGCAGATCCGCGCCGCCGCCCAGGACGAGGAGCACCTGCGCCTGCTCCTGCGCCTGGGCCCGAAGTCGTCGATCCTGGTGCCCCTGTTCTCCCACGGCCGGGTGCTGGGCGCCCTGGCCCTCGCCATCACGCAAGGGGACCGGCGCTACAGTCGCGAGGACCTCGCCCTGGCGGAGGAGCTGGGGCAGCGGGCCGCGCTGGCCCTGGACAACGCGCGGCTCTACCAGACCGCGATGGCGGAGATTGCCGAGCGGCGGCGGCTCGAGGCGGAGCTGCGGCAGCGGGTCGAGGAGCTGGCCGCCGCCGACCGGCGCAAGGACGAGTTCCTGGCCATGCTCGCGCACGAGCTGCGCAATCCGCTCGCCGCCATCTCGCACGCCGGCTACGTGCTCGACCGCAAGGGCGCGGGCGACCCGCGCACGAGCGAGCTGCTGGCTATGATCGGCCGCCAGATCCGCCACCTCTCCCGCCTGGTGGACGACCTGCTGGACGTCTCCCGCTTCAGCCGCGGCCGCATCGAGCTGCGCACCGGGCCGGTCGAGCTGCGCCGCGCCGTCGAGGGGGCGGTCGAGGCCGCTCGGCCGCTCGTCGAGCAGCGCCGGCACACGCTCGCGGTCTCCCTGCCCGCCGAGCCGCTGTGGATCGAGGCCGACCTGACGCGGATCGAGCAGGTGCTGGCGAACCTGCTCCACAACGCGGCCAAGTTCACCGCGCCCGGCGGCAGGATCGACCTCACCGCCGAGCGCCAGGGCTGCGAGGCCGTGCTGCGCGTGCGCGATGACGGCGCCGGCATCGCGCCCGACCTGCTGCCGCACGTCTTCGATCTCTTCGTCCAGGAGGACCGCTCACTCGCCCGCTCGCAGGGCGGGCTGGGGATCGGCCTGACGCTCGCCCGCGCCCTGGTCGAGCGGCACGGCGGCGCCATCGCGGCCGCGAGCGAAGGGCCGGGTCGGGGCAGCGAGTTCACGGTCCGCCTGCCGCTGCTCGCCGACTTCGACGCAGGAGCCGGGGCGGGGCTCGGCTCCGCCCGGGAGGAAGAGATGGGCCCCGCCCCGGCGTACCCGTCCGGCTCGCGGGTCCTGCTCGTCGAGGACAACCTGGACGCCGCCGAGGCCCTCTGCGAGCTGCTGCGGCTGTGGGGGCACGAGGTGGAGGTCGCCCACGACGGGATCTCGGCCCT
>DASWME010000181.1:0-4235 GCA_036399915.1 Thermoanaerobaculia bacterium
TCTTTTGCCAGTTGCATTTTCCGGTGACTGTGGCGAGGGGGAAACACCCGTTCCCATTCCGAACACGGCCGTTAAGCCCCTCAGCGCCGATGGTACTGCGCGCGAAAGTGCGTGGGAGAGTAGGTCGTTGCCGGGAAGTAATTTTCAAAGCAGCCCTCGCCGCAAACGAGGGCTGCTTGTTTTGATCGCGATCCCGTAAAGTTCTCCGCGACGATCGACGGCAGACCGGCGCCGGTCCTTTTCACCATCACGGTCAACTTCACTCCGGAGTGAGCGGGCGCCGGGGCGCCGCCGTCAGTCCTTCCAGATCGCTTTCCACCAGGGTTCGTCGTCCTTGGGCCCGGAGGTGCTCGCCTTGAGGTTCATCCGGTTGCGGATCTTGTTGACATCCCAGCCGGTGAGCGAGGCGAGCGTCTGGGCCTGCTGCTCATAGCGCTTCGGCAGCTCCCGGCGGTAGGCCCGCGCCTCCTCGCAGGTGGCGTTCCCCTTCCAGGGGTGGCGCAGGATGAAGCGCCCCTGGAAGTTCTCGCGGTCGCCGGTCTCCTGGAAGACCAGATCCTCGGGGAAGTGCGCGGCGTCGTAGCGGAGGTGGAGCCGGGTG
The DNA here is from genome assembly GCA_036399915.1 of Thermoanaerobaculia bacterium. Lineage (GTDB taxonomy): Bacteria > Acidobacteriota > Thermoanaerobaculia > Multivoradales > UBA5704 > DATARR01. The sequence goes on from DASWME010000181.1 coordinate 602, forward strand.
AGGAACACGTCCTGCGCGCCGGGCATGATGTCCGGCCGCGGGCCCCGCCGCTCGGTCCAGAAGACGCCGAGCTGGCGCAGCTCGTCGGCGGAGAGCGGGTCGGCCGCGCACGGGTCGCACCAGGACATGTCCCAAGCGTACTCCAGGAATACCGTGCGCATGTCCTGCCGCTTGACCTGGCGGCTGAACATCGCCTTATAGAAGTTGGCGAAGTCGTCCTTGACGAACAGGGGGACCTCGGCGTCCGAGGGGAGGCGAACTGTGCGGTAGTTGGTGGTCTCGACCCGTCCCTTGCGGGTCAGGGCATAGACGAACAGCTCCTGGGGGCCGGCGGCGTTGACCATCCCCAGACGGATGGGGAGCATGAACTTGGGGCTTTCATAGGCCACCTGGATGGGCCGCAGGTAGGTGAAGCCGAGCTTCGACTGCTCCTCGAGGTTCACCTTGGCCACGAAGAACCGCATGCCCTGCTTGAGGTAGCTGCCGAGCACCCGCGAGGCTCCCGGCGGGATGCGGTAGCCGTTCTCGACCAGCCAGGTCTCCAGCCCCTGGCTCTCCTTGGCCGACAGGATCAGGATGTCGTACTCGCCCACCGTGTACTGCGCCTCGATGGTGACCCCGAGGCTCTTGGCGCGGGCGGCGGCGGAATCCGCGGTCGCACCCGCAGCCTGGGGAGCGGCCATGACCCGTTCCTCAAAGATCCTCCGGCAGGGATCATCGTCGAAGTATTCGACCAGGCGCGGCGCCGAGTAGGCGTCGAGGTGATCGAGCAGGGCCTGCTCGGCAACGTGGATCTGCTCGCGCTTGATGAAGGTCGGCACGGGGATGACGATGGCGAACTCCTTGGGGTCTCCTTTGAAGTCGTTGGCCATGGTCAGGACGGTGCGGTCCTCGTCGCGAACCAGGACGACCTGGGAAGCCTGGTTGAACAGCTTGGTGTCGGCCTTGGCCACGTAAAAGCCGCAGAAGCCGAAGGCGGTGCCGGCGGCGGCCGCCAGCGTCGCGGTGGCGAGGAGCGCGATCGGAAGCCGTTTCATGCGAATCTCCTTTCCTTGAGGAGAGAGGGTGCGGGGAGCGGGGCCGGGGCGCGCAGCCCGCGCCAGACATACCGCTCGCCGGGCAGTAGCGCGTCGATCAGCGGCACGACCGGGGAGAGGAAGGCGAGGGAGAGCAGGAGCCCGTTGGGACGGTAGAGCACGAAGTGGACGAAGCCGGCCCCCAGGGCGACCAGCAGGGCGAAGAGGACGCGCCCGGCCCGCGAGTCGGGCGTGGTCTTCGGGTCGGAGATCATGAAAAAGGTGAAGATCAGGAACGCGCCGCTCCCGAGCTGGTGAAGGGGGATGGCCATGGGCTGGCCGAGCCAGAGGGCGCGCCCGAACAGGACGGCGAGATAGAAGGCGAGAAAAGCGTAGGTGACGTCGCTCCGCGCCGCCCGGTTCACCACCAGCCCCCCCAGGCAGGCGATCAGGAAGGCGAAGAAGGCCGCGCTCCCCCATTGGCCCGGCGACACCCAGACGGCACCGCCGGTCGCCAGCATCGTGGCCACGATGCCGAAGTTGGTGGGGTTGAAGACGTGCTTGCCGCGGACGTGGATCACGAACTTGCTCGCGACAGTCGCCACGGCCGCAAGCGCCGCGAGCGCCGCCGAGTTGCTGCGCAGCAGCAGGCAGAGGGAGAGCCCCGAGATCAGGGCGCTCCGCGGGTCGAAGGCCGGGAGCCGCCAAGCCCGAGTGCAGGCGTACTGGGTCAGCAGGGCGGCCGAGAGCAGGAGGAGCACCCGGCCGGGTCGCACCTCCAGGTCCAGGCGGGCCACGCCGTAGACCAGCAGGCAGGAGAGGACGAGGATCTGGTAGAGGCGTGGGTCCTTCAGCCCGGGGTGCGCATGGCTCATGTCGGTCTCTCCTCGCGAGGGCGGCTATCCAAGCCTGCTCCTCCCCATTGGACACGTCAAGCCTGGAAAAGGAAACCGTGGAGTACGCTAGACGACCGGCTCGGCGGCTCCGTAAGTAAAGTAGGAAGGGATCGCAGACTCCTGATTCAGAAAGGAAGCTTCAATGGGAAAAGCAGCAGCCTGTCTGGGGGGAGCGTTCGCCGCTCTCTGCCTCGCCGCTCCAATCTGGGCCGGACCCGCGGCGCAGACCGCGCCGTTCCCTGTCAGCGGGTGCACCAACTGCCGCCAGGAGCGGCCGGCGGTCGCCGGGTCGGCCTCCGGTTTCCTCGTCGTCTGGGAAGGGTCGAGCGCTGCCGACCTCAAGGGGATCAGCGGCCGGCTCTTCAGCAACCTCGGCACGCCCCAGGCCGCGGACTTCCTGGTCAACAAGGAGGTGGCGCCGGACCAGTATGACGCGGCGGTGACCCGCGACCTGCAGGGGAATTTCATCGTGGTCTGGTCGGCCGTGGCCAACGGCAACAGCAAGATCATGGCCCAGAAGTTCCAGGCGAACGGCGCTCCGGCCGGCAACGCCTTCAAGGTGAACCAGGATCCCGCAGGCACGCCGACCATCCCGGCGGACTTCAACCCGGCGGTCGCGAGGACCAACGATGGCGGCTTCGTCGTGGCCTGGATCAGCCTGCTGCCCACGAGCGACCCTTCCCAGGGGCCAAGGCCCCAGGTGCTGGCCCGCCGGTTCAACGCGAACGGCACGCCGCTGAGGGCCCAGGTCAAGGTCAGCACCGGCCTGGTCAACGGCGACCGGCCGGACGTCTGCGTGGACACCGCGGGCCGCCCCCTGGTCGTCTGGGCGAGCGTGGACGAGTTCCGCCCCTTTGAGGCCAACAAGAGCGGGGTTTCGCTGCGCCGCCTGAGCGCCAGGGGTGTCCCCGAGGGTACGAAGGAGGCGGTGGTCACAGCCCCTACCGCCGGCTCGACGGTCAAGGCGGCGGTCTCCTGCGGCCTCGGCAACACGTTCGTGGTCGTCTGGCACAGCGATCAGGCTCCCGCCGTCGATCAGACGGACGTCCTGGGGCAGCGCTTCAACCGTACAGGCAGCAAGCTCGGGCCGGTCTTCCGGGTCAACGCCACGACCTCGGGTTTCCAGAAGAGCCCCGCGATCTCTCACGACGCCCAGGGCAACTTCGTCGTCGTCTGGCAGGCGGACCTGGGGACCCGGGAGGGGATCTTCGGCCGCCGGTTCAACGCGGGCGGCGCGGCCACCGGCCTGGACTTCGAGGTGCTCTCGGGCCCCAAGACCGCGGCGGCGCCGGCCAATCCGGACGTCGCCCATCTCGGCACGGCCGGCAACTTCGTCGTCGTCTGGCAAGCTGGGGATCAGGCCGTCTTCGGCCGGCTCTTCACGCCCTGACCCGTGCGGATCCCCTCAAGGAGCGAGCGGCGTCCGTCCTGCGACCAGCGCGGTGACGGCCGTCGCTCCTGCCTTTTTGAGGGCGGCCGCCGCGGCGTCGAGGGTGGCCCCCGTGGTGGCGACGTCGTCCACCAGGAGGATGCGGAGCCCGCGGACGCGCTCGGGACGGGGGACTACGAAGGCCTTCCGGAGGTTAGTGAGGCGCGCGGCCCTGCCCTGCAGGCTCTGCGGCGGCGTGGCGCGGCGGCGGGAGAGGGCGGGCGTGCAGGGGACGCCCAGCAGGCCGGCGAGCGGGCGTGCGATCCGCTCCGCCTGGTTGTAGCCTCGGGCCA
>DASWME010000182.1:0-2560 GCA_036399915.1 Thermoanaerobaculia bacterium
CGCGGGACGCTCCAGGTCGTGGTGCTCCTCTTCGTCACCCTGTTCACGATGTTCTACTTCTTCCGCGACGGCAAGGACCTGCTGCGCCGCCTCCGCGCCCTGATCCCCCTCGACCGGGAGTACAAGAACGCCATCGCCGCCCGCTTCTCCTCGGTGGCCCGGGCCACGGTCAAGGGGACGCTGCTGATCGCCCTGGTGCAGGGGACCCTCTCCGGGATCACGCTGTGGATCTTCGGCGTGGGCTCGCCCTTCCTCTGGGGCATGGTCGCCACCCTGCTGGCGATCATCCCCATGGTGGGGGCCTGGCTGGTGCTCTATCCGGCCGCCTTCATCCAGATCGCCACCGGCCACCTCTGGCAGGGGATCGGCATCCTGCTGGTCACCATCCTGGTCATCGTCAACGTGGACAACCTGATGCGCCCGCGGCTGGTCGGCCAGGAGACCGGCATGCACGACCTGATGGTCTTCTTCTCGACCCTGGGAGGGATCGGCATGTTCGGCCCCATGGGGTTCATCCTCGGGCCGATGGTCGCCGCCCTCTTCCTCTCCCTGCTGGACATCTACAGCGCGGAGTTCCGCGACAACCTCGACGGCACCCTGGCGCCGGAGACCCGCGCGCCGGCCCCGGCCGAGCCCGCCCTGCCGCAGCTCGAGCCGCCGGAGGCGCGGAGAGAGCCGGTGGCGAAGCCTCACTCCTAGGGACGGCGGGCCTACGTGCCCGCCGCCGGCTCCGGGTAGATCACCACCCGCCGGTACGGCTCCTCGCCCTTGCTCTCCGAGGTCAGGCCGTAGCGCTCGATGACCTGGTGCTGGAGCCGCCGCAGGTGGTTGTTCTGCGGCGCCAGCTCCACCGGGCGCCCCTGCTCCAGGGCCTCGTCGATGGCTTCCTCCACCTCGCGCAGGGCCGCGTCGTCGCCGGCCAGGTGGTCGTCGACGCCGAAGACCGCGCGGAGGAAGTTCTCCATCTGGACGATGGTGTTGCTGCGCACCACGTAGAAAGGGACCCCCTTGGCGTGGGCGTCGCGCAGCCGCCGGGGCTGGCGCCGCTCCTGGGACTTCAAGGTCACCACCATGTCGGCGTCGTCGAGGTCTTCCACCAGGTAGGCGGAGACGCGGAACTTGCGCAGGGCCCGCTCCAGCTTGGCCTTGCTGACGGCGTAGGGGAAGATGCGCACCGTCCTGCCGCGCAGCGCCTTGGGCGGCGGCGCGGGCGCGGCCTCGGCTTCCTCTCCTCCCTCCTCGACAGGAGCCGCGAACCAGGGCGCGACGGACCGGTCCGGCCGCTGGCGCGCCGCCGGGGCCCGCTCGCTCCTGCGCTCGGTCCTGCGGCCAGGCCGGCGCTCGGGTCCCCGCTCGCTCCCGCGGTCCGCCTCGTCCGTCCGCTCCGCCCGCTGGATCTCGACCTCGCCGCCCGCGGTCCGCGTTCGCAGCTCCGGCCGCGCCGGGATGTCGCGCAGGAAGCGGTCCACCACCTCGGCCACGTCGTGATGCACGGCCAGGCGGTCCTTGTCCTGGATCTCGATCAGCACCTCGAAGGTCGGCGGGGCCTTGCGCTCGAGCACGGTCTTCTGGGTGCCCCGGCGCCGCGCCTCCTCGTCGGAGAGGGTGACCGCCTGGATGCCCCCCAGGAGGTCCGAGAGCGTCGGGTTCTGGAGCAGGTTCTCCAGCGTATTGCCATGGGCGGTGGCGATGAGCTGCACGCCGCGCTCGGCGATGGTGCGCGCCGCGAGCGCCTCGGCCGTGGTGCCGATCTCGTCGATGACGATCACCTGCGGCATGTGGTTCTCCACCGCCTCGATCATCACCGCGTGCTGCTCGTCGGGCGAGGGCACCTGCATGCGCCGGGCGCGGCCGATCCCCGGGTGGGGCACGTCGCCGTCGCCGGCGATCTCGTTCGAGGTGTCGACCACGATCACCCGCTTGTCCAGCTCGTCGGCGAGCACCCGGGCGGCCTCGCGCAGAATCGTCGTCTTGCCCACGCCGGGGCGGCCGAGCAGCAGGATCGACTCGCCGGCCTCGATGACGTCGCGCAGGATGTCCACCGTGCCGAAGACCGCGCGCCCGACCCGGCAGGTCAGGCCGACGGCGTCCCCCACGCGGTTGCGGATCGCCGAGATCCGGTGCAGCGTCCGCTCGATCCCCGCCCGGTTGTCCTTGCCGAAGCGGCCCACCCGCGCGACCACGTAGACGATGTCCTCGCGGGTCACCGGCTGCTCGGCGAGGGCCTCGCCGGTGTCCGGGAAGCGGGCCTCGGGCAGCCGGCCGAGGTCGAGCACCAGCTCCACCAGCTCGTCCCGCCGCGGGTGCGCCTCGATCGCCGTCCGCACCGCCGGGGGCATCACCGCCCACAGCAGCTCCAGATCGTCCGTCGTCTGTCGTCCCACCACCACGAAGACCTCCTCCACCCCTGAAGGCTACTACGCCGGCGCCTCCACCCGGGACCCCAGGCAAGATCGGTGCCGGAGCCTTGTAACCTTTCTCGCCTTCCGGCGTAGGGAGGAAGAGGCCGGCCCCGGCCGGTCTGCCCCATTTCGATCGACAAGGAGGGACTCCCGATGAA
>DASWME010000183.1:0-13480 GCA_036399915.1 Thermoanaerobaculia bacterium
GTGCGCGACCTCAAGCAGACGAAGGGCTTCGACTTCTGGTGCCTGCCCGAGTTCACGGTCGAGACCCGCAAGAATGCCGTGCCGGTCTACCTCGACGGCGAGGTCACCTCGATCGAGCCCCCCCTCCGTTACCGGACGCGCCCGCACCATCTGCGGGTGATCCTGCCGCAGCCCACTCCACAGTAGGGGCGCAGCATGCTGCGCCCGCCGAAGATCGCCTTCAGGATCGCCGCCAGCGGATCTCGGCTTCCTCCCGGTCGCCGAGGGCCCGGCGCAGGATCGCGATCAGCTCGGGAGCGGCCCCCTCCTGCTCGAAGAAGTCCACGGTGGTGCGGTTCAGGTAGTAGTCGGTGTCCGTCTCGGACTCCTCCTCGAGCCGGTCCATCATGAACTGGAGCTGGTCGTCGGTGATCGAGCCCAGGGGGGCGCCGGTCTCCGTGTCGAAGATCTCAACCATGGAACCTCCTTGGATGGAACGAAAGGGCGGCAGTCGCGCCTGCGGGAAGTGTAAGCTAGGGGAGACCGCCGTCAAACCGAGGAGACGTTTCATGAAGCAGCTCTGTTCCTTCCTCCTTCTCGCCGTCACCGCCCTCGCCGCCCTGCCCGTCCCCGACGCCGGCGCCTGCACGACCTTCTGCCTGAAACGCGGTTCGGAGGCGGTGTTCGGCAAGAACTACGACTGGTCGGTGGGCGACGGTCTGGTGATCGTCAACAAGCGCGGGGTGGCGAAGACCGCCGACCTCCCGCCGCAGGAGAAGCCGGCGCAATGGACTTCCAAATACGGCAGCGTGACGTTCAACCAGTACGGCCGGGAGTTCCCCAGCGGCGGCATGAACGAGGCGGGGCTGACCGTCGAGCTGATGTGGCTCGACGAGACCCGCTATCCCGATCCGGACGGGCGGCCGGTCCTCGGCTGCCTCGAGTGGATCCAGTACCAGCTCGACAACTTCGCCACGGTCGCGGAGGTGGTGAAGAACGCCGGCCGGCTGCGGATCTCCTCCATGGCCCGAATCCATTTCCTGGCCTGCGACAGGGGCGGGAGCTGCGCCGCGGTCGAGTTCCTGGACGGCAAGCCGGTGGTCCACGCGGGCGCGAGCCTGCCCGCCCGGGCGCTGACCAACGACACCTACGAGGAGTCCCTGCGCTTCCGCGAGGGGAGCCGCGGCAACGCCGGAGCCCTGCAGGGAGCCGGCTCGCTGCAGCGGTTCGTCCGCGCCTCCCAAAGGGTGGACGACTACGCCGCCCGCGGCACGGACGACCCCGTCCGCTACGCCTTCGAGACGCTCGACGCCGTGGCCCAGGGCTCCTTCACGCGCTGGAGCATCGTCTACGACCTGCGCGCCGGCCGCGTGCACTGGCGGACCCGGGAGAACCGCCGCGTCCGCTCCGCCGCCCTCTCCGCGTTCGACTTCTCCTGCGCCGCGCCGGTGAAGCTGCTCGGCATCGACGAGGGCGAGGGGGACGTGGCCCGTCGCTTCGCCGACTACACGCCGGAAGCGAACCGCAAGCTCGTCGTCTCCTCGATCCGCCAGACGTCCTTCCTGGCGGGCATGCCGCCCGAAATGGTGGCCGCGACGGCGCGCCACGCCGAGAGCACGTCGTGCAGGGCAGGAGGAGGGAAGCGGTAGAGGCCGCAGGGCAAGGCCGGCGTTCCAGGCGATGACCGTCCTCCCGAGCCCGGCCCCTCCGTCCTCTCCAGAGGCCAGCCCCGCTCCCGCTTCCAGCGCGGTCTCACGCGGCAACTCTTGAAACGAAAGGCTTTCCCCGCGCGTACCCTCCTTTGGGAGCGCCTGGCACCGCGGTTGCTCGCGAGGGGCTGGCGTGAGGTATCACAAAGGAGAGAGAAAACCATGACCTCCAGAAAGACACGCGTGATCATCGCCCTGTCGGGGCTTCTCGTCCTGGCCATGCCAGCGTTCGCCCAGCACCACGGCCGCGGGTATGGCCACGGCCGCCGCTACTACCCTGAGAACGACCAGGAGTTCCGCATCCACCTGGGCGCCTTTCAGCCAGACGGCGACTCGGAGTACTGGCGCGACGTGGAGCGGGACTTCACCGGCTCGGTCGACGACTTCGAGAACGCCAGTTTCGGCCTCGACTACCTCCTGCCCCTGGGCAACCACCTCAGCCTGATGTTCTCCGGCAACGTCTACGAGGGGGACAACACCCAGGCCTACCGCGGCTTCGAGGACAACTTCGGCGACCGCATCCGGCACGACACGACGCTGGACATCGCCTCGGGCACCCTGGGCCTCGTCTTCCACCTGACCGGGCCCGGCGCCGCGGTGCGGCCCTACCTGGGCGCGGGCGGCGGCGCCTACGCCTGGCAGCTCGAGGAGTCCGGCGATTTCATCGATTTCGGCTCCGCGTCGCGGCCCATCTTCTCCGCCACCCTGCAGTCGGACGGCGTCGCCTTCGGCTACTACGGTCTGCTCGGCCTCTCGGCGCCGATCACCCCCCGCCTCTCCATCTTCGCCGAAGGCCGCTGGACAGAGGTCGACGACGACCTGAGCGGCGACTTCGAAGGCTTCGGCAAGATCGACTTGAGCGGCCGCGAGTTCGCCGCCGGGCTCTCCTGGCGGCTGTAGGCCATCCTGAAGAGGCGATCAAGGCCCGGACGGGATTCTCCTGCCGGGCCTTGTCGTCTCTGCGGCTCCGGTCACAAGGAGCCCTTGCAGGTATGGCATTTCAGAGCTACCCTAGCTCTTTTTGAGATGCTAAGGCAGGAGGTCGCAATGCGTCGATTTGCTCTCGCCCTGCTCCTCGCGATCGTGATCGGAGTCGCTATCCTGTCCATCGCCGCCACTTCACCGCCTACCCCAAGCCCGATGTCTCCCACACGTCGGGGACTCACCCCGAAGGAGGAGGAGCGCATCGCGGCAGCACTCGGACCCGAGCAGGCACGGACGTGGCTCGCTGTCCACAACTTTGGGGTCGCGAAAAAGCTTACCGAGGCGCAGCTCGACTACTACCGCGCCCGTGGCGTGAACGAAGTCTTCCTCTTGAACTGGGTCGCAGAATATGGGGTCACCCCGGAGGAGAACGAGGCGCTCCGCACCGTGGGCGTGGACATGGCCTTAGGACAGGTGACAGATGCGAACGCCTATCACTGGGCGGCGTTGACTGACATCGTTATTCTGGGAGAGGTCGTACGGGTCACAGGGAACCCTCAAGGCCCTTACCATAGCCTCTACCAGATACGAGTGGAGGAGTACCTCAAGGACTGCAGCAGCGCTAACGCTCCAATCGTCGAAGGCAAGATTTTCACCACCGGGCCGCGGCTCCACGAAGGTCACGGGCACCGGATAGAGAGGTCTTCTGAGCCTGACCTCGCCGAAGGCGAGCGCGTCATCGTCTTCTTGAGCAAGGTGCCTTTGAGCGTCATCGAGCTTCTCCATGCGCCCTTGGACGAGCGGGTGAAACCCTTTCTTGAACGGGAGTACGGACCTTTGAACCAGTTGGTAGCCATGGCTGAGGCCCCGGCGGGCCATGAGATCGTGAAGGCATATAAAGTCGTCTGGGGGAAAGCGGTCGAGAAGATCCGAACCCTCCATGCGCCGTCCAATACCGAAGTCGTGGATCTCTCGGAGTTCAAAGATAAGATCAAGAAGATTGCGGCTGTTCAGGCACCCTACTGCCGCACGCGGCTTTGAGGAGGCGATCATGAGAAACGGAATGCGCCTCTCGTTCCTCGCCGTATGTGCCCTCGGGATCGCCGGATGCTGCTTCCTGCGTGGTGGCCTTGTGCAGAGGGTGCTCCCCGTGACCTACTACCTCCACAGCTACGTTTCGAGTAATTGGGTCACCGCGCTCAATTCGGCAACCACCACCTGGAACGGAGTTTTGGGCCTTCTTCGGAACGGCGGGTACAGTGCCCAGGCGACTCCCGTGCAAACCACTGAGGGGGTAAACTCGATTTTTGTGACCAATTTCCTGCGGAACACACAGGCGCTCGCGGAGACGACCTTGAGCAGGTTCGATCCTCCGTGCGGTGTGACTGATACCGACATGGGGATCAACCCCAACATCGCCTGGTCCTTCACCACACCGTTCAGCTTTCAGTACGACGCACAAAGCACGGTCCTTCACGAATTTGGACATTACGCTCACCTCCTCCACGTGACCTGTCCCAGGACCGCAGTCATGTACGAGATCTTGGATCGAGGCGAGGTGAGGCGCGCTCTCCGTGCATGTGACGCCTTGGGAATGAGGCTTTCGCATGCGGTCACCGAGTGCTACACGTTAACTGGCATCTGCTTCCCGAGCTTCTCATTCCTTCAGGCCTTCGATGACACGGACGACGAAGACCAGGGCTCTACGGATCCTTTTGACGAATACGAAGCCGAGATGATCCAGATCTGGAAGGGCGATGCAACCCTACGGGCGAACGCTGATTCGGTCGGGGACTTCTACTCCCGGATGCTCGACGATTGGCGAAAGGGCGGGACGCTCGCCTACGGCGAGTACTTCACCTCCGCTCGGTACCAGGAGATCGACTCAAAGATCATCTCCAGGATGTACACGAGCGCCTCGACCGGGCTGCGAGCCAAACTAAACGGCGTCCGGACTAATCTGCAAGGCAAGGTTGGTAGACGGCTGAGCGCAATCTTTACGACAGATACGGAGCAGTATGAACCCGCAGGTGGCTACCGGGAGCCTGGCGGTGGTCCGCCGCCCGTCTGAACTCCGGTCGGATCGGGAAATAGGGAACGGAGGATCTGCAGGACCTCGGCCTTCGGGACCCACTGCCGCTTCGGGTAGGGGCCGAGCACCGCGACAGGCCGGCCGTCCACGGTGATGGTGAACTGCTGGCCTGCCTCCGCTTGCCGCAGGATCTCGCCGCTGTGATTCCTCAATTCATGCTGGACAATGATCCTCATGAGGGGAGTTGTAGCCCGAGGCGGGGCACTTACTCGGCCGAAACCGGCGCTTGGTGGAGGGGAGGCTTGCCCAAGATTTTTCGGACAGCGTCCATGACATCACCCTGCTGGCGGTCTGAGCGGCCCTCCAAGATGCGGACCCGCCTGTCCAGGTCGCGGAAATAGGGTTCGATCCACCCTCTGACCTGCTCGAACGTCAGCGTGGCCGTGCTCTGATAATCCAGCCTCTCGTTGAGCCCCAGGAAGCCTTCAGCGATCACGTGGACCTGGTCGCGAAGGTCCTCGACCAGGACGAGAGTCTGCCGGGTCGTCTCTTCCACCTGTTCGAAGCGCTGGGTGCTCTCCTCGCGGAGGCTCGCCACTTCCTCACGGAGGCTAGCGATCTGCTGGGTGTTCTCCTCGCGGAGACTGGTGATCTGCTGGGTGGTTTCCTCACGGGACTCGGCGATCTGCCGCGAGGTTTCGCGGAAGTGCGCGTCGAGGTAGGCGATCAACTCCTGGTCTATCATGCCCGGCCTCTCTGAGGAGAATCGTCTGGGTACGAAACAAGATTAGCACAGGATCCGGCCCCGGATGCAAGAGAGATCTCGCCAGGCACCGGGTTGCGCGTTTTTTTCCCCACAAAGAAAAAAGGCCGCCGCCTCGGGAAGAGGCGGCGGCCGATCGGTAATCCCGATTCAGGTCAGTGCGGCACGCTGGCGAAGGTGCCCTCCTCCAGCGGGCTCTCGAAGAGGAGGCGTCCCTCGCGGTAGGTGGCGCCGCGCAGGGTGAGGGCGAGCACGTCTCCGAGATCCTCAGCGAAGTGGATCCCGAGAGTGTCGCGGACCTCCTGCGGCAGGTCCTCGAGGTCGGCCTCGTTCTGCTTGGGTAGCAGGATCTCGTCGATCCCCGCCCGCACGGCGCCCAACACCTTCTCCTTGACGCCGCCGATGGGCAGCACGCGGCCGGAGAGGGTGATCTCGCCGGTCATGGCGATGTCATGCCGCGCCTTGCGGCCGGAGAGGGCGGAGACCAGGGCGGTGGCCATGGTCACGCCCGCCGAAGGGCCGTCCTTGGGAATCGAGCCTGCCGGCACGTGGATGTGCAGGTCGCGCTCGAAGCACTCGGCCGGGATGCCGAGCGAGTCCGCGTGCGAGCGGGCGTAGGTCCAGGCCGCCCGGGCCGACTCCTTCATCACGTCGCCGAGCTGGCCGGTGAGCACCAGCTCCCCCTTGCCCTTCATGGTCGAGGCCTCGACGAACATGATGTCGCCGCCGGTCGGGGTGTAGTACATGCCGGTCGCGACCCCCACCTGGTCCTCGCGGGACGCCCGCTCGGGGTGGACCTTGGGCCGGCCGAGCAGCTCGCGCACCTTCGCGGCGTCGGCCTCGATCCGGTCCACCTCCCGCGCCGCGATCTTGCGGGCCACCTTGCGGGAGAGCTTGCCCAGCTCGCGCTCGAGCTGCCGCACGCCGGACTCCCGGGTGTAACCGGTGATGATCTCGGAGATCGCCTCATCGCCGATCGCGATCTGCTCGGGCTTGAGGCCGTTCTCCCTGACCTGCCGCGGCACCAGGAAGCGCTGGGCGATGGCGAGCTTCTCGCGCTCCGTGTAGCCCGAGAACATCACCACCTCCATGCGGTCGAGCAGCGGCCCCGGGATGTTCTGGATGAAGTTCGCCGTGGCGATGAACAGCACCTCCGACAGGTCGAACGGCACGCCCAGGTAGTGGTCGGTGAAGGTGTCGTTCTGCGCCGGGTCGAGCACCTCGAGCAGCGCGCTCGCCGGGTCGCCCTGGAACGAGACGCCGAGCTTGTCGACTTCGTCGAGCAGGAAGACCGGGTTCTTGGTGCCGGCCTGCCGCATGCCCTGGATGATGCGGCCGGGCATGGCGCCCACGTAGGTGCGCCGGTGGCCGCGGATGTCGGCCTCGTCGCGCACGCCGCCCAGGGAGACGCGGATGTACTCGCGCCCCATGGCGCGCGCGATGGACTTGGCCACCGAGGTCTTGCCGACGCCCGGCGGGCCGACGAAGAGCAGGATCGGGCCCTTGGCCTTGCGCTTCTCCTCGGCGGTCTTGGGAGCGGCGGGCTCGTCCGTCTCCTGCCCCGGAACGCTGTCCTCCGCCGCGGCAGCGGCTTCCTCGGCCTTGCGGGCTTCCTCCTCGGCCAGGCGGAGCTGGCGGACGGCGAGGAACTCGAGCACACGGTCCTTGACGTCGCCCAGAGCGTAGTGGTCCTCCTCGAGGATCTCGGCTGCCGTGGGGATGTCGATGTGCTCGGGGCTGCGCTGGCTCCACGGCAGCTCGGCGATGGTCTCGAGATAGGTGCGGATGACCTGCGACTCCATGGCCTCCCGGCCCATGCGGCCGAGGCGGCCGAGCTCGCGGTCCACCTCTTTGCGGACCTCCGCCGGGAGGTCGAGGGCTGCGAGCTTCTCGCGCAGCTCGTCGACGTCGCCCCCGGCGTCGCCTTCGCCGAGCTCCTTCTGGATGGCCTTGAGCTGCTCGCGCAGGAGCATCTCGCGCTGGCGGTCGCCCAGCTCTTCCTGGACCTTGGTCTTGATGTCCTCCTGGGCCTCGAGGACGTTGAGCTGCCGCTGCACGTGCACCAGCACGCGCCGCATCCGCTCCTCGACGGAGAGGGTCTCGAGCAGCATCTGGCGCTGCGCCTTGGTCAGGTCGGTGTAGCCGGCCACCAGGTCGGCCAGCCGGCTGGGGTCGTCCACGCCTTCGAGGACCTGCTGGACGACCTCCTCGGGGAGACCGGACTTGGTGCCCAGCTCGCCCGCCCGCTCCCGCAGCTCGCGGAACAGGGCGACGAACGCAGGGTCCTGCGGATTGAGCGGCTTCATCTCCTCGGCCTCCCGCAGGACGGCCTGGAGATAGCCATTCCCCTCCGTGATCCTCATCGCGATGCCGCGATGCTCGCCATGGAGGAGGAGCTGCATGCCGGCCAGGCCCCGCTGGAGCTGGCCGATGCGGGCCACCGTGCCGATGGTATGAAGCACCTCGGGGGTGACCTGCTGAACGTCCTCGCGCTGGGACACCGCGAACACCAGCCGCTCGGAGGTGTTCAACGCCGCCTCGATGGCCCGCAGCGTGGCGGGTTTGCCGGCGCTGATCGGAGCCGTGACGCCCGGGAACAGGACGAAGTCCCGCAACGGGAGGACGGGAAGAGTCATTCTTTCAGTCATGTGGGTCTCCTTACCGGACCGCGAACCCTCAGGGGTTGACGAGGTCGGTACCCAGCACAACCAGACCAGTGGGCCTTGAATTCCAGGATCTGCGTGTCGTGCACTCATGGTGTCCACCCCACCCGGAAGGAAGTCCAGCCACCGTTGCAGGTTTCAAAGATTGACAGGGCTCGACTCAATGCGGGGAGGACTCGGGGGAGTTCCCCTCGCGCCCATCACGTCCAAGGGGCACAGCAAAGGCGGTGCCGGGGGCCGGCGGGGCTATCGCCGGTACTCGATGTACTTCGCCGTCTCGTCCGCCACGGCGCGGCCGCAGAGGGTCTCGACGATGTAGAAGGCCATGTCGATGCCGGAGGCGACGCCGGCGGAGGTGATGACGCCGTCGTCCACCACGCGGGAGGTGCGGTCCACGGCGACGCCGGCGCCGAGGGAGTCGAGGAGGTCCAGGGACGCCCAGTGGGTGGTGGCCCGGCGGCCCTGGAGGAGACCGGCCTTGCCCAGCAGGAGGGAGCCGGTGCAGACGGAGGTGACCTGCCGCGCCCCGGCCGCGGTCTTGCGGATCCAGTCGAGGGTCTCCTCGTCGTGGAGGAGGGCGCGGGTGCCGAAGCCGCCCGGCACCAGGAGGAGGTCGATCCGAGGGACATCGGCGAAGCCGTGGCCGGGGAGGACGACCAGGCCGCCCGTGGCTGTAACGGACTCGCGGGTCTTGGCCACCGTGAAGACGCGGAAGGGCGCGCTCTCCTCGGACCGGCGGGACTCGACGCCGGGCACGAGGCGGGTGCGCGAGAACACCTCGAACGGCCCTGCGAAGTCCAGCACCTCCACGTTCTCGAAGAGCAGGATGCCGACGTTGATCCGGTCCATGTGCAGCCTCCTCTGAAACGCGGGGCCTACGATAGCGCACCGGCGAGGTCCGGAGCGATCCGCTATGCTTTGGGGCATGGCCGGGACGCCTTCCCCCCGCGAGCGCTTCGCCGCCCTCGCCCGTCTGCCCGACGAGCAGATCGGCCTCGCCGAGGCGGCCCTGTGGATCGCCGCCGAGGAGCAGCCCGGGCTCGATCCGGCGCCCTGGCTGGCCCGGCTGGACGAGCTGGGCGAGCGGCTGCGGCCCCGCCTGGAAGGGGTCCGGGACGAGCTGGACCGCGTGGGGCGGCTCTCCGGCTTTCTTACCGAGGAGGTCGGCCTGCGGGGCAACGCCGAGGACTACTACGATCCGCGCAACAGCTACTTGAACGAGGTCCTGGCGCGGGGGCTGGGCATCCCCATCACCCTGGCGCTGGTCTACATGGAGGTAGGCCGGCGAGCCGGGGTTCCCCTCGAAGGCGTAGGCTTTCCCGGCCACTTCCTGGTGCGGCACTCCCTGCACGCGGATCTCCTGTTCGATCCCTTCGACCAGGGGCGCGCTCTGACGCTGGACGACTGCCGGGAGATGCTCGAGAAGGTGAGCGGCGGCTCGCTCACCTTCGACACCCGCCTGCTGCGGCCGTCGACGCCACGGCAGATCCTGATCCGCATGCTCAACAACCTGCGGGGGGTCTACCTGCATCGGGGCGAAGTGCAGCGGGCCATCGCCGCCCTCGACCGCGTCCTGCTCCTCGACTCGGACGACGTGGGAGCGCGGCGCGACCGCGGCCTGCTCTCGCTGCGCTGGGGAGACCCGGAGCGGGGGATCGCGGACCTGGAGCGCTATCTCGTCCTGGAGCCCGAGGCGCCGGACCACGACCAGATCGAGACGCTGATCGGCGCGGCGCGGCGGCGGCAGGTGCACTGATTCATCGCCGCGCCCCGAACGCTTGCGCCCAGACCGCCCGGTAGGTCCTTCCGCTGCGGCCGAGGGCGAGGCCTACGCCGAGCTCCTTGAAGTCGGGATCGAGGAGGTTCCGGCGGTGCCCCGGGCTGTGCAGCCAGGTGTCCATCACCTCGTCCACCGAGAACTGCCCTTCAGCGACGTTCTCGCCGATGGCCCGCCAGTCGTAGCCGGCGGCGCGGGCCCGCTCGCGCACGCTCTTGCCCTCGGGGCTGCGGTGGGCGAAATAGTTGCGGGCCAGCATGTCCTCGGCGTGGCGCTGGGCCGCCTGGTCGAGGCGGGCGTTCGAGCGCAGGGGCGGGACCCCGGCCTTCTTGCGGGCCTCGTTGACCCGCGCCAGCATCTCGGCCCGCACGCGGTCGAGGTCGCGGACGCCCGAGGTGCCGCGGGCGAAGTAATCCCCCTCCGGCACGGCGAAGAGGAAGATGTAGAGGGGAGTCCCCTTGAGACGGCCGAGGCCCATTCCGAGGTCGCGGACCTCGGAAGCCATGGCCTTGCGGTAGGTTTCCGGATCGCCCCGCCTCCAGTTGCGTAGCACGGTCTCGGGGCCGCCCGTCGAGGTGGCGAGGCTCTCCGTCCAGGCGTGCGCGTCGTAGCCCACCCGCTGGAGCCGCTCGCGCATCGCCTCGGTGTCCCCGGCCCGCTGAAGGGAGCCGCGCCGGGCCACCTCGGCGGCATGATCCTCGGCGGCGCGGGTGAGGGCCGACGAGAGGCGCAGGGGCGGGGCCCCCGCCCGCTGCCGCTCGGCGTTGAGGAGCCGGAACAGCTCCTGCCGCGGGTCCTCCTGGGCCGTGACGATGCCGGCGGCCAGGAGACAGGCGAGGAGGGGAGCGGGGGTCTTCATGGCATTCCGATCAACCGGGAGGCGGGGAGGGGTTGTTCCCGAGGGCTTCCTGATAGGATTCCCCCGCTTTGCACACGCTTCCGCAGTCCGCGCCCGCGCGCCTCAGCGATCACGAACGCCCGGTCGAGGCGCACCGCCGGATCCTCGTCTTCGCCTGGGGAGCCTGGGCCACGGGGTTCTATTCCCTGATGCTCCTCTCCTTCCTGCTGCAGCCGATCCAGGACGCGTTCGGCCTCGCGGAAGAGGACCTCGCGACCCTGACCGCTGTGGGCGTGGGCATGACGGGCGTCGGCGGCCTTCTCTTCGGCTGGATGAGCGATCGGCTGGGACGCCGGGCCTCGCTCGCCGTCTCGATCGCGGCGTTCTCGATCGGCAACGCCGCCTGCGGACTGGCGACCGGCCTCACCGCGCTGATCGCCGCCCGGGCCCTGGCGGGGCTCGGCATCGGCGGCACCTGGGGAGCGGGGCAGGCGATGCTGGGGGAGACCTTCCCGCCGGCGTTGCGCGGGCGCTACGGCGCCATCGCCCAGAGCGGCGCGCCGGCGGGCCTGGGGCTCGCCGCCATCGTCGGCTCGTTCGTGGCGCCCTCCGTGGGCTGGCGCACGGTGTTCCTGCTCTCGGCCGCTCCCATCCTCGTGCTGCTCGCCTGGCGACGGCTGCCGGAGTCGGACCTCTGGCTCGAGCACCGCCGCCGGCTGCGCTCGGGGGCGCTGGCCCACCACGAGCTGTCGCACGCCCGGCGGCCCATCCTGGCGCAGCTCGTGGCCGTCGACCTCTTAGGCCTGTTCACCAGGGCGTTCGTGCTGACCATCCTCAACATGTCGGCCTACTGGTTCGCGGTGGTGTGGCTGCCGCGGTATCTCCAGAAGGATCGCGGGCTCTCCATCTTCGGCTCGGGCTGGTGGACGCTGACCTTCGTGGCCGGCTCGCTGCTCGGATACCTGACGTTCGGCTGGGTCTCGGACCTCCTCGGCCGGCGCCGCGCCTTCGCGCTCTACTGCGCCATCACGGCCGCGGGCCTGGTGATGGTAACCCTGTTCTGGGACGTCTTCGCGTCGCGTCCCGGCGTGGGGCTCGCCTGCATGTTCGTCGCCGGGGTGGGCACGGGCACCTGGTCGTGCTACGGCCCCTACTTCTCGGAGCTGTTCCCGACGCGGGTGCGGGGAGCCGCCATGTCCGTGATCATGAACTTAACGCGGGGGGTGCAGTTCGTGGCGCCGCTGGTCATCGCCGGCGTGGCCGTGCGCTGGGGCCTGGCGGGTGGGGTCGCGCTCGCCGCCGGCTTCGCCGCGCTGGCGGGTCTCTGGGTGTGGACCCTGCCGGAGACGGCGGGGGCGCGGATCGAGGTCTAGCCCTCCCCAGTGTTGGCCCGGGGGGACAACCCGACTTCCAGATACGAGTCCGCGCCGCGGTACAACGAGTAGATGAGCCCCAGCGGGTTGTTGTACCGGTCCAGGAATTCCCGCCGCAGCCGGAAGAGGATGGTGCCGATCTTGTTCTGCTCGCCCCCCTGGAAAAAGGCTTCGAAGAAGCGGCGGGCGAACTCTCCGGCGAAGACGGCCGGCAGCTCCGTCTCGGCGCCGATGACGCTCGACGCGCGGAGACCGAGGAAGGTCTTTCCGAACCCCTGATAGAACACTGAATTGAGTTGACCGGAGCCGCAGGCGTTGAGGAACACCAGCGGGTGGCGCCCGAAGTCCTTCATGTCCATCCAGTAGGTGATGTCAGCCGGAGTGATGCGGATCGCAGACTCGTCCTTGGAACGGTCGCTCAGGATCATATAACCCTGGCCGATGCGGGGGGTGGTGAGGTCCCCCTCCTGCAGCGCATGACAGCAGAAGAAGAGGACCTGGTCGCTGGCCTGACTGTCTCGCAACGCCTTCGCCAACTCGCTCTTGGTGAGACGTTTGTGGAGGACCAGGCTTTGACCCTCGAACGCCGACAGAAACTTGAGGAAGGAAGCGAGGCAGTCGACCTGGAGATCCTGATCGATGGCCTGATCCACCTGGAGGGCCATCTCGAAGCCCGTCCCGGAGTTGTCGAGCTCGTACGCGAGGCTGCCCGCGGTCGGGGGCGAATGCTCGATGAGGTGCTGATATCCCCAGAACCCCTCGGGCCTCACGTTCGACCCGGTCAGATCCAGGGAGTCAGAGTAGATCATCCCCCAAGGAACGAAGAAAGAATCTGACGTGACCTTCACCCACCGCGTCCGGCGGTTCATTTCCTGCCGCAGCACCCGGCCGATCCGGCGCAGACCCTCGTAAGCCTCGGTATTGCCCGGAGGACGGGGGAAGAAGAGCGCCAGGAACAGCTTGGCTCCCGCCTCGGCGAGCTTGGGCAGCACGGCCTGCCGCAGGTCCGCCCGTTGCTGGAAGTCCCACGCCTCCTGGAAGGGGTACTTCTTCCCTTCGGGATGGTCCACCAGCGCCGTGCGCCACACTTCGCGGCAGCTCTGGACCAGCCCCCACAGCTCGCTCGCGGTAAGCGGAATGACGTGCTCCAGGTCGTCTCCGAATGCTTTCTGGAGATCGGGGTCCGCCGTCTGGACCCGTAGGCGGAAGAAGGTGCCTTCCGGTTCGATGACCAGGTTGAGGTCCCGAGCCGTATTGGTCTCATGGACGCCGCGGACGGCGCGAGATATTGTCAAGAGTTGTGTATGGGACCGCGAGTCAGGCGGCCTTTTTCCTGATGCCATCTTCGAACACCACACCGCGGACGACGTCAGCGAGAAGCGTGGCGCCGTTGAGGGCGCGCCAGTGCTTCTGTGCCGACAT
>DASWME010000184.1:0-1829 GCA_036399915.1 Thermoanaerobaculia bacterium
CACCACCGGGAGCGCAATACGGCGCAAACTGCTGCAAGTTGCAGCAGAGAAAACCGCTTAGATATGCGGGATTTGCCAACCTGTGCAAACCTCCGCAACGCCTCATCGTCCCTTACAAGGAGGAGGTCGCTGGTTCGACCCCAGCATCGCCCACATAGAACAACGACGTTTTGCAGGTGAAACGTCGAAAAGAAGGGAAGGCCGGGAAAGGAGCCTAGTCCCTTCTACATCACCTCTGATGGAAGTCGGCCGCTCTCCGCGCTGCAAGCTTCCGGGCTGTAACCGCATCATACGCATAGGGAAGTACGCGCCCGGAGATCGCGAACTCGCGAAGGAGTCCAGGGACAAGGGCGACCGTCCTCGACGCTACAAGACCCGCAAAGACAAGGAGTATTGCTCCGACAATTGCCGGGTAAAGGCTCACGACCATGAGGTCGTGAAGCCACGGAAACAGAAACGGGCCGCAAAGTCATGACACCGCTGCTACATCAATCAGACTACCCCAATCCGGCTTCGCGGGCGCGGATGATCGCCTCGGCGCGATCCGCGACCTGTAGCTTGTGCAGGATGTTCGAGACGTGGTTGCGGACGGTCTTGGGGCTCAGGTAGAGATCGGCGGCTATTTCGGGGTTCTTGTGACCCTGAGCTATAAGGTCCAGGATTTCCCGCTCGCGTTCGCTCAGTTCAGGGAAGATCTCGGGTGGCGCCGATAGCCTGGCGCTTGAGAAGAAATCCATCAGGCGCACCGCCACCTTCGGGCTGAAGATGGCCTCGCCGTTGTCGGCGGCCCGTATGGCACGCAGCATTTCGGAGGAGTTGGCGCCCTTGAGGAGGTAGCCACGTGCTCCGGCCCGCATCGCCTGAAAGACCGTGGCATCGTCCTCGAACATGGTGACGATCAGAACCCGTATTTGCGGTCCGTCACGTGAGATCCTGCGCGTCGCCTCGATGCCGCCCCCGTCTGGCATCTGCACGTCCATCAGGATCACGTCGGGCTGGAGATCTTCGGCCATCTCAATGGCTTGCCCGCCGGTCTCGGCCTCCCCGACGAACTCGGTGTCAGGGGCCGATTCGAGGAGCGTTTTCAAGCCGTTCCGGAAAAATGGATGGTCGTCGGCGACGAGTACACGAATCGGTGTCATGCTCACTCCCGTGATGCTAGCTTTTCGCGATCCGGCAGCGGCAGACGAGCCAGCACCCTGGTTCCTCCCGAAGCGGAGCGCCCGACAATGCAAGTCCCGCCGAGCTCTTCGGCCCGTTCACGCATCGAGTGGAGACCCACGCCGGAACGGTGTTCCTTCGGTATTCCTATCCCGTCGTCTGAAACCTCGATCCGCAGTTCGCCCGTGACCGTGAGGCGAACCACGCAATCCGCGGCGCTAGCGTGATGGGTGACGTTGGCGAGTGCTTCTTGCACGATGCGGTAGGAGGCAACCTCGACCGCGGCGGACAGGGGCGGGAGTTTATCCGGCGCGTGGACCGAGATGTGGAGCCCGTCTGCGGCTTGCGACGTATGGCGTTCCGCGGCATCACGAATCGCACCCACCAGGCCCAACTCATCGAGAGCCGGAGGGCGCAGGTCGTAGACGAGGCGCCGGATCTCGGCGAGCGTTGCTTCTATGTCTGATTCGAGTTCCGAAAGAAGCGTGTCCGCTGTTTTGGGGTCCTGATCGTAGAGCATCCGCGCAGAGCCCACTTTAAGGCTCTGCGCGGCAAGCCTGGGACCGAGGCCGTCGTGCAGATCGCGGCGGAGGCGGCGGCGCTCCTCCTCCCGTGCGGTGACCAGCAGCTCGCGCGAGCGCTGCAGGTCGGCGGAGAGCCGCACGGCT
>DASWME010000185.1:0-6652 GCA_036399915.1 Thermoanaerobaculia bacterium
GTGGTCCGGCGGGGCCTCGGCCAGGCGGGAGAGGTCGCCGACGTGCTGCGTCAGGGCGATGCCCGGGAAGACCTCGGTCGCGGTGTCGTCCTCCTCGAAGTCCCCGGCCAGGAGCGGGGCGAAGAGCACCGTGCCGAGCTCTGGCCGCACGGGTCCGCCGAAGTAGGCCACCGCCTCCTCGTGGCCCTGCCAGCCGACGTCCATCCCCTTCAGGATCTCGCTGATCTTGATGCCGGTGGGACGGTTGACGATGAAGCCGAAGCTCCCTTCGTCCTCGTGATGGAGGAGCAGCACCACGCTGCGCTGGAAGAAGGGGTCCAGCACCTGCGGCATGGCCATCAGCAGGACCGGGGTGACGAGATCGGAGCCGGCGACCGACATGGCCCTCATCTTACCCCGGCTGGAGCCGCCTCTGGGAGAAACGGGGTGTAGCTGTTATCTTTGGGATGCAGGGCGCTCCCGCGCCGCTCCTGCAAGAGATCCGAGGAGAGACAGATCCCATGAACGACAGCTTCGGAAGCCGCGCGACCCTGCGGGTGGGCGGCCGCGAGGTTCGCCTGGCCCGGCTGGACGTGCTGGAGAAGCGGGGCTTCAACGTGTCCCGCCTCCCCTATGCCCTGCGCATCCTGCTCGAGAACCTCCTGCGCCGCGAGGACGGCTCCGTGGTCACCGCGGACGAGATCGCGGCGCTGGCGAGCTGGGACCCGAAGGCGGTCCCGTCGCAGGAGATCGCCTTCATGCCCGCCCGCGTCCTGCTGCAGGACTTCACCGGCGTGCCCGCCGTCGTGGACCTGGCCGCCATGCGCGACGCCATGGTCGCCATGGGGGGCGATCCCCGGCGGATCAACCCCCTGCAGCCGGTGGAGCTGGTCATCGACCACTCCGTGCAGGTGGACGAGTACGGCTCCGCCGCCGCCTTCTTCATCAACGCCGAGAGGGAATTCGAGCGCAACCGCGAGCGCTACGCCTTCCTGCGCTGGGGCCAGACCGCGTTCAGCAACTTCCGGGTGGTGCCGCCCGACACCGGCATCGTCCACCAGGTCAACCTCGAGTACCTGGCGCGGGTCGTCATGGAGGGGGACGCCGGCGGCGAGCGCTACGCCTACCCCGACACCCTGGTGGGGACCGACTCCCACACCACCATGATCAACGGCCTCGGCGTGCTCGGCTGGGGCGTGGGCGGCATCGAGGCCGAGGCGGCCATGCTCGGTCAGCCGGTCTCCATGCTGATCCCCCAGGTCGTCGGCTTCCGCCTCGCGGGCGAGCTGCCCGAGGGCTCGACGGCCACCGACCTGGTGCTCACGGTCACCGAGATGCTGCGCAAGAAAGGGGTCGTCGGCAAGTTCGTCGAGTTCTTCGGTCCGGGCCTCGCCAACCTGCCGCTCGCCGACCGCGCCACCATCGGCAACATGGCGCCCGAGTACGGAGCGACCTGCGGCATCTTCCCCGTGGACCAGGCCTCGCTCGACTACCTCGCCTTCACCGGCCGCTCCCCCGAGCAGGTGGCGCTGGTGGAGTCCTACATGAAGGAGCAGGGACTCTTCCACACGGCGGCGAGCCCGGAGCCGCTCTATACCGAGATCCTGGAGCTCGACCTCAGCACCGTCGAGCCGAGCCTCGCCGGCCCCCGCCGGCCGCAGGACCGGGTGCGGCTCTCCGACGTCAAGCCCTCTTTTCTCAAGGAGCTGGAGGCGATGACCGCCGCGGGCCGGACGGGCAAGGCGCGGCCGACGGCCTACGGGCTGCAGTCGGCCGGCGGCACCGCCGCGGGCCTGGCCGTGGCCGAGCCCGAGGTGGCCGTGGAGACCGAGCCCGCCGCGGCGGAGCTGTGCCACGGCTCGGTGGTGATCGCCGCCATCACGAGCTGCACCAACACCTCGAACCCGTCCGTCATGGTGGCGGCCGGCCTGCTGGCGAAGAAGGCGGTCGAGCAGGGGCTCGCGACCCGGCCGTGGGTGAAGACGAGCCTCGCCCCCGGCTCCAAGGTGGTGACCGAGTACTACCGCGAGGCGGGCCTCACCCCCTACCTCGACCAGCTCGGGTTCAACCTCGTGGGCTACGGCTGCACCACCTGCATCGGCAACAGCGGCCCGCTGCCGCCCGCCATCTCCAAGGCGATCGAGGAGCGGGACCTGGTGGCCGTCGCCGTGCTCTCCGGCAACCGCAACTTCGAGGGGCGTATCAACTCCGATGTGCGGGCCAACTACCTGGCCTCGCCGCCGCTGGTGGTGGCCTACGCCCTGGCCGGCCGGATCGACATCGACTGGCAGAGCGAGCCGGTCGGCACCGGCCGGGATGGCCAGCCCGTCTTCCTGCGCGACCTCTGGCCGAGCCGGCGGGAGGTGGAGGAGACCATCCTCAAGGCCCTGCGCTCCGAGATGTTCCGCGAGCAGTACCGCGACGTCTTCGCCGGCGACGAGCGCTGGAACGGCCTCGACGTGCCGCAGGGGGACACCTACGCCTGGGACCCGGAGTCGACCTACGTCCGCCAGCCTCCCTACTTCGTGGACATGCCGGCCGCGCCGGCGCCGGTCCAGGACGTCCGGAGCGCCCGCGTGCTGGCCGTCTTCGGCGACAGCATCACGACCGACCACATCTCGCCGGCGGGCTCGATCAAGGTGGCGAGCCCGGCGGGCAAGTACCTGATCGACCACGGCGTCGCTCCCAAGGACTTCAACTCCTACGGCGCCCGCCGGGGCAACCACGAGGTCATGATGCGGGGCACCTTCGCCAACATCCGCATCCGCAACCGCATGGTCCCCGAGATCGAGGGGGGCTTCACCGTCCACCTGCCGGACGGCGAGCCGCTGTCGATCTACGACGCGGCCATGAAGTACAAGGCCGAGGGGGTGCCCACCGTCGTCCTCGCCGGCAAGGAGTACGGCACCGGCTCCTCCCGCGACTGGGCGGCCAAGGGTCCGCTCCTCCAGGGCGTCCGCGCCGTCATCGCCGAGAGCTTCGAGCGCATCCACCGCAGCAACCTGGTGGGCATGGGAATCGTCCCCCTGGAGTTCACGGGGGGCGACAGCGTGGCGAGCCTGGGGCTGACCGGCCTCGAGGTGATCGACGTCCTCGGCCTGGCCGAGAGGATCGCCAACGGCTTCCGGGACGGCCACGAGGTCACCGTCCGCGCCGCGGCCGACGGCGGCAAGCCGATCGAGTTCAAGGCCCGGGTGCGGCTCGACACGCCCCAGGAGGTGCAGTACTACCGCCACGGCGGCATCCTGCACTACGTGCTGCGGCAGCTCCTTCGCGGCAGAGAGGCATAAAAAAGCCCCGCATCGGGGAGGGAGCCGATGCGGGGGGAGGAGAGGGAGCTGAAGGAGATTGTCGGAGTGTTTGTGACTCCGGGACGGGTTCAACTCCCGAACCCCCGTCCCACCCTGTACAACAGGAGCGGTATATGGGGGATTCCCATTGCTCGGATCGCCCCGTCCCCCGCTCCTTCCCTCGTGCGCGCACGTCCCCGCCCGTCCATGGGGAGGTGAACGGGCGGCAGGGTGACCCTCAGTGGGTCCCGCCCGGCAGCCGGAAGGTTCTCCACTAGAATCCACCCCATGCGGCTCTTCCTGACGGGCGGCACCGGCTACATCGGCCGCGCCCTGGCGCGCCGGCTCGCCGAGGCCGGGCACGAGGTACGGGCCCTGGTCCGGCCCACCAGCAACGCGGAGCCCCTCAAGCAGCTCGGCGCCGCCACCTTCGTGGGCGACATCGGGGACCGCTACTCGATGCGGGAAGGCATGTCCGGCGCCGACTGGGTGATCCACGCCGCCGCCGAGCTCGACCTCGGCGGGCCGGAGGAGCGGATGCGGCAGGCCAACGTCCAGGGGAGCGAGAACGTGGCATCCCTGGCCTACAAACTGGGGGTGGGCCGCTTCCTCTCGGTCTCCTCCATGGCCTACTGGGGCGGCAGCCCTCCGGACGGGTCGGTCGTCAACGAGGACGCGCCCGTCCGGACCCCCTTTCCCACGCTCTACAGCGCCACCAAGCACTCCGGCGAGCTGGCCGTCCAGGAGTGGGCGAAGCGGGGGCTCAAGGTCAACACCGTCTTCCCGAGCCTCGTCTACGGCCCGCCGGGCAAGAAGGAGGGGGCCAACGCCATCCTCCGCGGCTTCCTCAAGGGGCGCTTCCCCCTCCTCGCCGGGGCGGACCGCAAGACCTCCTGGATCTACCTCGACGACCTGGTCGATGGAATGGTCAGGGTGATGGACAAAGCGCCGCCCGGCCGCGGCTACCTGATGGCCGGCGAGGTGACCACCCTGCGCTCCCTGGTGGACCGTGCTTGCCGGCTGGGCGGGGTCAAGCCGCCGCGCCTCAGCGTGCCCGTCAGTGTGGCGCGGCTGGGGCTCGTCCTCTCCACCCCCCTCTTCCGCCTGCGCGACCGGCGGCCCCCCTACTCCTCCGGTCAGCTCAACAGCCTGGAGCGGCACTGGGCGTTCGACGACTCGCGCGCCCGCGCCGAGCTGGACTGGCACCCCCGGGGCCTCGACGAGGGGCTGCCGCCGACGGTGGAGTTCCTGCAGACGCACTAGCTCGGAGGCGGGTATATCATTCGGCGAAGGAGACCCTCCATGTCCGAATCCCTCGCCGCCGCCGCGCCCTCCACCCCTGCCGCGGAGAAGATCCGCTCCCGCATGCGCAACCCGTGGCTCCTGCGGGGCTTCATGCTGGCGAAGCTGCCGCTGGCCCTGATCGCGGGCCTGCGGGTGCGCGAGCTGGACGGCGAGCGGTGCGTGGTCACGGTGCCCTACGGCTGGCGGACCACCAACCCTTTCCGCTCCACCTACTTCGCCGCCCTGAGCATGGCCGCGGAGATGTCCACCGGCGGGCTGGCCATGGTGGCGGCCGAGTCGGCCCCGGCGCCGGTGGCGATGCTGATCGTGGGCCTGGAGGCGAGCTTCGAGAAGAAGGCGACCTCCCTGACCACCTTCACCTGCGCGGACGGCGCGAAGGCGGCCGCGGCCGTGGCGGAGACGGTGCGCACGGGCGAGCCCGCCGTGGCGCGCATGGAGAGCGTGGGCCGGCTGGCGGACGGCGCCGAGGCGGCCCGCTTCGTCTTCACCTGGTCGTTCAAGAAGCGGTCTCGCGGGTAGGCGCGTGCGGATCGCGCTCGCCCAGCTCGCCGCGTCGCCGGACCGGGACGCCAACCTCGGCCGGGCGCTCGACGCGATGACGGCCGCCCGCGAGGCGGGGGCCGGGCTGATCGCCTTCCCCGAGGTGATCCTCGACCGCTTCTTCCCGCAGCATCCCGGCGACGAGAAGGCCCTGGGCCTCGCCGAGCCGGTCCCCGGCCCCACGACGGAGCGGATCGCCGCCCGGGCGCGGGAGCTGGGCCTGGTCACCGTCTTCAACCTCTACGAGCTGGACGAGCGGGGGCGGCGGTTCGACAGCTCGCCGGTCTTCGACGCCGACGGCCGGCTCCTCGGCGTCACCCGCATGATCCACATCACGGACTACGAGGGCTTCCACGAGCGGGACTATTACCATCCGGGCGACAACGGGGTGCCGGTCTACGAGACGCGGGTCGGGAAGGTGGGGGTCGCCATCTGCTACGACCGCCACTACCCGGAGGTGATGCGGGCCCTCGGCGTGGCGGGCGCCGAGCTGGTGGTGATCCCGCAGGCGGGCACGGTGGGAGAGTGGCCCGAGGGCCTCTACGAAGCCGAGGTGCGCGCCGCCGCCTTCCAGAACGGCTACTTCGCCGCCCTGGCGAACCGCGTGGGCGAGGAGGGGAACCTCCATTTCTCCGGCGAGTCCTTCGCGGTCGATCCCGAAGGCAGGGTGATCGCCCGCGGCAGGAGCCTGGAGGAGGACCTCGTGATCGCCGACCTCGACCTCGAAGCCTGCCAGACCTCCACGGCCCGCCGCCTCTTCTGGCGGGACCGGCGCCCCGAGCTGTACCGGACCTGGCTGGGGTAGCCGTCCCCGCGCCCGCCGCCGGCGCCGGTCCTCATCCCTGAAGAACGGATACGTCAGTTTTCAAAGAACGCTCGCCCGCAGCTCGAGGCGGCTCGCCCAGAGGTCCGGACGGTTCGCCCAAAGGTCTGGACGGCTCGCCTCGAGGTCTGGACGGTCCGCCCCGAGGTCTGAGCCGTCCGCCCCGAGGTCTGGACGGTCCGCCCGTCGCTCGAGAAGCCTCGCCTTCAGGTCTGGACCGTCCGCCTCTCGAGGCGAGCCTCCTTGAGCCAGGTCTGGACGACCCGCCTCGAGGTCTGGACCGTCTCGAGATCCGGGCGGACCGTCCGGACCTCGGGGCGAATCGTCTGCGACGTTTCCGTCACCGAGGGGCGCAATCAGCACTATACCACAAAACAGGGCTTGACAGGCGTGGTCGTCCAGGCTACGATAACTACGTTTCCGTAGCATCCCTGGGAGCCAGCCGGCGTTGGGCGAGGTAGACTTCGTCTCCCTGAGAAGGAGGAATCCAGGCACGAGCAGGTCGCTGTCCGTGGATTCTGGCACACGGCTGGCCGGGGGTCGAGAGGGGTTGGGTTCTTTGACAACTGAAACCGACGGGGGAGGTGGAGGCGGGCACCTCCCCCGTGTAGGGCTCCGTGCTCGGACAGCCTTCGCGAGACGCCTGGCCCTCGGTGTCCCCTGGTGCCGACCTGATGTCGTCGCCGGCGGATCATCGCCCTGAAAGGGCGAAATT
>DASWME010000186.1:0-3096 GCA_036399915.1 Thermoanaerobaculia bacterium
TCCGGACCACGTGCCTCGACGCTTGGGATCTGCTCCTCCGCGGTCAGGTGGGTTCAACCCGAGACGTGCTCAGCAAGATCGACGCCTGAACTTCAGGTGCTATGCGATCAGAGCCGCCCTGAGCCTCATAGCGGCGTGATCTCGACCCGTGCCGAGCCGGAGCGGTCCATGCCGATCTCCTTGGCGGCGCCGTAGGAGAGGTCGAGCACCCGGCCGCTATGGTAGGGACCGCGGTCGTTGATCTTCACCACCACCGCGCGGTCGTTCTCGAGATTGCGGACCAGCGCACGGCTGCCCAGGGGCAGCGTGCGGTGGGCGGCGGTGAGGCCGTTCATGTCGAACGGCTCGCCGCTGGCCGTGGGGGAGCCCTGGAAATCGGAGCCGTACCAGGACGCCTGGCCCACCGTCTGGAAGCTCTGGGCCGCGGTCCCATCCTCGGGGAGGATCGCATCCGTGAATCCCCAGCCTCTTTCGCGCTGACCCGCGGCGACCGCCGTCCCCAGGTAAGCGGCGAGGGCGAAGCAGGTGACCCAGAGGAAGCCGGCGCCCCGGCCCCGGGAATTTTTCTCCGGGCGGACAATCGTGGAGCGAAGCGGAGGTCGTTCTCGGGTCATGGCGCCTCCCGGGAGGAAACGTTATCGTTGCTGGCGTCCATGGTTCCAACGAAAAAGCGGGGGAACGAATTCCCCCGCTTCCGTGGACCGCCTCCTAGCGGGCGGAGACCACGACCGACGGCATTCCGATCGCCGCCAGCTCGCGGCGCAGCGCCTCGGCCTGGTCGCGGCTGTCGAAGGCGCCGATCTGGACCCGGTTCCAGGTGCCGTCCGAGTCGACGACCACCTCCGGGTAAATGCGCACGACCTCGCGGTGCAGCGCGGCGGCCCGCTCGGCCTCGCTGAAGGCGCCCACCTGGACGGTGTAGCGCGGCGGAGCGCCGGCCGCGGGCACCAGGTAGAGCTCGACGCTCGCCGTACCCGGACCCACGACGCCGACCTCGCGGGCGGCGGCGTAGGAGAGGTCGATGATGCGGTTCCGCGAGAAGGGCCCGCGGTCGTTGACCCGTACCACGACCTCGCGGCCGGTGCGGGTGTTGCGCACCCCGACCCGGGTCCCGAAGGGGAGCGAGGGGTGCGCGGCGGTCAACTCGTTCATGTTGTAGCGCTCGCCGCTGGCCGTGGCGCGGCCGTGGAACTTGGGGCCGTACCACGAAGCGATGCCCCGCTCAATGGGAACTCCGAGCGAGGCCGGAGAGGATGGCTTGCGGCTGTTGGAGCAGGCCACCGCCAGAAGCTGGCAGAGAAGAAGGACGGCAAGGAAGAAGGAGCGGGAACGTACGAGGGCGAGCCGGCGATCTTTCCTTTGGCGCATGGGCTTGCGTTCTCCGTAAGGTGGTTTCGAGCCATCTTCGTGAGAGCTCTGGGTCCAGTAGCGCTGGAACGGCTTGCGCTTCCAATAGGCATGTTAGCACATCGACAACTTTCGCTTTGTCTCCGCCCTAGACGCGGGGGGCGGCGACCGCGGCGGCCTCGGTCCCTGCCAGGGCGGGCGCCACGACTTCGGCGAGGAATTCCTCCACCTGCTCGGCCGAGCGGCCGGTGAAGGCGATCGGGTCGAGCCAAGGTTCGACCTCCTGCCTCGTGAGCCGGAAGTCCGGGTCGCCCACGATGAGGTCGATCAGGGGGTTGTCTCCCCCCTGGCTTTCCAAGGTGCCCTGGGCGCTCAGGCTGTAGCCCCGGATGCGCTCGTGCAGCTCCTGGCGGTCGCCGCCGCGCAGCACGGCTTCCATGAGCAGGGTCTCGGTGGCCATGAAGGGGAGCTCGCGGGCCACCCGGGCGGCGATCGTCCCCTCGCGCACCACGAGGCCGGCCGAGATGTGGGCCGCGAGGCCCAGCACGGCGTCGGCGCCAAGGAAGGAGTCGGCGATCACCAGGCGCCGGTTGGCCGAGTCGTCGAGGCTGCGCTCGAGCCACTGGGTGGCGGCGTTGAGCGGGCCGTTCAGGCTGTCCGTGATCAGCCGGCGGGCGAGGCCGCACATCCGCTCGCAGCGCACCGGGTTGCGCTTGTAGGCCATGGCGGAGGAGCCCACCTGCTCGGCGTCGAAGGGCTCGGAGAGCTCGCCCACGCCCTGGAGGAGGCGCAGGTCCGTGCCGTACTTGTGGCAGGTCTCGGCGATGCCGGCGAGGGCCTGGAGCACCTGGCTGTCCTGCTTGCGGGGGTAGGTCTGGCCGGTGACGGGGAAGCTCTCCGCGAAGCCGATCCGGCGGGCCACGAGGCGGTCGAGCTCGCGCACCTTGGCATGGTCACCGTGGAAGAGGGTGAGAAAGCTCGCCTGGGTTCCTGTCGTTCCTTTCACTCCTCGGCAGCGGAGCGTGGAGAGGCGGTGTCGAACCTCGGCCAGGTCCATCAGGAAGTCCTGGAGCCACAGGCAGGCGCGCTTGCCCACCGTGGTGAGCTGCGCCGGCTGGAAATGGGTGTAGGCCAGGCAGGGGATCGCCTGCGTCCGGCGGGCGAAGGCGGCCAGCTCCCGCGCGGTCGCGCTCAGGCGGCCGGCGAGCAGCTCCAGAGCCTCGCGGATCAGCAGGACGTCGGTGTTGTCGGTGAGGAAGGCGCTGGTGGCGCCCAGGTGGAGGATGCCCCCGGCTCCTTCGTGAACGCGGTCCGCCTGCTCGGCATAGTGCCGCAGGTGGGCCACCACGTCGTGCCGGGTGCGCCGCTCGATCTCCGCCACCCGTTCGAGGTCCACGTCCCCCGCGACCCGCTTCAGCGCTGCGATCTGCTCGCCGGTGATGGGCAGGCCCAGCTCCCGCTCGCACTCGGCGAGGGCGATCCAGAGCCTCCGCCAGGTGCGGAAGCGGTGGCTTGACGAGAAGATCCGCGCCATCTCGGGCGAGGCGTAGCGCTCGTAGAGCGGGTTCTGAGGGGTGTCAGGCAGCATGGCCGGGGCGGATTGTATCGCGCCCGGGCATCAATGCCCGTCCATAGAAAGAGATGTCAAGCGTATACCTCCTCTGAGCGCTCGATGAGGTTGGCATCGAACGTCCCGGTCCGGACCACCAAGCCCGTTCGCCAGGGCACGGTCTTCGGAGGGGTGGGGGA
>DASWME010000187.1:0-16331 GCA_036399915.1 Thermoanaerobaculia bacterium
AGATCGCCTTGAAGACCGCCCTCGCCGCCACGGGCAGGCCGGGCATCGTG
Source organism: Thermoanaerobaculia bacterium (assembly GCA_036399915.1). Taxonomy (GTDB): domain Bacteria; phylum Acidobacteriota; class Thermoanaerobaculia; order Multivoradales; family UBA5704; genus DATARR01. The sequence goes on from DASWME010000187.1 coordinate 51, forward strand.
GCCTTCGAGCCCTCCTACCACGGCCTGACGCTGGGAGCCCTCGCCGTCACCTCCCGCGAGGAGTTCCGCGCTCCCTTCGTGGCGCACCTCCACGGACACGTCCGCCGCCTCTCTTATGCGGTGGGCCTGAACCGGGTGGAGAAGGCTCTCGCCGGCGGCGAGGTCGGAGCGGTGATCGCCGAGCCCATCGTGGGCCGCGAGGGGGTGCTGATCCCGCCCGCCGGCTGGCTCGCCGGCCTCTCCGATCTCTGCCGCCGCCATGGAGCGCTGCTGATCGCCGACGAGATCTTCACCGGCTTCGGCCGCACGGGCCGGCTCTTCGCGGTGGAGCACGAGGGGGTCCGCCCGGACGTGCTCTGCTGCGGCAAGGCGCTGGGCGGCGGGCTGCCCATCGCCGCCGTGATCGCCCGCCGCGACCTCTTCCACTGCTGGGAGACGCCGGGCGAGGCGCGCCACACCGCCACCTTCCTCGCCAATCCTCTCGCCTGCGCCGCCGCCCTGGCCGCGGTCGAGGTCCTTCTGGAAGAGGACCTCTCCGCGCGGGCCGCCCGCCTGGGCGAGGACCTCGGCCGGCGCCTCGCCGCCTGGCCGGAGCGCTTCCCCGCGGTCGAGGAGGTCCGTGGCCGCGGCCTCCTCTGGGGCGTCCAGTTCCGCACCGGTGAAGAGGCGAAGAAGTGGATGCTGGACGCCTGGTCCAGGGGCGTCCTCCTCCTCGCTGGCGGCCCGGAGGGCCGGGTGGGGCAGATCGTGCCGCCGTTGACGGTACGGGCGGAGCAGTTGGGGGCGGCGGTGGGGATCTTGGAATCCATGCTCTAATCTCGCCGATGCTCCGCACCCCCCGCTTCAAGGTCGCGTTCATCGGCAGCCACGGGGTGGGGAAGACGACGCTGTGCTACGGGCTCGCGGCGCGGCTGAAGCGGCGGGACGTGCCGGTCGAGGTGGTCCATGAGGTGGCGCGGCGCTGCCCGCTGCCGATCAACGAGGAGACGTCGGCGGCGGCGCAGTCGTGGATCCTCCACACCCAGATCGCCGAGGAGCTGGTGGCCCAGGCGCGGTACCCCGTCGTGGTCTGCGACCGGAGCGTGCTCGACAACTATGTCTACCTGCTCCTCGCCGCCGGACGACGGGAGGGGCCGGAGGCCCTCGTCGAGTACTGGATGCGCGGCTACGACCTGCTGGTCCACGTCCCCATCGTCGAGGAGCTGAGCCCGGACGGCGTCCGCTCGCCCGACCCGGGGTTCCAGTACGCCGTCCAGGAGCGCCTCGGCCAGGAGCTCGCCGAGCGGGACCTGCCGGTCCTCCACCTCCATTCCGCGGCGCGGCCCGGATGGCTCGACACCGTGGAGCGGGCCGTCTGGGAGCGGCTGCGGCCGGCCCAGCTCCCGCTGCCTTCTTTATAGAGAAGAGAGCCATGCCGTCCTTCGAAGGCCTGATGCTCGCGCTGCTGCTGGCGCTCCTCGCCGCCGGGGCCCTCGGGCTCTGGGCCACCCTGCGCCAGCCGTCCGGGAGCCCGGCCCTGCGCGCCCTCGGGCAGGGCCGGTTCGCCGACGCCTTGGCGGCCGCCCGCACCGACGCCCGGGCGGGCCGTGACGAGCTGTACGCCGCGGCCGTGGCCGCCAAGCACCTGCTCCAGCTCGACCGCGCCCGCGACCTGCTCGACCGCATCCTCGCCCAGGACCCGCGAGACGGCGAGGCCTGGCTCGAGAGCGGCCTGGCGGCAGCCTACGCCGGCGACTTCGCGGCGGCCGAGCACGCCTTCGGGAGGGTGGAGCTCCTGCGGTCGGACCTCCTGGAGTCGCTGACCCTGCACCGGGCGTGGCTGGCGCTGCGCCGGGGCGACTCCCGGACCGCCCACCGCCTCTTCGGCGAGGTGGAGGCGCCGCTCGAGAACAAGCTCCGCTCCGACCTCGGCAGCGGCGAGCCGCTCTTCTCCGAGTGGTTCCTGCAGGCGGCCGCCCTCTGGCGGGCGTCCGGCGACGCCGAGCGGGCCGCGTGGGCCCGGCGGGAGGGGAGGGCGTCCGCTCCCGAGAGCCGGCTCGCGGACGCGCTGGACCCGGACGCGGAGGCGCGACCTCCGCTACAATAGGCTCATCTTGGGAATCGAGAACCTTTTGCGGCGGTGGGAGATCTTCTCCCACTTCACGGACGAGCAGCTCGCTCAATTGGCCCAGTGCACCTCGCGCAGCCGCCTTCCGGCGGGCACTTTCATCGTCCGGGAGGGAGAGGAGACGCTCGACGCCTACCTGATCGAGAGCGGCGGCGTCCGCATCCAGAGGAAGACGCCGTATGGGCTGTTCAGCCTGGCGGCCCTGCAACCGGGCACCCTGTTCGGGGAGACCGCGTTCGTCGACCGCGTCCCCCGCTCCGGCGACGCGGTGACGACGGCGGAGACGGAGCTGATCGTCTTGAACCCCGTCGCGCTGTCGGCGCTGATGGAGCGCGACCCGCGCTTCAAGCTGGCGCTCTACTGGACGTTCTGGAAAAGCCTCTCCTCCAAGCTCCGGCAGACGAACCACAACCTCTCGTTCTTCTTCTCGGAGACCGGCAAGCCGGCCGACGATCAGCCGATGGCCCCCCTGGAGCCGGGCGGCGAGATCCGCGTCGAGCTCGCCTCCAAGCGCAAGCTCTTCCAGGAGCAGAAGCTCTCGAACCTGGAGATCAACTTCCTCTCCTCGCTGTCGAAGGAGCGGAAGTACGGGCCGAACCAGGCGATCTTCCGCGAGGGGGAGATGGGCAACGAGATGTTCGTGGTGCTCGAGGGGCGGGTGATGATCAGCAAGTACATCCCCGGCGCCGGCGAGGAGGCGCTCGCCTTCCTCGAGCGCGGCGGCTACTTCGGCGAGATGGCGCTGATCGACAACGAGCCGCGCTCGGCCGACGCCAAGGCCCACGAGGGCGGCGCCGTGGTGCTCGCCATCTCCCGCGAGGTGCTGGAGGGGATCCTCGACATCCACAAGATCTCGTCGATCCGGCTGCTGACCATCCTCTGCAACCTGGTGGCGAGCCGGCTGCGCGAGCTGGACGACAAGATCATCGGCTGGTTCATCATCGCCGGCGGCTCCGGGATCTCCTGGCCGGTGCCGCCCCCGCCAGCGTAGCGAGCGCCCCCAGCACCTTCCCCACCAGGGATGACAGCGGCAGGCCGGCGCGCCCGGTCTCGTCGAACCAGCCGGCTGCCGTCGCCTCGCGCACCTCGCCTCCCCAGGCGAGCTCGGCCCGGTGGACGTCGACTTCCATGTCGCGGTAGGTGATGCCGTGCCGCACCCGGGCGGCCCGGGCCTCCAGGGTCCAGCGCCCGCCGTAGCGGCCGGCGAGGGCGGCCTCGGGCGATCCGTCCGCCGGGACGCCGTCCCGTTCCAGGGTGATCCACGGCAGCTCCCAGGTGCCGGCGAGCAGGGTGCTGTCGTCCGGGCGGCGGAAGAGGAGGACCCCCTTGCCGTTCTCGACCACGGCCACCAGCAGCCGGTGCCGCTCGGCCTCGCGCTTCGCCTTCGCTTGGGGGTAGCGCTCCGGGTCCCCCTCGCCCGCCGCCCGGCAGCCGGAGCGGAGGGGACAGAGCAGGCACCTGGGGCGGCGGGGCGAGCAGCGGGTGGCCCCCAGCTCCATCAGCGCCTGGTTGCTGTCGCCGGGGCGCCGTGGATCGAGCAGCTCGGCGGCGGCGGCGAGCAGCTTCCGGCGGGCGTCCCCGGAGCGCGGATCCTCCTCCAGCGCCAGGCAGCGCGAGAGCACCCGCTCGACATTGCCGTCCATCACCGGCGCGGCGACCCCGAAGGCGATGCTCGCCACCGCCGCGGCGGTGTAGGGCCCGACGCCGGGTAGGGCGAGCAGCCCCTCCACGGTCGAGGGGAACGCGCCGGCTTCCACGATCTTCCGCGCCGCCGCGTGGAGCTGGCGCGCCCGCCGGTAGTAGCCGAGTCCGGACCAGAGCGCCAGCACCTCCTCCAACTGTGCCCGGGCCAGATCGCCGACCGTGGGGAACCGTTCCATGAAACGGTTGTAAAAAGGGAGCGCTGTTTCCACCCGGGTCTGCTGGAGCATGACCTCGGAGAGCCAGATCTTGTAAGGATCGCTCGTCCGGCGCCACGGCAGGTCCCGGCGGTGCCGGTCGAACCAGGCGAGAAGATCGTCGGCGCGCCGCATCGCGTCATTCTAACCGCAGTCCGGCCGCCAAAATGGCATAGACTTTCTTCGATGTGCCAAAAAGATAAAGGCTCCCGGCGGAAGCCGGGAGCCCCTCCCTCCAGGGGAGGGAGGATTAGGGGGGAGGCCCCATCTCTCCGGTTGGCTATTGTGGCTGTACCCCTGTATCTAGGGGATTTAGGCTGGCTTCAAAGAGGGTGAGATCTCACGATCTCGAAGCAGGTAGGACTGAGTTTGGTTGGTCTGGAACCTCCCCGCTGTGTGTCCTGTCTTCCGCTAGTTGCAACAGCCATGCCCGGTGCCGAATTCCCCTCTTCCGGGCGGTTTTCCGGGGGTCTCTTTGTCGGCTCCTCCCCTCGAAGCGGCGGCGTAGAGCGCGTCGCCGGGGCTCTGTCTCCCTCATCTTCCAGCCTTTTTTGCAAACACGGTCCGACAAGGCTGTCATTCCGGCGAATGGACTTGCAGACGCTCCCGTCCCCCAAAAACAGCGCCCCCCCGGGTGGGGGGGCAGGGCTCAGGGGGGAGGTTCCTGCTTCGGGTTGGCTTTTCTTAGCTGGATCTACCCCTGATAAGGGGATGAGGAGGGATCGTAAAGGACGAGATCGCGTTAGGATCTCTAAAGTGAGGATGGCTATCTATTCGGCTGGCTGGAACCTCCCCCTCGTTGCCTACTGATAAGTGGTCGACAATGTTGCAAAGCGCGTGCCTAATTCCCTGTGATGGCCTGGAACCCGCTGCAATGCGCACTTGCACGGCGATCGTCCCTCCTGGCCGGGAGAGGCGAGGGCCGCGGATGCTTTCATTCGTACAAATGCGTTCCTCAGAATTTGGCATTTCTACATAGGGTGACCCTTCGGCGCCGGGGTTGAGGATGTCGGAATTTCGCGAGAACCGGACCGTCGGCTGGAAGGAGTACCTGGACCTCCCGGAGCTGGGGCTCTTCCGCCTCAAAGCCAAGGTGGACACCGGCGCCCGCACCTCGACGCTCCACGTCGCGTCGCTGAGCGTCCTCGAGGCGCGGCCCGACGGCTCCGAGCTGGTGGAGCTCACGCTCGCGCCCGACCGGCGCCGGCCGGAATGGCAGGTCCGGACGCGGGTCAGAGTGCTGCGGCGGATCCGGGTCGTCGATTCCGGGGGGCATCCCGAGGTGCGGCCGGTGATCGAGACGGAGATGGTGCTGGGCCCCATCCGCAAGCGGATCCTCCTGACTCTGACCGACCGTTCCGGCATGCTGTTCCGTATGATCCTCGGGCGCAAGGCCTTGGAGGGGGATTTCCGGGTGGACGTCACCGGCAAGTACCTGTTCCGCAACTGGCACTCCCGGCGCCGCTCGTCGCGCGGGGGGACCGAGGGAAGGGAGTAGGCAGGGAGCGAGGCCCGCGGATGAAGATCGCCATCCTGTCGCGCAAGGCGACTCTGTACTCGACCTCGCGCCTCATCGAGGCCTGCCGCCAGCGTGGCGCGGACGTCGCCGTGCTCGACCCGCTGCAGTGCGTGGTCAAGGTGTCGAAGAAGCGGCCGGAGGTCTTCCACAACGGCGAGCGGGTGACCGGGGTCGACGGCGTGGTGCCGCGCATCGGCGCCTCGATCACCTTCTACGGCCTCGCCGTCCTGCGCCAGTTCGAGATGATGGGGGTCTTCCCCGCCAACGAGAGCCAGGCCATCTCGCGCAGCCGCGACAAGCTGCGCAGCCTCCAGCTCCTGTCGGGCCACGACATCGGCATCCCGCCCACCGCCTTCGCCCGCCGTCGCGAGGACGTGCGCTCGGCCATCCGCAAGGTCGGGGGCGCCCCGGTCATCCTGAAGCTCCTCGAGGGGACGCAGGGGGTGGGCGTCATTCTGGCCGAGTCGGTCAAATCGGCCGAATCGGTGCTCGACGCCATGAACTCGCTGCGGCAGAACATCCTCATCCAGGCCTTCATCGAGGAGGCTGAAGGCCGGGACTACCGCGCCATCGTCGTGGGCGGCAGGGTGGTGGCCGCCATGGAGCGCCGCGCCGGCGAGGGGGAGTTCCGCAGCAACCTCCACCGCGGCGGCACCGCCGTCGGGGTGGACCTCGATCCGGCCTACGCCGCGACGGCGGTCCACGCCGCCGAGGTGCTGGGGCTCAACATCGCCGGAGTGGACATGCTGCCGTCCAAGGACGGGCCCGTGGTCCTCGAGGTCAACAGCTCGCCGGGCCTGGAAGGGGTCGAGGGGGCCACCGGCTTCGACGTGGCCGGCGCGATCATCGACTTCGTCCTCGCGCGCGCCCCCCATGGCCACCGGCACGCCCGGGGGCGGGGATAGGCCCATGGCCCGCAGCGAGCCGCTCACCCTCTGCGGCACCCCGGTCGCCCCGGGGGAGACGGCCGAGCTGCGCCTCAAGGTGGCCGAGTCCTACACCGCCGAGCCGGTCACCGTCCCGGTCACCGTGGTGCGGGGCGCCCCCGGCCCCACGGTCTTCGTCACCGCCACCGTCCACGGCGACGAGCTGAACGGCGTCGGCATCCTCCGCGGCCTGCTGAACGAGACCGACTTCAGCGCCTTGAAGGGGACGCTCATCGCCGTGCCCGTGGTCAACGTCCCCGGCTTCCTCAACCAGGACCGGCGGCTGCCCGACCGGCGCGACCTCAACCGGTCCTTCCCCGGCAGCCGGCGCGGTTCGCTCACCGCCCGCCTGGCCGAGACCCTCTTCCGCGAGGTCGTCCGTCAGAGCGACTTCGGCATCGACCTGCACACGGGCGGCGGCGAGCGCACGAACTACCCCCAGGTTCGCGCCGACCTCGCGAGCCCCGGGGTGGCGGAGCTGGCCAACGCCTTCGGCTGCTCGCTGATCGTCGACGGCGCCGGTCCCGAGGGATCGCTGCGCCGCACGGCGGTGGCCGCCGGCGTGCCCACCGTCGTCTACGAGGCGGGCAGCGCCCGCCGGCTGGAGAAGCCGTTCATCGCGGTGGGGATCGCCGGCGTGCTCAACGTGCTCCGCCACCTGAAGATGATGCCGGGCGAGCCCGCCCTCTCGCCCCTGCGCTTCCTGATCGACCGCACCCTCTGGATCCGCTCGCACACCGGCGGCATCCTCGATCTCAAGGTCGACCTGGGGCAGCCGCTGCGCCGGGGCCAGGAGATCTCGGTGAACACCAACCCTTTCGGGCGCGAGAGCAGCCAGCTCAAGGCGCCCCACGCGGGCGTCGTCCTGGGCCTGACCCTGCTCCCGCTCGTCCACCCGGGCGACGCCATCTGCCACGTCGCCCGCCTCACCCCCCGGGAGATCGACGCCTGGGCGGAGCACTGGAGCCAGAACGGTAGGATTCGGCCATGAGAAAGCTGCTCTTGATCTTCGCGTTCCTGATGACGATCGCGGTCCTCGCGACCCTTGCCGGCATCCTCCTGGGAGGGAAGGGGGGCGGCGCCGGGGGGAGCGGCCCCACGGTCCTCGTCTGGCGCGTCGACGGCCCGGTGCTGGAGCAGGAGGCGCCGCGGTTGCCCTTCACCGACGGCGTCGAGCCCGGCAGCATCGCCGAGCTCTACCCGGCCTTCCGCGCCGCCCGCCGGGACTCCGGCGTGCGCGGCCTCGCCGTCTACATCCAGGACGCCGACTTCGGCCTGGCCAAGGCCCAGGAGCTGCGCCGCCAGATGATGGCTCTGCGGCGGGCCGGCAAGTTCGTCGAGTGCTACCTGGAGACGGCCGGCGAGGGCTCCAACGGCACCCTGGAGTACTACTTGGCCAGCGCCTGCGAGCGCATCCACCTCGCCCCGGCGGGCGACGTCAACCTGCTCGGACTCTACGCCGAGAGCCGCTTCCTCCGCGGCACGCTGGAGAAGCTCAAGATCGAGCCCGATTTCAACCGCGTGGGCCGCTACAAAAGCGCCGTCGAGACCTATACCGAGGAGCGCTACACCCCCGCGTCCGAGGAAGCCATCGCCGCCGTGCTCGACGGCTGCTTCTCGCAGATCGTCGCCGCCATCGCCGAGGCGCGCAGGAAGAGCGACTACGAGGTGCGCTGGATCGTCGACGGCGCCCCCTACTCCGCCGCTGAGGCGGTCAAGCGCGGGCTCGTCGACCAGGTCTCCTACCCGGACCAGTTCCGCGACCATCTGGAGAAGCGCGTGGGGCGCAAGCCCGCGTACGTCGACATCGAGGACTACCATCCCGCCCCGCCCCTCGCCGCCAGGCGCGTGGCGGTCGTCCTCGCCCTGGGCACCATCGTGCGCGGCTCCGGTGGCACGGCCCCCTGGACCGAGGAGGTCTACCTCGGCTCGGACGACATGGCGTCCCTGCTGCGCGACATGGCCGAGGACAGATCCGTCGCCTCCGTCGTGCTGCGCATCGACAGCCCCGGCGGCTCCGCCCTCGCCTCCGACTTCATCCTGCGCGAGGTCGAGAAGCTCAGGGAGAAGAAGCCGGTCGTCGTCTCCATGTCCGACACGGCGGCCTCGGGCGGGTACTACATCGCGGCCAAGGCCAGCAAGATCGTCGCCGAGCCCGCCACCCTGACGGGCTCGATCGGCGTCTTCGGCGGCAAGTTCGTCACCCGGCGCTTCGAGGAGGAGATCCTCGGCCTCGGCCACGACACGCAGAAGCGCGGAGCCAACGCCGACATCTACTCTTCTCTCCAGCCCTTCAGCCAGCAGCAGGACACGCGCATGCAGCAGCTCATGGACCGCACCTACTCCACTTTCGTGGGCCACGTCGCCGCCGGCCGCAAGATGAGCCGCCAGCAGGTCGAGGGGGTCGCGAGCGGCCGCGTCTGGACCGGCGCGGCGGCCAGGAAGATCGGTCTCGTGGACGAGTTGGGGGGCCTCGACAAGGCCATCGACATCGCTCGTGAGGAGGGGGGGATTGGACCCGGCGAGACCTTCGCCGTCGCCTTCTATCCCGAACCGCCCTCGTGGCTCGATCTCTTCGTCGAGAAGCGCGAGCCGCGCCTCCCAGCAGCTTGGGCGGACGTTGTCAAGACTCTTGAAACCAACCCGCCGCGCCTGCTTGAATTGCCCCCGGAAGTGGTGCGGCTGGCCCGGCCTTTTTGACCAGAAATCATTGACGGGAATGTGTTTACGCTAGAATTCACGCACTCTTCACATCAGGGGGGTTGCGGCGCCGTTCGGGTGTGCTATGATAGGCCCCGTCGTAGTCACCATCAGCCGCCAAGACGACCCCTTCCAGGTTCAGGGATTTCCACAGCCTGTGGAAATCGTGTGGAAATTGAGTGTCGTCACGTACCTTGAGGTCTCATGTCGCAATCTCTTTGGTCGCTTCTCCAGAGACAGTTGCAGCAGCAACTCGATCCCGAGGAATACGCCACCTGGTTCCGGCCGCTGAAGGTGGTCAACGAGGACGCCGACCGTCTCATCCTGGTGGCGCCAAACTCGCGCTTCCTCCACACGCTGGAGGAGAGCTACCGGCGCACCGTGGACCGGGCGGTGGCCGGGCTCGGCGGCCGGGGATTCGAGGTGCTGTTCTCGCTAGAGGAGAGCGAGGCCCCCTCGGACGAGCCCATCGCGCCCTCGCACCTGAACCCGAAGTACCTCTTCGAGAACTTCGTCGAGGGCAAGTCCAACGAGTTCGCCGCAGCAGCAGCCAAGAGGGTGGCCGAGAACCCCTCGCTCTCCTACAACCCGTTCTTCGTCTACGGCGGCGTGGGCCTCGGCAAGACGCATCTCCTCCACGCGATCGGGCACGAGATCCAGCGCAGCCGGCCGCAGCTGCGGGTCCTCTACCTGGTGGCCGAGCAGTTCGTCAACGAGCTCGTCAACTCCATCCGCTACAACCGCATGCCGGCATTCCGCGAGCGCTACCGCACGATCGACGTGCAGATGATCGACGACGTGCAGTTCATCGCCAACAAGGAGCGGACCCAGGAGGAGTTCTTCCACACGTTCAACACGCTCTACACGAGCCAGAAGCAGATCATCCTCTCCTCCGACTCCTCGCCGCGGAACATCCCGACGGTGGAGGAGCGGCTGCGCAGCCGGTTCGAATGGGGGCTGATCGCCGACATCCAGCCGCCGGACCTGGAGACCAAGATGGCGATCCTCCAGCGCAAGGCATCCCTCGAAGGCATCCAACTCCCCGAGGAGGTCGCCGAGTTCATCGCCCAGCAGGTCAAGTCGAACGTCCGCGAGCTCGAAGGGCTGCTCAACCGTGTGATCGCCTTCTCCTCGCTGACCGGCAAGCCGCTCTCGCCGGCGCTCGCCCGCGAGACGCTCAAGGACATCCTCCCCGAGGAGGGGAAGAGGCCTGCGGCGGCCGAGATCGTCAAGGTCGTGGCCCGGCACTACGATCTCAAGGTCTCCGAGATCAAGAGCAAGAGCAACTCCCGGCAGATCGTCATCCCCCGTCAGGTGGCGATGTACCTCTGCAAGAAGCTGACGGACCTCTCCTACCCCGAGATCGGCAAGCTCTTCAACGACAAGCACCACTCGACGGTCATGTACTCCGTCGAGAAGGTGCAGCAGATGCGCGAGTCCGACCCGGACCTCGACCGCACCTTGAGCAACTTCGAGCGGCACTTCGCGTAGAGGAGGGCTTGTGGAGAGCGCTCCGGAAGCCTTGTGGAGCGCCTGCGGATTCCTCTTGCCGCCTGCGGAGTTTTCCCCAGCCTCCTCAACCCGTCCGCAGATTCTGCACAGGTCCGGGCAGGAACTTAAAGTTCTTCCAGGGAGGAACTTAGGCGCGCTTTCCTCGTTTCCGCAGCCCCTATCTACGACGACGGCTATGCTATATTCAGATGTCTTCTAGACGAGAAGAGTGGGAGAAGATTGAATGGAAATCCGCGTCACCCGTAGCGAGTTCCTGGGCGAGTTGGCCCCGATGCAGGGCATCGTCGAACGCAAGACGACCATCCCGGTCCTCTCCCACCTGCTGCTGACCGCCCGCGAGGACCGGCTCCACCTCGCCGCGACCGACCTCGACGTGTCGCTGACCTCCTGGTGCGAGGCCGACGTCAAGCGCGAGGGCGGCATCGCCGTCCAGGCCAAGAAGCTGATGGAGATCATCCGCTCGCTCACCGGGGAGGAGGTCCTGCTGGTCCAGGAAGAGCCCCGGGTGCTCACCATCCGGGCCGGCAAGTCGCGCTTCCGGATCCACGGCCTCTCGCCGGACGACTTTCCCACCCTCCCCACCGTCGACGACGGCCGCCGCGTCGAGATTCCCTTCATGGACTTCCGCCGGATGATCTCCAAGGTCCTCTTCGCCGTCTCGGCCGAGGAGTCGCGCTTCCAGTTGAACGGCGCCCTGCTGAAGCTCAAGGACGGCTCGCTGGAGATGGTGGCGACCGACGGCCACCGGCTCGCCCTCGTCGAAGGGGGGCTCGAGAGCGCCGGTGGCGAGGACTCCGTGCTCGTGCCGCGCAAGGCTCTCCAGGAGCTGCAGCGCTTCGAGGGCGAGGGCCATCTGACCTACGGCCGCGGCGAGCACCACCTCTCGTTCCGTCTCGGCCGGCGCGAGCTGATCTGCCGCATCCTGGAGGGGACCTTCCCCGACTACGAGCGGGTCATCGCCAAGGACAACGACAAGAAGGTCCTCTTCAACCGCAAGAACCTGGTGGACGCCGTCCAGCGCGCGGCCTTGATGACCGGCGACCGGGCTCGCGCCGTGCGCCTCCAGTTCGCTCCCGACCAGGTGGTGATCTCGGCGGTCAACTCCGACCTGGGCGAGGCCGTCGAGGAGGTCCCCTGCGACTACGACGGCCCCGAGTTTAGGGTGGGTATCAACCCCGACTACCTCACCCAGTTCCTCGCCGCCGTCGACACCGAGAAGATCCGCTTGGAGCTCAAGGACGAGAACACCCAGTGCGTCGGCTATCCCATGGAGGGGCCCGACACCCGCTACCTCTGCGTGATCATGCCGATGCGGATCTGACCGGCTCGACAGGATCTCGGAGGGGGAAGTACATTCCCCCTTCATGCTCGCCCATCTCACCGCCCGCGACTTCCGCAACCTCGAGCCGCTCTCCTGGCGGCCGGGGGCGGGATCCCATCTCCTGCTGGGCGGCAACGGCGCCGGCAAGACGAGCCTGCTCGAGGCGGTGTACGTGCTCGCCACCACCCGCAGCTTCCGCGCCGCGCAGATCGCGGACTGCCTGCACCACGGGTCTGACTCCTTCCACATCCGCGGGGAGGTCGAGACCGACCGCCGGTCCACCCTGGAGGCGGGTTGGATGGACGGCCAGCGGATCCGCGCCCTCAACGGCAAGGTGACGACCTTGGCCGAGCACCTGGCCGTGCTCCCCGTGGTGGCCTGGACGGCGGCGGCCGAGGCCGAGGTGCTGGTGGGGGCCCCCAAAGCAAGGCGGCGCTTCATGGACCGCGGCGTGGTGGGGACCCGCCCGTCCGCTCTGGAGATCCTCGGGCGCTACCGCGAGGCCCTGCGGCAGAAGCGCGGGCTCCTCCTCTCCGACGGCGCCGGCATCGAGATCTGGAACGAGATGCTGGCCGCCACGGCCGCGGACGTGATCGCCCAGCGCCATCAGTACGTCGAGCTTCTCAAGGTCCAAATCTCCCGGGTCATCGAAGCCTCGGGACTTCCCTTCCCCCCCATCGAGCTCCGCTACCGCCCATCCCCCACGAACGGCCTCGAGGGGCAGGGGGTCATCGCCGACGCCCTGGACCGGATCGCCGAGCGCGAGCGCCGGCGCCAGATCCCCCTGCTGGGCCCCCATCGCGACGAGTTGGAGATCCTCTGGGGGGGCCACGAGATCCGCCGGGTGGCCTCGGCCGGGGAGCGGAAGGCCCTCTCCCTGATGCTCCTCGCCGCCCACGGCCGAGTCATGGAGGAGGTGGAAAGACCGCCTCTCTACCTCCTGGACGACCTGGACGCCGAGCTGGCGTCCCCCGCCGTGGCTGCCGTCTGGGGGGTCTTCAAGGGGACGGGACAGCTCTTCGCCACCTCGAACCGGCCCCAGGTCTGGCTGACCCTGGAGGTGGGGACGATCTGGGAGATGGAGAGGGGGGAGTTACGCCTCCTTTCCACGTAGGGGGAATCCAGAACGTCGCTTTTTTGTTGATATCTTTCCCAAGGGGTCTTCAGACCCTCTTCGAGGCGGTTCTTCCAGATTTGGAAATCGTGCCTATCCTGTTGAATTTTCAGCGCTAAACAAGCTCTTTTCGTGGTATAATCTCTACATCTTTGGACCCCTCTTCCGCGGGGTCCCGGCAAAGTCCCACGCCCAGAGTGGAGAACTCGTTTTGACCAATCCAGAGCCCACCTACACGGCTGAAAACATCCAGGTCTTGAAGGGCCTCGAGGCGGTCCGCAAGCGCCCCGGCATGTATATCGGGGACACGGACGACGCCTCCGGTCTTCACCACATGGTGTTCGAGGTCGTCGACAACTCGGTCGACGAGGCGCAGGCGGGATACTGCTCGCGCATCGACGTCGTCATCCACACTGACAACTCGGTCACGGTGGAGGACGACGGCCGCGGCATCCCGGTGGACATCCACAGGGAGGAGGGGCGGTCGGCGGCCGAGGTCATCATGACCGAGCTGCATTCGGGCGGCAAGTTCGACAAGAACTCCTACAAGGTCTCTGGCGGCCTGCACGGCGTCGGCGTGTCCGTCGTCAACGCCCTTTCCGAGACCCTGGAGCTGGAGGTCAAGCGCGAGGGGCAGGTATGGTTCCAGACCTACCATCGGGGCTTTCCCGAGGGGCCGATCCAGCCGATCGGCACGACCGACCGCACGGGCACCAAGATCCGCTTCTGGCCGGACCCCGAGATCTTCGCCGTCACGGAGTTCAGCTACGAGACCCTGGCCCAGCGCCTGCGCGAGCAGTCGTTCCTCAACCGAGGCATCCACATCCACCTCAAGGACGAGCGGACGGACAAGGAGGTGGACTTCGCCTACGCGGGAGGCATCTCCGCGTTCGTCGAGCACCTGAACCGCAACAAGACGCCGCTCCACCCGCAGCCGATCCACCTCATGGACGTGCGCGACGACGGCAGCGGTGCGGAGACGGTGGAGGTTGCCCTGCAGTGGAACGACGCCTATCAGGAACTCATCTACGCCTTTACCAACACCATCAACAACCGTGACGGCGGCACCCATCTCTCCGGCTTCAAGTCGGCGCTCACCCGTGCCATCAACGCCTACGCGGCCGCGAGCGGCCTGTCGAAGAACCTCAAGGAGAACCTGACCGGCGAGGACGTGCGCGAGGGTCTCACGGCCGTGATCTCCGTGCGCATCAAGGATCCCAAGTTCTCCTCTCAGACCAAGGACAAGCTCGTCTCCTCGGATATCAAGGGCTGGGTCGAGCAGGTGGTCAACGACAAGCTCTCCACCTACCTGGAGGAGAACCCGCGCGAGGCCCGGCGGATCGTCGAGAAGTGCGTCGAGGCGGCGCACGCCCGCGAGGCGGCGCGCAAGGCGCGCGACCTCACCCGGAGAAAGGGCGCGCTCGACGCCTCGAACCTCCCCGGCAAGCTCGCCGACTGCTCGGAGCGGGATCCCAGGTTCGCCGAGCTGTTCCTGGTCGAGGGCGATTCCGCCGGCGGCTCGGCCAAGCAGGGGCGCGACCGGAAGTTCCAGGCCATCCTCCCCCTCAAGGGCAAGATCCTGAACGTCGAGAAGGCGCGGTTCGACAAGATGCTGTCGTCCGACGAGATCAAGACCCTGATCACCGCGCTCGGCACCAGCATCGGCAAGGACGACTTCGACATCGACAAGCTCCGCTACCACAAGCTGATCATCATGTGCGACGCGGACGTGGACGGCAGCCACATCCGGACGCTGATCCTGACGTTCTTCTACCGCCAGATGCAGGAGATCATCAAGCGTGGCTATCTCTACATCGCGCAGCCGCCGCTCTACAAGGTGACGCACGGCAAGAGCGAGACGTACCTCAAGGACGACCGCGAGTACCAGGCCTATCTGGTGGACCGCATCAAGGACGCCTGGGAGCTGGAGATCGCGCACGCTGGCAACGGCGACGGCGGCCGGCTGACCGGCGCGCGGCTCGCCCACTTCCTGGAGAAGATCGCCGTCTTCCGCCAGAACCTCGACAAGCTCTGCTCGCGGGGCTACCCGTCAGACGCCATCAAGGTCGCGCTCCAGAACGGCATCAGGGACAGGACGTCGCTCATGGATACCGACAAGGTCGAGCGGGTCGCCCGCATCATCGAGGCTTCGGGCTTCCACGAGGTGGTCGTGGGCCTCGATGAAGAGCACGGCACGCGCTCCATCCGCTTCCTTTCCAAGCGCGACGGCGTCGAGCGCGAGATCCGCATCGACTGGAACCTGGTGACCAGTGCCGAGTACCGCGCCATGGCGAACAACCAGCTCGGCCTCGAAGCGATCTCCGCCTCCAGCTTCACGCTGGTCAAGGGCGAGACGGTCACCACGCACGACACCCTCGAAGAGGCGCTCGAAACGCTTTACGAGGGAGCGAAGAGGGGTCTCTCGATCCAGCGCTACAAGGGCCTCGGCGAGATGAACCCGACGCAGCTCTGGGAGACCACCATGGACCCCGCCAAGCGTCGACTGCTAAAGGTGCAGATCGAGGACGACGTCGAGGCCGATTCGATCTTCACCGTGCTGATGGGCGACGAGGTCGAGCCACGCCGGGAGTTCATCCAGGAGAACGCGCTGGAGGTGCGGAACCTGGATGTGTAAACCAACAAGTAAACAAGATGAGCGATAACAACGACCAGACCCTCCCCTTCGAGCAGCCGATTCCGGTCGGCATCGAAGAGGAGATGAAGCGCAGCTATCTCGATTACGCGATGAGCGTGATCATCGGCCGCGCGCTGCCCGACGTGCGCGACGGCCTGAAGCCCGTGCACCGGCGCGTGCTGTACGGTATGTGGGAGAGCGGCAACCGCTCCGACCGGCCCTACAAGAAGTCGGCGCGCATCGTCGGCGACGTCATGGGTAAGTATCACCCGCACGGCGACTCGGCGATCTACGACACCCTCGTCCGCCTGGCGCAGGACTTCTCCATGCGCTCGCCGCTGGTCGACGGCCAGGGCAACTTCGGCTCCGTCGACGACGACCCCGCCGCCGCCATGCGGTACACGGAGGCGAAGCTCACCCGACACGCGGAACTGTTGCTCGGCGAACTCGGCAGCGAGACGGTCGACTTCGTCGCCAATTACGACGGCACCCGGCGCGAGCCGAGCGTCCTCCCGGCGCAGTTCCCGAACCTGCTCGTCAACGGCACCG
>DASWME010000188.1:0-27913 GCA_036399915.1 Thermoanaerobaculia bacterium
TCACCGACCGGTACAACGCCTTCCGGCAGCGGTTCGTGATCCCGTCGGCGCGGCTGGACACCGTGTTCAAGACGGCGGTCGCCGCCTGCCGGGAGCGCACGCTCCGGCACGTCCAGCTCCCGCCGGGCGAGAGCTTCGTCATCGAGTACGTGACCGGCAAGCCGTGGAGCGGCTACAACTGGTACCAGGGCAACTTCCACAGCCTGATCCAGGTCAACACCGACCTGCCGATCTTCATCGACCGGGCCATCGACCTCGCCTGCCACGAGGGGTACCCGGGCCACCACGTCTACAACGCCTTGCTCGAGAAGCACCTGGTGCGCGGCCGCGGCTGGCCCGAGTTTGCGGTCTATCCGCTGTTCTCGCCGCAGTCGCTCATCGCCGAGGGCACGGCGAACTTCGGCATCGAGGTGGCCTTCCCCGGCGGCGAGCGGACGGCGTTCGAGCGCGCGCGGCTCTATCCGCTGGCCGGGCTCGATGCCGCCCGGGCGGAGCGGTACGCCGAGGTGCAGAAGCTCCTCCAGGGGTTGAGCTACGCCGGCAACGAGGCGGCCCGGCGCTACCTCAACGGCGAGATCTCCCGGCAGGACGCCGAGGCCTGGCTCGTGCGCTACGCCCTGATGGCGCCCGAGCGGGCGGCGCAGCGCGTGCGCTTCATCGACCAGTACCGGAGCTATGTGATCAACTACAACCTCGGCCAGGACCTCGTGCGGCACTACATCGAGGCCCATGGCGGCACCGCCGACCGGCCCGCGAAGCGCTGGGAGGAGTTCGCGAAGCTGATCTCCTCGCCGCGCCTGCCGTCCGGCCTGCAATGACGACCTCTGGAGAGAACGCCATGCGAACGCTTCGCCCCTGGACCGTCACGATCGCCATCCTCTGGGCCGCCGTTGCGGCCGCGGCGCAGTCCACCGCTCCGCCGGCCGCCCCGCCGGCCCCCGCGGCTCCGCCGCCGGCTCCCTGCTCCGCGCCCGAGCACCGCCAGTTCGACTTCTGGATCGGCGAGTGGGAGGTGCGAGACCCGAAGGGCGAGCTGGCGGGCACCAACCGGATCGAGAAGATCCTGAACGGCTGCGCGCTGCAGGAGAACTGGACCGGAGCCCGGGGGGACAAGGGGACCAGCTTCAACATCTACGACGCGCCCGCCAAGCGCTGGCACCAGACCTGGGTGTCCGACAACGGGCTGCTGCTGGTGCTCGACGGCGCCTTCCAGGACGGCAAGATGGTGCTCTCCGGCGAGCGGGTGCCGCGGCAGGGAGGCGGCCTGGCGAAGCACCGCATCACCTGGACACCCGTCGACGCCGACCACGTTCGCCAGCACTGGGAGATGTCGCGCGACGGCGGCAAGACCTGGGGGACGGTCTTCGACGGGACGTATACGCGGAAGAAGCCGGCGGCCTAGCCCGCCTTCCGCATCCCCTTCTCCGCCTCCTCGAGGGCGATCTTCAGGGCCTCGAGATCCTCGTCCTCCAACACCTGCCCGCCAAAGCTCTCGCGCAGGTAGAAGTCGATGACGCGGGCCGTGGGCCCGGCGGCGGCTGGATAGCGGACCTCGGCCTCCTGACGGACGGTGAGGGGCGGCGCGGAGTCGGAGAGCGGCGCGCCCGCCCGGCCGAGCCGGCGCCGCAGGCGGCGATAGGCCGCGGTCGCCGTGAGCGGCGGACGCAGGCGGAGGTAGAGAACCCAGACGGCCGCCGCGAACAGCGTCAGGCCGAGCGCCACGGGCAGGGGCACGTCCGGGAGCCCGCGGGGGGCGGCCGGCCCCTGGGACAGGGTCGGATCGAACGCCTCCAGGCCCGGCGAGGGGCGGGAGGAGCTGCCGGTCTCCTCGCCGCGGCGGAAGAAGGACCACAAGTCGTCCCACATCTCGCGCAGGCCGCCGAACAGCCGGAGCTGGTCGTACAGGCCGAAGGTCAGGACGTAGCGGTCCCAGCGGAACAGCAGGTAGTCCCAGGCCTGCTGGGTCAGGAGCAGGAAGCCTTGGGCGCCGTCCGCCGGCCGGCCGGCGGCGGGCGTGGGATCGAAGATCCGCCAGCCCTCGCCGGGCAGGTAGGCTTCCACCCAGGCGTGGGCGTTCTTCTCCCGCACGATGTAGTACCCCTCGAACGGGTTGTACTCGCCGCCGAGGAAACCCGTCACCAGCCGCGCCGGGATCCCCTGGGAGCGGAGCATCAGCACCATGGACGAGGCGAAGTACTCGCACTGCCCGCTGCGGTAGCGGAAGAGGAAGTCCTCGATCGGGTTCTCCGGCGAGCGGCCCACGAAGTCGAGGGTGTAGGAGTAGCTCTCCATCAGGTGGTCCTCGAGGCGGACGGCACGCTCGGCGGCCGTCCCCTGCCCCATCGCGCGGGCCGCCAGCGCCGCGATGCGGGGCGTCACGCCGGCCAGGTCGAGGGTGGCATCCGCCGCCGGGCCGGCAGGGGTCGCGCCGGCGAGGACCGGCTTCGTGGCAAGCCCGACCCGGTACTCGGCGACTTCGAGCGGGGTCAGGGCAAAGGAGACCGCTCCCCCCTCGTCGATCAGCAGCGCCGGCGTGCGGGGCTCGACGACGGCGGTCTCGACCGGCAGCGGCACGCTCTGGCTGCGCAGGGGCTGCAGCCAGATGCGGGCCCAGCGCACGGGCTTGGCCGCGCCGAGGCGGAAGCGCGCGCCCCGGCCGCGCGACAGGTAGCCCTGCGTGGGCGAGTGCCGCCAGCTCCCTCCCTGGTAGAGGTCGTAGGTGGCGGCCTTGAAGCGCATCTCCTCGCCCGGATCCGGGGTCCCCTCGACGAGCACCCGCAGGGCCACCTCGCCGCTGCTGCGGATGCGGCCGATCGAGTCCAGGGTCACCTGGTCGGAGAAGCCCGCGGCTTCCCCGCTCAGGCCGCCACCGCCGCCGCGGCCCACGAGGAACGGGGCGCGCACGCGCGGCAGGAACAGGAAGAGCGGCACGGCCAGCGCCACCGAGGCGGCGGTGGCAAGCAGGAGGAAACCGCGCAACGGGATGTGAGCGAGCGTCGGATCCTCGCGGCCGAAGCCGGCGAGGACGTGGAGGAAGGCGAAGCGGGTCAGCAGCACCAGGGCCAGCGCCAGGAAGGCGGCGAGGTAGAGCACGATCGTCGGATGGACGCTGGTGCCCATGGCGGCGAGGAAGAGGAAGAAGACGCCGATCGACGCCTGCCACTTGTCGCGCTCGCGGGCGATGGCGAAGAGCTTCACCAGCACCGCGAACAGGCAGAGGTGGAGCACCGCCCGCACCAGCCCGTGGGAGAGGACGAACAGGTCGAAGAAGAACAGCGGCAGGTAGACGAGCCCGAGGACGTTCATCGCCCACAGCGGCAGCCAGCCGGGCGGATCGAGGCTGGCCCGGCGCAGGAAGAGGAGCACTCCGGCCAGATAGAGGAGCACCGCGGGCCAGCCCACCACCTCGTTGAACGGCAGCGGCACGGGAGCCAGCAGGGCCATCCAGCCGAGCAGCAGCCGCTTCTGCCGTCCGAAGCTCATCCCGCCAGCCTCGCCCTGGTTTCGCTTTCCATATGAACCCGGAGCTGCGGGGCCCGCGGATCGCCGGAGGTCAGCGGCTCGCCCCTGCGCGGCTGGGGCTGGATCAGCGCCAGGGCCTCGAGCACGGCCAGCCGCTGGCGGGGACCGCCGGCGAAGGCGAGGGCCCGGTCGCGCGTCACCAGCTCCACCTCGTAGCCGCGCGCGAGGTGATCCACGGCGATGGTCGCCGCCTCGCTCACCAGCCGCTCGAACCGGCTCTGGTCCGCCGGGTCCTTGAGCTCGCCCACGGCGTTGTCGAACAGGATGGAGAGCCGGCGGCTCCGCTCGGTCGCCCGCTCGGTGAAGATCAGCTCGCCGGTGCGCGCCGTCTGCTTCCAGTGAATGCCCCGCGGATCGTCTCCCCGCCGGAAAAAGCGGAGGCTGTGCAGGTCGTGCCCCCAGCCGCCGCGGCGGCTGCTGTCGTCGCCCATCTGCTCCGACTCCTCGGGGCGGCTGCCGCCGGCCGGGAACAGCTCGGGGAAGACCAGCACCTCGAAGTCCACGCGGTAGCGCACGCCCTTGCGGAAGAAGCCGAAGGGGAAGAGGCTCGAGACGTGGACGAAGGGGAAGCTGTGGAAGCCGCGCGTGCCGACCATCATCTCGAGCTGGCCGGCGCTCTTGCCCCGGCGCGGCAGGTAGGGGATGAGCAGCGGCTGCGCCGAGCGCGAGAGGGCGAACAGCAGGAACCAGCGCGGAAAGACCAGGGCGCGGCTGCGCAGGATGAAGCCCACGGCGAACGGGCGGTTGGCGAACACCTCCCCCGGCGGGGCCAGCTCGGCGTCCAGCCCGCGCACGTTCTCGCGCGAGACGACCCCGGAGAGGATCAGCACCGAGAACATCAGGGCGAGCACCATGTAGAGCGCGTTGTTGCCCGTGTTGGTGGCGGCGACGGCCACCAGCATGGTGAACAGCACGTACCACAGCCCCACCGTGGTGATGCGGACCCCCTCGGGCGCGGCGCGGCGGGAGGGGAGTTTCACAGGGGCACCGGCGCCGCCGCCACCACCCGCTCAATCGCCTTCCTCGACTGGTCCAGGTCCACGGTGCCCCGCTTGAGGACGACGCGGTGCGCCAGCACGGGGGCGGCCAGGCGCTGCACGTCGTCCGGGATGGCGTAGCCCCGCCCGTCGCAGAGCGCCAGCGCCTGTGTGGCCCGGAACAGGGCTTGGAGCCCGCGGGTCGAGACCCCGAGGAGGAAGTCGCCGCCGTGGCGGGTGGCCTCGGCGAGGGAGAGCATGTAGTCCGCCAGTTTGTCGGCGACGCGCACGCGCGCCACCCGGGCCTGCAGCTCGATCAACCCCTCGCGGGCGAGGACGGGCCGGAGCTCGTCGAGCAGGTCCTCGACGCCGCCCGAGAGCAGCAGGTCCTTCTCGTCCGCGCGCGGCGGGTAGCCGAGCGAAAGCGCCATCAGGAAGCGGTCGAGCTGCGATTCCGGCAGCGGGAAGGTGCCCTGGTACTCCAGCGGGTTCTGGGTGGCCAGCACCACGAAAGGCTCGGGGAGCGAGTAGCGCTTGCGCTCCACCGAGACCTTGCGCTCGCTCATCGCCTCCAGCAGGGCCGACTGCGTCTTCGGCGTGGCGCGGTTGATCTCGTCCGCCAGCACGACGTTGGCGAACAGCGGGCCGGGCACGAACTCGAAGACTTGGCTCTTCTGGTTGTAGATCGACACCCCGATGATGTCCGACGGCAGCAGGTCGCTGGTGAACTGGATGCGCTGGAAGGAGAGCCCGAGGGAGCGGGCGAGGGCCTGGGCCAGGGTGGTCTTGCCGACGCCGGGGACGTCCTCCAGCAGGACGTGCCCGCGGGCCAGCAGGCAGACCGTGGCGAGGCGGATGACCTCGCGCTTGCCGCGGATGACGCGGGCGACGTTCTCCTCGAGCCGGCGGATCGGCTCGGCGGCGTGGAGCGCGTCGCTGGTTTCGACGGCGATCGATTCCATCGTGAGGTCTACACTCGGATCCAAGGGACTGTTTACCAGGGATTATAGAGAAAGATCTCTGTCTGCGCCCCTGGAGCTCATGCGAAGCCGTTCTCGACCCCACAACGCGGCGGGGTCGCGGAGGATTTCCGGCGGCGAGCGGCCGGCCGTTCCCTCCTCCCGTATCAGGGCCTTCCCTTCCGTCGTCTCCTCACGATATCTTTGACGGATCTCACAAGGTGCAGCTCTATGCCCGGGCGGGCATTCCGGAGTACCTGCTGGTGTACCCGCCCGGCGTGACCGAGGACCACCGCTTCCAGCTCGCGGGACTCCGTCTGGGTTCGGACCGGCGCTACCACCCGATCGTGCCGGATGAGCAGGGCCGCCTGCTCTCCGAGACGACCGGGCTCCGGTTCGGGGTCTCTGCGGACGGGGCCCGGATCGAGGTCTTCGACGCCAGGACCGGCGAGCGGATACCCACTCCGGCCGAGATCGAGGAAGCCCGGGAAGCGGCCGAGGAGGAGCTGAAACGGCTGCGATCCGAGATCGAGCGGGCTCAAAGTGTCCAGCCATTGACGCCCAACCAGATTTGACCGCCCTGTTTACGCCTGCTAAGATACCGCCGAACCGGCAACGAGATCCTCCCCCGCGGATATCGGAAAGCGAAGTACAATGGAGCCCAGGCTCCCCCTGGGCCAAAAGGAGCGAAGAAATCCATGGCAGACGCGAAATTGGACCGTTTGAAAGCGATCGACGGCACGCTCTCACAGATCGAGCGGCAGTTCGGCAAGGGGGCGATCATGCGCCTGGGGCAGCGCGAGACGCTGGCCCTGGAGGCGATCTCCACGGGCTCGATCTCGGTGGACGCCGCCGTCGGCATCGGCGGCTTCCCGCGCGGGCGCGTCGTGGAGGTCTTCGGCCCCGAGTCCTCGGGCAAGACGACGCTCGCCCTCTCCGTGGTGGGCCAGGCCCAGAAGCGCGGCGGCATCGCCGCCTTCATCGACGCCGAGCACGCCTTGGACGCCGAGTACGCGCGCAAGCTGGGCGTGGACATCGACAATCTCCTGGTCTCGCAGCCCGACAGCGGCGAGCAGGCGCTCGAGATTGCCGAGATGCTGGTGCGCAGCAACGCCGTGGACGTGGTGGTGGTGGACTCGGTGGCCGCCCTCGTGCCCAAGGCCGAGCTCGAGGGGGAGATGGGCGACTCGCACGTGGGGCTCCAGGCGCGGCTGATGTCCCAGGCCCTGCGCAAGCTCACTGCCATCGTCTCCAAGTCCAAGACCTGCCTGATCTTCATCAACCAGATCCGCGAGAAGATCGGCGTCATGTTCGGCAACCCCGAGACGACCACCGGCGGCCGGGCGCTCAAGTTCTATGCCTCGGTGCGCATCGACATCCGCCGCATCGCCTCGCTCAAGGAGGGCGAGGAGGTGACCGGCGCGCGCGCCAAGGTCAAGGTGGTCAAGAACAAGGTGGCCGCGCCCTTCCGCCAGGCCGAGTTCGACATCGACTACGGCGAGGGGATCTCGAAGACGGGCGAGCTGGTCGACCTCGGAGTCGACCACAAGCTGGTCGTCAAGAGCGGCGCCTGGTACTCCTACGGCGATCTGCGCCTGGGGCAGGGGCGCGACAACGCCAAGTCGTTCCTGCGGGAGAATCCCGACCTCGCCGACGAGATCGAGGCGAAGATCCGCGAGCGGCTGGGCCTGCCCTCCCTCGCCATGGCGCCGCTGCGCGAGGCGGTAGCGGGGGAGTAGAGCCCTTACCATCCCGGCCCGAACACCCGCCGCCACCAGCGCTGGAGGGCGGGCTGACCGTGCCGCTCGGCCTCCTCCTCCAAGCGCTCCACAGGCGCGGGAAGCAGGGCGAGACGCCCCTTCTGGAGCTGCAGGAGGAGGAGGTCCATCTCGCGGCCGCGGGTGCGGGGATCGCCGGAGAAGGCCTCTCCCAGCGAGGTGCGGCCGTCGAAGCGGGCGTAGAAGTCTCGCGCCCGCGTCGGCATGCGCGTCTGCTCCTCCTCCGAGGGCTCGCCCACCCACACCGGATAGCAGCGCTCCAGCAGCTCCAGCGGCACCGCCATGTGCCGCCGCGCCACCAGGATCTGCTCCTCGGTCGCCTGCTCCAGCAGCAGGTCGTAGAGGCTCAGCTCGTGGGTGCCGCGCTCGGCCGCCTCGCCGATGTCCTCGATGTCGAGCACCCTGCCGACGCAGAGCTGGAACGCGCCGGCGAGGAAGCGGAAGTAGGAGCCGCGGACCCTCTTGTGGAGCTCGCCCACCGTCTTCTGTCCGTCCACGAGCTGTGCGAGCCGCCGCTGGACCGGGGTCAGGTCCGCCCCCGGCCAGCGCTCCCCCCGGCGGAGCACCACGTCGTCGTGGACGAGGACCCGGCGGATGCGGCCGACCTCGTCCAGCCAGCGGGCGCCCTCCATGACCAGCCCCATGCCGTTGATCGGCTCGGGCAGGATCTCCTCCTCCGGGGGCATCTCTGCCTGAAAGTAGAAGATGCCGCGCGGCCAGAGGAAGAGGTCGCAGACGAGGTCCTCGATCTGCTCGCGCAGGGTCTGCTGGATCACATCGGGAGGGAGTATGCCGAGATCGCGCAGCGCCGCCCCCAGGCGGACGCCGTGGGCGGTGCAGTGGCTCAGGGCATCGAAGAGCTGGTCGTCGGTCAGATGGCCGTTGAGGAGGAGGTGCTGGCCATAGAACTCCGCGGGGTCGTTCGAGAGGCAGCCCACCACGTCGCCAGCGTGGAAGTAGATCCTCTTCTCCCGCTCGCTGCGGCGGATCACCAGGGCCCCCGTGCAGCGCTCGTTCTGCGCCCACTGCAGCAGGTCGCCCATGGGGAAGGCAGAGAGTCTTCCTGAAAATTCCATGGGAAATCTTCACCAATTTTAGCAGGGTGTCGGCAGAAATTCCCTCAAGAGGGGCACTGTTATCCTTCCTGCCATGGACCGCCTCAAGCCTCTTTTCATCGCCAGTGCATTGCTGTGCCTCGGTCTCCCTTTGGGAGCCGCCGAGATCCCCTGCCGGCCCTGTGCCGGCCTGCGCCTCGAGCCCGCTGCTTCCGCCGCCCCGGCGCCGGAGGCTTCAGTCCCCTCGCCCCCGCCAGCCGGACCGGCCGACATCGCCCGCGTGCTGAAGGAGTCCGGCGCGCTCGAGCCGGGGACTCCGCTCTTCGTGGCCTGGGAGGTCCCGCTCGCAGGCGATGCCGCGGCCGGCGCTGGGCTTCCCGCGGCGGTGCGGGGCAGCGGGGCGACGCCCTGGCTGTCGCTGGTCTTCCGCACCCCGCCGCCCCTCGCCCAGAACTCCGAACGGCTCCAGACCGAGCTGCGCGCCGCCGCTGACGCGGCCGGCAAGGCGCCCGCGGGCACCTGGTTCCAGATCGTCTGGCGACCGGAGGGAGACGAGGGCGCAGCCTTCTCTCCCACGGAGTATGGATTCCTGCTGAAGCGCGCCGCCGTGACGCTCACCGGCGCGCGCGCGGACGCCTTGGTCGCTTCCGAGGCGCTCCCCGCCGATCCCAAGACCCTCGAGGCCCTCTACGGGGAAGAGGTCGCCGCCTACCTGGAGGCGGTCGCCCTGCAGCCGGCGCCCCCCCAGGTCATCGCGGCGACTATCGAGGCCGTGCAGAAGCTCGATCCCGGCCGGCCGGTGGTGCTCGACGGTCCCGTCCTCCCAGAGGACCCTTCCGAGGTGCTGGCCGACGCCGCCCGCAACGCCACGCGCGGGATCGACCTGACTCTGTTCCGCACCCCGGCGCTCGCAGCCGGCTCGGTCATCCCCGTCCTCGCGCCGTTCGCCCTGCTCGCCCGCGAGTTCAAGGGGGATCTCTCCTACGACCCGGGCGCCTCGCCCTCCGGCGCGGCCGAGGCCTGGGCCTTCGCCCGGGGCGAGGACCTCTCGCTGCGGGTGATCGCTCTGGCTCCCCCGGGGGCGCAGGAGCTGACCCTGCGCTTCGACGACCCCGAGCTGCGCCGCCCCAGCCGGTTTCCGATCGGCGGCCAGCAGGTGCCTCCCCCGAGCGGTCGAATCGCCGGACAGGCTCTCGAGCTTCAGGTGGGCTCTCCCGGCCGGGTGGCCGTGCTCGGGCTCGACCGGCCGACGGCCGCCGAGCGCCAGGGCATCGAAGAGAAGGTCACGGTCTCCGGGCAGCGCGACATTCCGGTGGAGGAGATCCTCCGCCGGCTGCAGGCCTTCGAGGACGCCCAGGACCGCCGGCTCCGCTACTACAGCGCCCGGAACAGCACGGCGTTGCGCTTCCAGCCCGCGGCGGGGGCGCAGACGTTCGAGGCCACGCTCGAAGGGCCGTTCTTCTTCAACCCCAGGACCGGCTCCGACTGGGCGTGGGAGACCCTCTACGTCAACGGCGTGCGCTGGCGGGGCAAGAAGCTCCCCGAGATCCCCCTGCTGCAGCCCGAGAAGGCGGCGGCCCTGCCGCTGGAAATCCACTTCTCCAAGCAGTACCGCTACCGCCTGCGCGGCAGCGACAAGGTAGACGGCCGCGATGCCTGGGTGGTGGATTTTGCGCCCGCGGGGCCCGGGGTGAGCGGCAAGCTCTACCAGGGGACGGTCTGGGTCGACAAGCAGGTCTACGCCCGGCTGCGCACCCGCGCCGTCCAGGTGGGGCTCGAAGGAGAGGTCATCTCCAACGAGGAGACGATGCACTACTCTCCCATCGACGAGACCGGCAACCCCGCGCCGTGGTCGTCCCAGAGCTTCATCCTGCCGCTGCGGCTCGTCGCGCAGCAGATCCTCTCGGTGGTCAACACGACGACGGTGGTCGAGCGCGAGACCGTGCTCACCGGCGTGCGGATCAACGATCCCAGCTTCGAGGCACAACGCGCGCGGACGGCCTCGTCCGACGTCACCATGGTGCGCGATACGGAGCGGGGGCTGCGCTACCTGGTCAAGGACGACGCCGGCCAGCGGGTGGTCAAGGAGGGGTTCGACACCAACAAGCTGTTCCTGCTGGGGGGCGTCTTCTACGACGACGCCATCGACTACCCGCTGCCGCTCGGCGGCATCAATTATCTCTCCCTCGACCTCAAGGGGACCGGCAACCAGCTCAACGTCTTCTTCGCCGGCGCCCTGCTGACCGCCAACGTGTCCCAGCCGCGGCTCTTCGGCAGCAGGTTCGACTTCGGCGGCAGCGCCTTCGCTCTCGCCATCCCGGTCACCGACACGCTGTTCCGCGGCGACGAGGAGTTCGAGGAAGAGGCCGTCAGCCTGCGCACGGGCAACTTCGGGCTCAAGCTCGGCCGGCCGCTCGGCAACTTCGTCCGGCTGGGGCTCGAGTACGAGGCGCTGCTCTTCAACTACGGCAGGGCCGATGACACGGCGAAGGCGTTCATCCCCCCCAGCGACAACGTCACGCACGCCCTGGAGCTGTCCACGAGCTTCTCCCGCTCCGGCTACGGGCTCGCCGCCAGCGGCAGCTACAACCGGCGTTCGAAGTGGGACTTCTGGGGGCTGCCCGGCAACGCCGAGTACGATCCGGAGACGAAGGACTTCCTGCGCTGGGGGGCGCGGGCGAGCAAGAACTGGTACCTGCCCCGGTTCCAGAAGATCGGGGCCGAGATCGACTACGCGGGCGGCTCCGACCTCGACCGCTTCAGCAAGTACCAGTTCGGGTTCTTCGGCGGCACCCGGGTCCACGGCTACCAGACCAACCGCGTCCGGGCCGAAGAGGCCCTCGCCGCCCACCTCACCTACGGGTTCGAGATCGGGGAGTTCCTGCGGCTCGACGCCGTGGCCGACGCGGCCTGGGCGACTGACAAGGCGACCGGCCTGGACAACGAGCTGCTGGCCGGGGCCGGTATCGCCGGCACCTTCGTCGGCCCCTGGCAGACGGTCGTCAACCTCGACGTGGGCTTCCCCGTCGCGGGCCCGGACGACGGGTTCGTGCTCTACCTGGTGTTCCTGAAGCTGTTCAGGTAGGGCGGAAGTCCCGAGTTCTGTAGAATCCCGGTGTGCGCAAGGCAAGTCCTGTCAGAAAAGAGATCCGGCAGATGGTCCGCCGGATCGTGAGCCGATTTCATCCAGAGAAGATCATCCTCTTCGGTTCGCATGCACGCGGCGACGCGGGCCCCGATAGCGATGTCGATCTGCTCATCGTGATGCCCTTCTTCGGATCCAAGCGGGAGAAACAGTTGGAGATCCGCCTCGCCCTGAGGGGTATTCGTATCCCGAAGGATATCGTGGTCACGACTCCTGAGGAGTTCCTGTGGCGGAAGGAAGTCCCGGGCACGATCGAGCGGCCGGCAGCACGGGAGGGAAGGGTGCTGTATGCCCGACCGTGAGAAGCTGATCACGGTATGTGCGGAATGGTTGGCCAAGGCCGAGAACGATCTCACGAATGCTGCCCACGCGCTCAAGCTCGGTGAGAGCTGTCCGACGGACACGGTCTGCTTCCATGCGCAGCAGTGCGTCGAAAAGTACTTGAAGGCGATCCTGGTTCTCGAAGGGATCGACTTCCCAAAGACCCACGATCTCGAGACGCTGATGGCACTCGTCCCCGCCGGGATGCGGCCAGAGATCAGCTCCGAGGAGCAGGCGCGGCTGACCGAATATGCGACCGGGGCCCGCTATCCTGGCTGGGAGGATGTACCGATTGCCGCGGCACGCCGCGCGGTGGCAGTGGCGCGCCGGGTCCGCAGGGCCGTTCGGCGCGGACTGCCCAGAAAGGCCCTACGCCGAAGGAAGGGCTGACTACCTCCTCTTCTCCCTCACCTCCTCCCGCACCGCCCGATATCGCTCCAGCCGCTCCCTCAGCTCCACCTCGAAGCCCTCCCCCTTCGGATCGTAGAAGCGCGTCCCCTGGAGCGACTCGGGCAGGCAGTCGATGCCGCCGACGCCCTCCTCCGTGTGCGGGGCGTAGACGTAGCCGGCGCCGTACCCCACGTCTTTCATCAGCCGCGTGGGCGCGTTGCGGATCGCCATCGGCACCGGATCGGCCGGGCGCTCCTCGACGGTGCGGCGCGCGGTCTTATACCCCTCATACACGGCGACGCTCTTTGGCGCGAGCGCCAGGTAGACCGCCGCCTGCGCCAGGGCCAGCTCCCCCTCGGGCGAGCCCAGCCGGTGGTAGGACTCCCAGGCGGCGAGGGCCTGGGGGAGCGCCTGCGGATCAGCGAGGCCCACGTCCTCGCTGGCGAAGCGGATCATCCGTCGGGCCACGTAGAGCGGGTCCTCCCCGGCGGCGAGCATGCGGGCGAGCCAGTAGACGGCGGCGTCTGGATCGCTCTCGCGGAGCGACTTGTGGAGGGCCGAGATGAGGTTGAAGTGCTCCTCGCCCGACTTGTCGTAGAGCAGCACCTTGCGCTGGGCCACCCGCCGCACGGTCTCGGCGTCGATGCGGCCGCCTTCGACGTCCGCCGCCGCCAGCTCCAGGAGGTTGAGCGCCTTCCGGGCGTCCCCGGAGGCGAGCTGCGCCAGGGTCTCCAGCGCCTCGTCGTCGGCCTCGGTGCCGTAGGCACCCAGCCCCCGCTCGGGATCCCGCAGGGCCCGGCGCATCAGCGCGATCAGGCCGGCCGGCTGCAGGGGCTCGAGCACGACCACGCGGCAGCGGGAGAGGAGCGCCGCGTTCAGCTCGAAGGAGGGATTCTCGGTGGTCGCTCCGACGAGCACCACGTCGCCGCTCTCGACGTAGGGGAGAAAGGCGTCCTGCTGCGCCCGGTTGAAGCGGTGGATCTCGTCGATGAAGAGCAGGGTGCGCCGGCCCTGGGCCTTGCGCAGGCGCACTGCCTCGGCCATCACCTCCTTGACCTCCTTGATGCCGGAGGTGACGGCCGAGAAGGGGACGAAGTGCGAGGCGGTCTCGGCGGCGATGATGCGCGCCAGGGTCGTCTTGCCGGTGCCCGGCGGTCCCCAGAAGATGAGCGACGGCACCCGGTCGGCGGCGATGGCCCGGCGGAGGAAGCCGCCCTCGCCCACCACCTTCTCCTGGCCGATGACCTCGTCCAGGGTGCGCGGACGGATGCGCTCGGCGAGGGGGGAGCCGGTCCTGACTTCGTCCCGCTGCCCGCGCGCGGGGGTCCGGGATTCCTGGTCGTCGAAGAGCGTGCGCGGCATTGTCAGGCGCCGGCGACCTTCTCCACCTCTACCCGCGCGTCGTTGAAGCAGGCCCCCTGGCCGACATCCGCGAGGGTGTCGGGGGCGACGGCGTTGGCGGTGGTGCCGGACAGGGTATTGTGGCTCCACAATCCTTTCGGGAGGAAGACCACGCCGGGCCGCAGGTCCGGGTTGAGCCGAGCTGTCACCCTGACCTCGCCGAGGTCGTTCCACACCCGCACCACGTCGCCGGCCGCGATCCCCCGGCCTTCGGCGTCGCGAGGATGGATCTCCAGTGGGATCTGATCCCGGACGAGCTGCCCGAAGGTGGAGCTGATCGTGCGGCTCGTCGACGGGGAGATCAGGGCCAGCGGGTAACGCTCGCTTCCCGGATCCTCATGGAAGGCGTAGAGGCCGCGCGATGCCTCGCGGTCGAGCGCCTCGGGCACCAGGTGGATCTTGCGGTCCGGGGTGAGCGGGAAGGCATCGACGAACTGGACGGGAGCGAAGCCGCAGTCGGGAACGGCCATGCCGTCCTGCTCCAGCTCGCTCCGCATCCGGTCGGAGCGTTGCAGCAGCACGGCGGCGAGGTCGTCCGCGGTCTCCGGTTCATTCGTCCGGGCGAGCCCCAGCCGGCGTATCAGCGCGGCGAAGACCTCCGGGTTGGGCCGCGCCTCCCCCGCCGGCGCGGCCACCGGCTGGGTGTGGTAGAACGCGTACGAGCCGTACCCCTTGACCAGCTCCGAGTGCTCCAGGAAATGGGTCGCGGGGAGGACCAGGTCCGCCTGGCGGGCGGTGTCGGTCCACACCTGGTCGAAGACGATGGTGAACAGGTCCTCGCGGGCGAGCCCCCGGCGCACCTTCTCCTGGTTCGGCATCGTCGCCAAAGGATTGCAGTTGTAGACGAAGAGGACCTTCACCGGAGGATCGGCGCGCTCCAGCAGCGTCTCGCCGAGCCGGTTCATGTTGATCACCCGGGTGGCCGGCGCGGACTCCGCCACCGCCGGCGCCTGATCGATCCCCCAGACGCCCGAGTTGCTCATCAAGTAGCCGCCCCCGCGGACGCCGAACTTGCCGGCCACCGCCGGCAGCGCCAGGATGGCGGCCATGGCCGAGCCGCCGTTGCGGTTCCGCTCCGGGCCCCAGCCGCTGCGGATCACCGCCGGAGAGGAGTCGGCGTAAAGCCGCACGAACTGCTCGATCTCTTCGCGGGGAATCCCCGACACCTCGGCCGCCCGCTCGCAGGTCCACGGCAGGGTCCGCCGCCGCAGCTCCTCCCAGCCGGTGGTGTGCTCGGCGAGGAAATCCAGGTCGGCCCTCCCCTCCTCGAACAGCCAGCGCATCGCCGCCAGGGCGAGGGCGAGGTCGCTCCCCGGCCGGATGGCGAGGTGCAGGTCGGCCTTCTTGGCGAGCGGCGTCCGGCGCGGATCGATCACCACCAGGCGCGCTCCCGCCTTCTGCGCCTCCTGGATGACGGGAACGAGATGGATGCCCGAGGCCGAGGGGTTCACCCCCCAGAGGACGATCAGCCGGGAGTGGCGGAAGTCCTGGAGGGCCACGCCCGCCATCTTGCCGTAGAGCCCCACAGCCGCCCGCCCCGTGCCCGCGGCGCACACCGTGCGGGCCAGCCGCGACGCGCCGAGACGGTAGAACAGCCGGGCGTCCGTCGTCTCCTGAGTGAGCAGGCCGTTCGAGCCGCCGTAGTAGAAAGGAAGGATCGACTCGCCGCCCCAGCGCTCCCGCGCCTCGCGGATCTTCCATGCTGCGAGGTCGAGCGCCTCGTCCCAGGAGATCCGCTCGAATCCGCCCCCTCCCTTCGGGCCTACCCGCCGCGCCGGGTACAGCAGCCGATCCGGGCCGTAGAGATGCTCGGGCAGCCGCCGCACCTTGGCGCAGATGTACCCTTGGGTGATCGGGTTGAGGCGGCTGCCGTCCACCTTCACCACCCGGCCGTCCTCGACCCGCACCTCCAGGCCGCAGGCGTCGGGACAGTCGAGCGGACAGGCGCTCGCCAGGATCTCGGGGGCGGGAGAGGAGCGGAGGATCACAGCCATATGATAGAGGTGGTTACAGCCCCCGGGCAGGGGGACAGGGGATCAGGGCCACGCCCCCCCGCCCGCGCCGCTCTCCAGGGCCTTGACGACGGCGTCCGTGAACTGCGTCGTGGTCGCCTCGCCGCCCAGGTCGCGGGTGCGGATCTTCTGGTTGACCACGACCTCGCGCAACGCCTTGCGCACCCGCTCGGCCACCTCGTCCTTGTGCAGATGGTAGAGCATCATGACGCCGGAGCGGATCAGCGCCAGCGGGTTCGCCAGGTCCTTGCCGGCGATGTCGGGGGCGCTGCCGTGCACGGCCTCGAAGACCGCCACGTCGACGCCGATATTGCCCCCCGGCACGACTCCTAGCCCGCCCACGAGCCCCGCGCAGAGGTCCGAGACGATGTCGCCATAGAGGTTCTCGAGCAGCAGCACATCCCACTCCTCCGGCCGCATGACGAGCTGCATACACATGTTGTCCACGATCCTGTCGTCCGCCTGGATCTCGGGGTACTCCTTGGCGACCCGGCGGACGCAGTCGAGGAACAGGCCGTCCGAGAGCTTCATGATGTTGGCCTTGTGGACGGCGGTGACCCGCTTGCGGCCGTGCCGGCGGGCGTAGTCGAAGGCGAAGCGGGCGATGCGCAGCGACGCCCGCTCAGTGATGATCTTCAGGCTCTCCACCACGCCCGGGACCACCACGTGCTCCAGGCCGCTGTAGAGGTCCTCGGTATTCTCGCGCACCACCACGATGTCCACGCCCTCGAAGCGGCTGGGGATGCTCGGCAGCGAGCGCGACGGCCGCAGGTTGGCGTAGAGGTCCAGCTCCTGGCGGAGCTGCACGTTGATCGACTTGAAACCGCCCCCCACCTGGGTGGTGATCGGGCCCTTCAGGGCGACGCAGTTGCGGCGGACCGACTCGAGCACCTCGGGCGGCAGGGGATTCTTGTACTTCTCGAGGGCTTCCTTGCCGGCGATGTGGCGCTCCCACTCGATCTCCGCGCCCGCGGCGTCGAGCACCCGCACGGCGGCCTGGCTGACTTCCGGGCCGATGCCGTCGCCGGGGATCAGGGTGACTGTGGTCTTGCTCATCGATGCACTCCCCTCCAGCCCTGGGCGGAGCAGCGGGAGGGTAGGGTATCATGAGCCCCGAGGGCCGCCGCGCCAACGGCCAGTCGTAGGTGGGGATCGTTTACGTACGGTTGACATAGCCGTGTCTTCTCGGGTAGGATCGGCGTGAACGGAGCGTAATAACCGCTGCTCTTCTTGTGGGGCCAGAAGCTTCAGCGCGACCTTTGAACGGTGTCGATCAGTTCAGGAGCTGACCCATCGCGGCCAAGCGCCCTCTGACCCCCATCTCTCTGCGACCCCACCTGCAGGACTGCGGGTATGGATCGAACCTGCTCTTTTCGGATTACTCCTTTGGTGAACAAAGGGTGGCACTGGCTGCCTTCGCGCAGCACCCGGTAGATGCCCGGTCTGCGTGTGTGGCGGTCATCGAGGCCCTTGGGGATCCTTCCTCCGAGGTACGTGCCTGCAAAGAACTTGGAGCACCGGTCATCTTCGTAGCCCACCGCGGCGAAATCCAGTGGTGGACACAAGGCGCGCACCAACCCGAGCACCGGGCCAACCTGACCGAGGAGGAACTCCCAGCTTTCTTCGAGCGAAACCGGGAGCAATTTGCGCCCTTGGTGCTCTACCGGGCTAAGACCCGGGGGCGCTTTGAGAAAGAACACCAGCTCTCCTTTGTTGACGCGGGGTTGATGAACCTTGTGGAAGGAGCGACAGGGGAAGCACTGAGCCGTCTGGTCGAACGGGTGATCGTGGATACCACGAAGCAACTCAGCCCCAAGACCCTAGCCGAAAGGCGGGGGCAGTGGCTCTTTCAAGCCGTGTTCTGGCTCTTAGCGGCCAAGATCCTGTGGGACAAGCGTGTTCCCGCCTTCCAAGACGTTGATCTCACCAACCTAAACCAAGTCTTTTCCCTGGTCGCGAACCACTATGGTGCGGAATCCCTCTCGATTCCGCCCGGGCCACGGAGGGCTGCCCTGACCGAGGCCGCACACACAGTCAAGATGTTCAGCAATCTTGGCAACGTTACCGCTGAATCCCTCGCCTACATGTATGAAAATGCCCTCATCTCCAAAAAAACCCGCTCCAGCTTGGCTACTCACAGCACGCCTGGTTACCTCGTTGACTACATCGTCTGGCGCCTAGCCCCATGGATTGAACAGATCCCCGAGCGGGAGCGCGATGTCTTTGAACCCGCCTGCGGGCATGCGGCGTTCCTGGTCGCAGCGATGCGGCTGCTGCGGGACCTGGGCTCGAAACCCGGCGCACCTCCGCCTCGGCGGCCTTACTTACGCGAGAGACTCCATGGGCTGGAGATAGACCCCTTTGCCCTGGAAATCGCACGGCTGTCCCTCACCTTGGCCGACGTGCCCAACCCTGACGGCTGGGATCTCCAGAAAGGTGACATCTTCTTCCCCGGTGAAATCGAGCAGCGGACTGCTCGGGCCACGGTCGTCCTTGCCAACCCTCCGTTCGGCGCCTTCGGGGATTCCGAGCGGAACTACTATTCGCAGCACGGCGCCCCAATGGTTCACTCTGAGAAGACGGCCGAGGTTCTCCGCAGGACAATCCCCTACCTGAAACCGGGCGCCGTCCTGGGCTTCGTCACCCCGCGCTCGGTCCTGGATGGCCGGAGTACGGCCTCCCTTCGGAGATCCCTAGCCGGGGAGTTAGAGCTGTTGGAGATCAGTCTTTTCCCAGACCAGCTTTTCTCCTTCTCGGACAGCGAGTTCGCGGTTCTACTGGCGCGCAGGCCAGCAACCCGACCGGAAACGGCCCGTACGGTCCTCTTCAAGCGGCTCCGAGAGCGCGACGCGGAGCGCTTCAAAGAGGTCTATGCCTTTACCACCATCCGCGAAGTCCCTCAAGAGCGGTTCCTCAGCAACCCTAAGGCCGAGATGGTGGTGCCTGAGTTGGAAGAGGTCTGGTCCTTGCTACGGTTCCTCCCGCAGTTAGCAGATCTCGCCGAGATCAGCAAGGGGCTCGATTACAAGGGGCAGGACGTGCTCGAGGGGAAGGCCACACGTTCGGACTACCGCTTCGAAGGCGCAGTGCAGGGGTTTACCAGAGTCCCCCGGAGCCTGCAAATCCATCAGCAGCCACACCTTTCCTGGATGAGCCTCGATTCCAACGTGATTCAGACCCCTCGAGCGGGTGCGACGACCGGAGTGCCTCAGGTGCTGGTCAATTACGCGCCCGTGAGCCGTGGTCCGTGGTGCCTCAAGGCGTTCATGGATCCGGAGGGGCGCCCTGTCACCAGCCGTTTCCTGACGGTCCGCCCCCGATCCGAGGAGCACTCCCTGTGGTTCCTCTGGGCACTCTGCAACTCCCCCATAGCGAATGCCTTTGTCCACACGCATGCCACAAAGCGGGACGTCAAGGTTGGCACACTTCGCCGGATACCCGTCCCGCGGGTGACCCGCACGGAGGCAGAAGGGATCGAGGAGGCAGCGCGCGCTTATTTCCGGGAGATGGAGGGGCCCTCCGGGGAGTTGTTAACTCGGTTGGTTGATGAGGAAACCGCGAAACGACTGCTGCTGCAGATCGATGCCGAGATCTTGCGCTTGTATAGGCTACCGCCTCGCCTGGAACGGCAGCTTCTGGACCTCTTCGAGGGAGAGCAGAGGGAGGGAATCCCGTTCCAGTTTAATGCCTACTTCCCCAAGCACTTTGAGCCTTGTTTCCCTCTGCACCTCTACCTGTCTGGAGAATACCGTCGCTCCACGGCAGACCACCTTGCCGCCCTGCATAGAGATGTCGAGTCGCCCGCGCTTCTCGCCGCCCTCCGCAACGCCGTTGAGGCCTTCGAAACGGAGTAGCGAGTGCAGGGATACCTGCTGGACAGCAACATCGTCAGCTACTGGTTCGATGCAAAACGCCCGGAGCACGGACGGGTCCTCCAGCGGATCCAGCAGCTTCCAGCAGGAACTCCTCTGGCCGTTTCGGCAATCACACTCGGCGAGATCCAGTACGGTCTTTGTGTGCTCGACGAAGCCCCTGACTCCGGGGCCGAGCTCACCGAGTTCATTAACGAGCAGTTGCCTATGATCCTTAGCGTGACCGACACAACCCGGATCGACTACGGCTCGATCCGGGCTCGGCTGTTCAGGAAGTACGCACCTGGGGAACTGCGCCGGAAGGTCCGTATGCCGGAGCAACTCGTCGACCCAGTTACGGGATTGACCCTTGGTATCCAGGAAAACGATCTCTGGATAGCGGCCCAGGCGGTCGAGCACAATCTGGTCCTGGTGTCGAACGACCGGCTCACACGTATCCGCGAGGTGGCGCCTGAGCTTCGGGTCGAGAATTGGGCCGCTGCTTAGACAACAGCGGCATTACGGATCTGAATTCTACCATCCAGCGCCGATCGCCAGTGGGTACTTGAGGGTCTCCAGGAGCCACTTTCCGTTCTGCTCCACCTGGTGTGACAGCTCCGCCACCAGCCGGTCCCGCTGCTCGTAGAGGCGGTATCCCTCGCGCGGACGGAGATAGCCGGCGGCCCGGGGATCCTCTTTGAAGAGGGCTTCCTCGCCGATCTCCTCGGCCCGGCGGGCGTAGCGCTCGCGGTTCTCGAGGAGGGCCTTGACGAGGAACGGCATGACCATCGAGTAGTCGGCCTGCGCGCTCTCGGTCGTCGACTGGTAGGTCTCGCGGTCCACCTTGCCCCAGGTCACCGCCTCGGCCGGCGGGCAGGAGGAGAGGGAGCCCTCGGTGACCGGCGCGCTGACGATCTGGACGTCGAACGTGTAGCCGCGGATCCCCTCCAGGCCCAGCACCTGGCCGAGCGCCGGCTCGGGCTGCAGGTTGTAGTTCTTCGGCACGCCGCCGCCCAGGATCAGGGTGGCGAGCGACTTCGCGGAGCTCTCGAACAGGCCCCAGTAGTGGTAGGCGCAGGACTCAAAGACCTCGGCGTGCAGGTCGAGGGAGAACTCGTAGCGGTCGATCAGGCCGGCCTGCCGCATGGCCCAGAGCTTCATCGAGTTGAGGAAGAGGCTGCCGTCGCCGGGCGCGCCGACCAAGATCGGCACCGCGAGGCGCCAGCAGGTCGAGACCAGTCCGGGGGCCACGCCGTTCTTCTCCTCCTGGGCGGCGTAGATCTGCCCCAGCAGGTAGCGCAGCTCCGTGCCGGTCATCGCCTTCTGGAACTCGGGCCGCAGCAGGCAGGCGGTCATGAAGCGATCCTGCTGGAAGAGGACGTCCTCGTCGAAGGCCATGTCGGTGACGCGGATCGTCTTCTCGTCGCGCAGCGCGCCGTCGTCGCCGAAGATAGGGACCTCGAAGATCGGATCGGGGTGCTCGTCGAGGCTGCGGTGGCCGTCGTGGTAGCAGACCGCGTCCGTGGTGCTCAAGTAGGCGACCCAGCCGGTCTCGAGAAGGGGGATCAGCCACGCCTGGTGCTGGCCGGAGACGGTGACCGGGCCGGCGATGGCGAGCGTCAGGGGGCAGCCCGCGCCGATCGCCTGGTCGAGGAGGCGGTAGACCCGCCGCAGATAGGCGCCCCCGAACGCCGGCAGGCAGTGGGTGAAGACCTCGTCCAGCGTCCCGCACGCGTCGACGCGCCGGACCTCGACGCGTCGGCGCCCCGACCGGAGGTGCATGTGATGGGGCGTCCGGTAATCATGCGCGCTGCTCATGGCAGCGTATATATCAGACTCTACGGCCGCCCCAGCTCTTCGATCCGGGCCACCACGTCGCGGTAGTTGGTGTTGATCCCGTAGAGGTCGACGAACGCCTTGTAGGCGGACGCCTCGTCGCCCACGGCCAGGTAGGCGCAGCCGAGGTCGTAGAGGAGGCCCAGGGTGTCGTCCTCGCTCAGGTTGGGCGCCTCGAGGCCGCGGGTGTACCACTTGACGGCCAACTCGGGGAGCCCCTTGTCGAGGAAGCAGAGGCCCAGCATCGAGCAGCAGAGCACGAGATGCTGCGGATCCTTGGCGGCGATCTGGAACTCGCCGATCGCTTCGTCGAGCAGGCCCATCTCGCGGTAGGCGATCCCCAGGTTGAAGTGGGTGTCGTAGTCGGTGGGCGAGAGGTGCTCGGCGACGCCCTTCTTGAACCCCTCGACGATCTCTTCGAGCGACTGCTCCGCCGGCTGCACCAGCAGGCCCTCGCCGCTCGGGAAGAGGTCCTCCTGGGAGAGCTCCTGCTCCAGCTCCGCTGCGAGGTCGAAGAAGTCGTCCTCCTCGTCGAAGAGGCTCTCGGCGTCGGCGCCCCTGGCTGGCCGGTCGCGGTCCGCCTCGTCGAGCCAGCTCAAGCCCCCCGTGTCGTCCAGGCCCGGCGTCAAGCCGCGGTCCCCGGTGGCAGCCGGCGGCGAAGACGGCGCCAGGAACGCCGGGGGCGGCGCCGGGCTGCGGCCCATGTCCCCCGGCTGCCACTCGAAGCCCTCCTCCCGCGCGATCATCTCGCCGATCTCCAGGGGATTGAAAATCGCGGGCTCGGCGGTGGCCGGAGCCGCCGACGGAGGGGGCGGGGCACTCTGGACAGCGGGAGCCGGCTCCGCCGGGGAGGCCGTCTGGGAAGGGGGCGGAGTAGGAGCTGCCGGGTGCGGAGCGGGCCGCTTGGGCTTCTGTTCCAGCAGCCCGAGAATCATCTTCTCGATGTCCGACAGGCGCCTGCGCGGCTTCGCGGCGGGAGCGGCCGGAGCCGGCTCGAGGGCCGGGGCCGCAGGCTCCAGCGCGGCGGGCGCGGGCTCCTCCACCAGGGCATGGGGACCGGACACCACGTGGTCGCCGTCGAGACGGTAACCCGCCGCGAGGAGCTGCTTCCTCACCCGGGGCCAAGCCTCCTGGGTGTCGCGCACCTCACCGGCGGCACTGGCCATGGCGTTGGCCAGCTCGACTACCCGGCCGTGCCGCCCCTTGTCCAGATGGATCTGGACCATTTGAGTGTAGGCGGCGAGGTTGTGCGGATTGATCCGCAGCGCCTCGCGCAGGCGCTCCAGGGCCTTCTCCTCCAGGCCGTACTTGGCCAGCACCTCGGCTTCGCTGACCAGGTCCTCGTCGCGCTCGGCGGGCTTCGGATGCAGCTCCGCCGCCGTGCGGTCGAGCAGGTCGGCGTCGATCTCGAGGGCGGCCGGCTCCGGCCCGGGCTCGTGGGGCGCCGGCTCGATCGTCCAGGGGGCCGAGTCGAGCTGCGGCAGCTCCGGCTCCAGCTCGAGAAAGATCTCGCCGCTGCCTTCGAGCCGGGGGAAGTCCACGGATTCGAACGAGTCCAGGGCCGAGGCGGGCGTGAGGTCCGCCGCCGGCTCGAGGTCGATCTCGATCTCCACCTCGGGGAGGAGCTCCGGCTCCATCGGAAGGGGAGGCATGGCCGGCTCGGCCACCGGCGGCGCCGGCCGCTCCTCGGCGCCGGCCCAGGCCGAGCCGGGCCGGCTGCCCTCGCCCACCATGTCCGGCGGCGGCTTGACGAGGCTCGCCGGCTCCTCCTCTTCCTCCATGTCGAGCACGAAGACCTCGTCGAGGTCGAGGTCGAACTCTTCGGTCTCCAGCTTGGCGGCGGCCGGCGCGGGCTCCGCGACGGCGGCTGCGGCCGCCCGCAGGGTGGCGGCGAGGTCGTCCTCCCAGCCGGTGAAGGTGGACTCCCGCTCCTCCTCGACCGGCGGAGGCGGCGGGGTGACCAGCGGCGCGGGAGCCGGCTCGGGCTCGGCCGCCACCTCCGGCTCCTCCACCCGGGCGAGGCGGCCGACGCGCGCGGCCTGCGGGTTGCGCTCGGTCGCGATGGCGAGGAAGCGCGCCGCCGCCGCGGCGTTGCCCGACTCCTTGAGCTTGAAGACCGCGTCGCTGATGAAGCCGATGTTGCCGCTGTCGATGTCCAGCGCCCGCTCGTAGACCTGGGCCGCGTCCTGCGAGCGGCCGTGGGTGATCATCATCTCGGCGATGACGCGGTACTCGCCCACCGCCTTCTCGACGAGCTGCTGCTGCTGGTAGATCTCGGCCAGCTTGACGTGATACGTCGGGTTGTTCGGCTCCAGGTCCGCCATCTTCTGGTAGATGGCGATGGCCGAGGCGGCGTTGTCGTGCTTCTGGTAGTAGTCCGCCAGCACCTGGTACTGGGTGCGCGCCTCGTTGACCAGCCCCTGCTTGTGGTACAGCTCGGCCAGCTTCTCGTAGACCTCCAGCCGCGTCGGGTCGAGCTTGATGATCTTCTTGTAGATCGCGATCGCCTTGACGAAGAACCCCTCCGCCGTGTACCGCTCCGCGATCTGGGTGAAGAAGTCGACCGCCTCGTCGATGCGGTGGATACGGGCGTAGAGGTCGCCGATCCGGTTCAGCGTATTGATGTCGTTCGGGTTCTCCGCGAGCAGCTTGCGGTACTCGCGGATCGCCGGCTCGATCTTGCCGCGGGAGACGTATTTCTCGGCGGTCTGGACGACCTGCTCGCGCTGGAGGGCCATCAGCAACGGGCCTCTTGGCGGGGGAGCACCGGCCTGTAGGTGAGCCGGTGGACGGGGCAGGGTCCGTAGGTCGAGAGGGCTTCCAGGTGCTCCGGCACCGAGTAGCCCTTGTGGGAGGCGAAGCCGTACTGCGGGTACTTGCGGTCCAGCTCGACCATCATCCGGTCGCGCTCCACCTTGGCGACGATCGAGGCGCACGCCACGGCGTAGCTGAAGCAGTCGCCGCGGATCACCGGGACGCAGGGGAAGCCGAACCCGGAGAGCGGGACGGCGTCGACGACGGCGCAGTCCGGAGCCGGCCGCAGCCGGGAGAGGGCCTCGCACATGGCCTGGCGGGTGGCCTGGAGGATGTTGACGCGGTCGATCACGTCCGGCGGGACCGCGGCCACGGCCGAGCCCACGCAGGCCGAGCGGATGGCCCGGGCGGCGCGCTCGCGCTCCGGCGCGGTGAGGCACTTGCTGTCGTCCACGCCAGGCACCAGGCGGCGGCCGTCCACGATCACCGCGGCGGCGACCACCGGGCCGGCGAGCGAGCCGCGGCCCACCTCGTCCACCCCGGCGATCAGGCCGAAGCCGCACCGCGACAGCCGCTCCTCCAGCCCGCACAGCAGGTGGAGGCGGTAGGCCTCGAGGAACAGCTCGATCATCGCCCGCGCCGGCTCGGCCTCTCTGGCCGCCCTGGTCACCGCAACTCCTTTCTGCGCGACCTCCGCGCCGGCGCTGATGGCCGGCCCGCCGATGCTACTGGCCCCGCCCCTGGTCTTCCCGCCGCTCGTCGATGCGAGCGGCCTTGCCGCGCAGCTCTCGCAGGTAGTACAGCTTGGCGCGGCGCACCCGGCCCCGGCGTACGACCTCGATCTTGTCGACGTTGGGGGAGTGCAGGGGGAAGATCCTCTCGACGCCGATGCCGCCGGAGATCTTGCGCACCGTGAAGGTCTCCCGGGTGCCGCCGCCGCGGCGGCCGATCACCACGCCCTGGAAGACCTGGATCCGCTGCTTGTCGCCCTCGACCACGCGGACGTGGACGCGGACTGTGTCCCCCGGCTTGAAGTCGGGCGCTCCCCGGCGCAAGTACACACCTTCGACCTGATCCAACTGGTTCATGACTCACCTCGCAACCTGACGGATCGCCCAAGGGGACGGTCCCGTCATTATTCCCATTTCAGCATGGCCGCGCAAGCGGCCCTTCAACCTTTCTCCGCTCCGCCCCCCCGCAACGCCTCCAGCTCCCGCCGCTGCTCCGGGGTCAGCCCCGCCAGCACCTCCGGCCGCTCCAACAGGTCCGGCCGCTTCTCCAGGGTCGCCCGCAGCGCCTCCAGCTCCCGCCAGCGCCGGATCTTCGCATGGTCGCCCGAGGTCAGAACCTCGGGCACCGCGAGCCCCTCCACCACCGGCGGCCGCGTGTAGTGCGGGTGGTCCAGCAGGCCGCCACGGAAGCTGTCGTTCGCGACCGAGTCCGCGAAGCCCACCACCCCGGGCACCTGCCGCGAAAGGGCCTCGATCAGCACCATGGCCGGCAGCTCGCCGCCGGAGAGCACGTAGTCGCCGATCGAGATCTCCTCATCGACGACCGTCTGGCGCACCCGCTCGTCGATTCCCTCGTAGCGCCCGCAGAGCAGCACGAGATCGCCATGTTCGGAGCGGGCGGCCAGCTCGCGCACCTTGGCGTCGTCGAGCCGGGCCCCCTGGGGCGAGAGGAGCACCCGCCAGGGCCGGCTCCCCTCGGGCGCCTCCGCTATCTCCGCAGTCACCGCACGCACGGCGCGGATCCACGGGAGCGCCATCATCACCATGCCGCCGCCGCCGCCGTAGGGCTCGTCGTCCACGCTGCGGTGGCGGTCGTCCGTGAACTCCCGCAGGTCGAGCACCTCGACCTCCAGGAGCCCCTTCTCCCGCGCCCGTCCCACCAGGCTGGTCGAGAGGAACGGCTCGAACAGCTCGGGGAAGATCGTCAAGACCTGGACGCGCATGTCTCCAGCAGCCCCGGAGGCAGCGCCAGGTCGATCCGGCCGGCCGCGACGTCCACCTTGCGGAGGAACTCCTTGACGAACGGCACCGGCACCCTTTGGCCCTCGCCCTCGACGATCAGCATCACCCCACCGCCATCCTCCACCACCTCGACCACCCGGCCCAGCTCCTCGCCGCCGTTGCGGCAGAGGCAGCCGAGCAGCTCGAACTGATAGTAGGTGCCGCGGGGCGCCTTCGGCACCTCCGAGCGGGGGACCTCGAGGTCCAGCCCGCGCAGCTCCCCGGCCTGGTCGCGGTCCTCGTACCCCTCGAAGCGGACCACCGCGCCGCTCTTGTGGGCGCGGCTCGCAGCCACTGTCAGGGAGATCGGCGGCGCGCCCTCGCGGACGCCAGTGATCCGG
This sequence comes from Thermoanaerobaculia bacterium, assembly GCA_036399915.1. GTDB lineage: Bacteria > Acidobacteriota > Thermoanaerobaculia > Multivoradales > UBA5704 > DATARR01. Next base: position 26,355 of record DASWME010000188.1, read on the forward strand.
CTCCCCTTCTTGAAGCGGCCGGGCACGTCCGAGAGCACCTCGACCACCACCTCGCCGCGCACCCCGTGCGGGCGCAGCACGCGGCCCACCGCCACGGTCTCGGGAAGGTCGTCCCGCCGCGGAGGGGCTGCGCTCCGGGTTTCAGTCTTCGAGGATTTCGAGCTCATAGCGCACCCCCCGCCGGTCCTCGCGGGTCTCCAGCAGCGTGCGCATCGCCCGGGCCGTCCGTCCCTGGCGGCCGATGACCTTGCCGAGGTCGTCGGGTCCGACCTTCAGCTCCAGGACGCCGCCGCCCCGCCGGCTGGGGATCTCCCGCACGTCCACCGCGTCGGGCTGGTCCACCAGCAGCCGGGCGAGCTCCTTCAAGTCGTCGGCAAGCTCGGGCACGGTCAGGCGCTCTTCCGGGTCCGGGCCAGCAGCTTCTTGACCGTGGGCGACATCTGGGCGCCACGGCCGATCCAGTAGTCGGCGCGGGCGGCGTCGATCGTCACCTGCGCGGGGTTCTTCGTCGGGTCGTAGTGACCGATCTCCTCCACCGCGGCGGCGGTCGGGGTGTTGCGCGAGTCCGACACCACCACGCGGTAGAAGGGGTTGTTCCGGGCGCCCATGCGGCGCAGCCGAATCGTCAGCATCTGGAAGCCTCCAAGTTCTCTGTTGCGGATCGCGCCGGGCAGGCCACGGCCCTGCGCCCGGCGCGCAAAGGCGGGTAAGTTTAGCAGGGACGGGCGGGATTGCCAAACCGGACGGCCATGGGCCTTTTCAAATAAGATGATGAAAAGAGCGGCACCGCCGCCCGGAAACCGCTCATGCCTTCGACCTGGCAACCCATTTTCGCAGGGCAGGAGGCGGCTCGCGCCACGGCTGCCATCGATGCCATCGCCGGGGCGCTCGCCGAGTGGCCGAGCTTTCCCGAAGACGACCCCTTCGGCGCCTCGCTGGCGACCGGCGAGGCCGGCCTCGCTCTCTTCTTCTCCTATCTGGACCGGGCTCGCCCCGGCGCCCGCTATGCCGACCTCGCCGCCGAGCGCCTGGAACGAGCCATCGACCGGGTGGCCGCTTCGTTCCACCGGCCTGGCCTCTACCAGGGGTTCGTCAGCATCGCCTGGACGGTCGAGCACCTGCGCGACCGCCAGGATGAGGACGATCCCAACGAGGAGATCGACCGCGCCCTCTTCGAGTTGCTCGCCAGGACCCCCTGGTACGACGGCCACGACCTGACGAGCGGCCTCGCCGGCCTCGGAGCCTACGCCCTCGAACGGTGGCCCGGCGCCACGGCCAGCGCCTGCCTCGCCCGGGTCTGTCAGCGCCTGGAAGAGCTGGCCGTGCCGCAGGAGGTCGGCCTCGCCTGGCCGACGGCTGAGTGGAACCTGTATCCCGAAGAGAGGCAGAGATTTCCCCACGGCATGATCAACCTGGGCGTGGCGCACGGCGTCCCCGGGGTGCTCCCGGTGCTGGCTCAGGCCGCGGCGGTGGGGGCCGCCCCGGAGTCGGCGCGCGCGCTGCTGAGGGGGGCGGTGGCATGGCTTCTCTCCCGGAAGCTCCCCGCCGGCGGGGAATCG
>DASWME010000189.1:0-23834 GCA_036399915.1 Thermoanaerobaculia bacterium
TGACCGCTCCGGCCCCCGTCCGCGCTATCGAGACGCCCCAGCCCGCCATCGCGGACCTTGCGCCCGTCGCGGACACCTGGGCGCCTCCGTTCGAGGAGCCGGCGCCGCCTGCGGTCTTCGCAGCGCCTCCCATCACCGACCTCGAGCCGTACCCAGACCTCGCCGAGGCTCTCCTCGGGGAGCCGGTACCGGCCGCGGAGGAGGAGCCGCCGGCTGCGGAGGAGGTCTTTCTCCCTCCTCTCCCTGTGGCAGAGGAGGGCCGGGGCGGTGAGGGCCTGGAGCCGGCGCCGCCCGTGGCCGAGGCTCCCGCGCCGGCGGCGGCGGAGCCGGTCGCCACCGCGACGCTGGGCGAGCTGTACTTGCGCCAGGGGCACCTCGCCGAGGCGGAGCGGATCTTCCACGAGGTGCTGCGGCGGGAGCCGGACAGCGCCGCGGCCCACGAGGGGCTGGTGCGGCTCGCGGCGCGGCGGCAGGAGAGGCGTCCGCTCGCGGCGCGGGAGCTGCTCGCCGGCTACGAGCCGGAAGGCGAGGCGGCGGTGAAGGACCGCAAGGTGTTTCTCCTCAACAGCTATCTGCAGCACCTGCGGCGGGGGAGCCAGCGCGATGTTTCTTGACCGGCTGAGCCGCATCAGCAACCGGATCGACGGCGCGCGCGCCCTGTCGCTGGTGGCCAGGGACGGCATCGCGGTCGAGTCGTTCAGCTCCGATCCGGACCTCGACCTCGACGTGCTGGCGGCGGAGCTGATCGCCCAGGTGCGCTCGATCACCGAGGACCACCGCGAGCTGGAGGTGGGGGAGGTGCAGCAGTTCTCGGTGACGACGGACCGGCTGACCCTGATGGTCAGCGCGGTCGCCGCGGACTATTATCTGCTTCTCGTGCTGGGCCCGGAGGGCAACTACGGCAAGGCCCGGTTCGAGCTCCGGAGAGCGCGTCTGCTCCTGGAGGGGGATCTTTCCTGAGCCGTAGGGGCGCCCTTCTGGGGCCGCCCCTGACGGCAGGGCACCCGCGCAGGGGCGCCCCTGCAGGGAGATCTCTGTCCGTGACAGGGGGTTCGCAAGGGGGGCGTCCATCGTGCTGACTTTTGAGCAGATCAAGGAGCTGATCGAGCTGGTCGCGCAAAACCGGCTCCAGGGCCTCGAGCTGGAGCGCTCGGGGTTCCGCCTGAAGATCGACGGCCAGCAGGCGCAGGCCCTGGCGGTGGCGCTCCCCGCGGCCGAAGCCGGCGCGGCGAGCACCTCGGCGCCGCTCGTCTCCCTGCCGGCCGCTGCGCCTGGCGCCCTCTCGGCGGCTCCCGCCGCGGCTCCGGCCGGGGCGGCTCCGGCGGCCGGCGCCCAGGAGCCCGCCGGGCCACCGCCGGGGACCCATGTCCTCACCTCCCCGATCGTCGGCACGTTCTACCGCGCGCCGTCGCCCGACGCCGACCCATTCGTCGAGGTCGGCTCGCGGGTGAAGAAGGGGCAGGTGCTCTGCATCATCGAAGCCATGAAGCTGATGAACGAGATCGAGTCGGATATAGACGGGGTGATCGCCGAGATCTACCCGCAGAACGCCCAGGCGGTGGAGTTCGGCGAGCCGCTGTTCGCCATCAAGCCCGCCTAGAGCCCGCGGATGTTCAAGAAGATCCTCATCGCCAACCGGGGTGAGATCGCGCTCCGTATTATCCAGGCGTGCAAGGAGCTGGGGATCCAGACGGTGGCGGTCTACAGCACCGCGGACCGCGACAGCCTGCACGTGACCTACGCGGACGAGGACGTCTGCATCGGACCGCCGCCGTCGAAGGCGAGCTACCTGAACATCTCCAGCATCCTCTCGGCGGCCGAGATCACGGGCGCGGACGCCATCCACCCGGGCTACGGGTTCCTGGCCGAGAACGCTCACTTCGCCGAGGTGCTCGCGGAGTGCAAGATGGCCTGGATCGGCCCGCGCCCTGAGGTGATCCGCCTGATGGGCGACAAGGCCAAGGCGCGGCAGACGGCGCAGGCGGCGGGGGTGCCCGTGCTGCCGGGAAGCCGCGAGCCGCTGGAGGACGCCGAGCAGGCCGCGCGCCTGGCGGCCGAGGTGGGCTACCCGGTGATCCTCAAGGCGGCGGCGGGGGGCGGCGGGCGCGGCATGCGCATCGTCCACGCCGAGGGGGACCTCGCCGGCCAGTTCTCCACCGCCCGCGAGGAGGCGGAGAAGGCGTTCGGCGACGGCTCGGTCTATCTCGAGAAGTACCTGATGGAGCCCCGGCACATCGAGTTCCAGGTCTTCGGCGACCACCACGGCACGGTGATCCACCTGGGGGAGCGTGAGTGCTCGATCCAGCGTCGGCACCAGAAGCTGATCGAGGAGTCGCCGTCGCCGGCGCTCACCCCCGAGCTGCGGGCGGAGATGGGGGAGGCGGCGGTGCGGCTCTGCGAGGCGGTGGGCTACGAGAACGCGGGGACCATCGAGTTCCTGCTCGACAGCGACGGCCGCTTCTACTTCATGGAGATGAACACCCGTATCCAGGTGGAGCACCCGGTCACGGAGATGGTGACCGGCATCGACCTGGTGAAGCTGCAGGTCCAGGTGGCGGCGGGCGAGCGGCTGCAGATTCCGAGCGGCCTGAAGCCGCGGGGGCACGCCATCGAGTGCCGCGTCAACGCCGAGAACCCCGACACGTTCGCGCCCAGCCCCGGACCGCTCAAGACCTTCCACCTGCCGGGCGGCCCCGGCACCCGGGTGGACACGCACGGTTATGAGGACTACGTCATCCCCCCGTATTACGACTCGCTGGTGGCCAAGCTGATCGTGCACGACCGCAACCGGGCGCAGGCGATCGCCCGCATGTGCCGGGCGCTCGACTTCTTCGTGGTCGAGGGCATCCAGACGTCGATCCCGCTCCACAAGCGCATCCTCCGCGACCCCGACTTCGTCGCCGGCCGCCTGTCGACACGCTTCATGGAGCGCTTCCTCCAGCGGGGTGCGCGCGCGGCGGGCGGCGACGGCCGATGAGCACCGTCTATGCCGTCGCCGACGCCGAGGCGCTGCGTCCGAGACCCTTGCCCGAGGCGGTGGCCGAGATGGCCGGGACGGGCGTCCGCTGGATCCAGGTGCGGGCCAAGAGGCTCTCCGGGAGCGAGTGGTACCGCGCCCTGGACGGCTGCTGCCGGGCGCTCGCAGGGAGCGGCGCGGAGCTGTGGGTGGACGACCGTGCGGATCTCGCGGCACTCTTTCCTGTGCAGGGTCTCCACCTGGGGCAGGCGGACCTGCCGCCGGCCGCGGCGCGGCGCGTGGTGGGCCGCAGCGTGCAGATCGGCCTCTCGACGCACGACGAGGAGCAGCTCGCGGCGGCCGACGCCGACCCGGAGGTGGACGTGATCGCCGTGGGGCCGGTCTTCCCCACCACGGGCAAGGAGCGGCCGGACCCGGTCGTCGGGCTCTCCTTCGTCGCCCGGGCGCGCTCGCGGACGCGCAAGCGGCTGGTGGCCATCGGCGGCATCGACGCCGGCAATGTGGCGGCGGTGCTGGCCGCGGGCGCCGACGCCGCGGCGGTGCTGGGGGCGGTCTGCCGCGGGGACGTCCGCGCCAACTGCCGCCGGCTGCTCGCGGCGGCCGGCAAGAATGGATGCGGCTCTACCTGACCGGCTTCATGGGGTCGGGCAAGACCACGGTCGGCCGGCTCTTGGCCCAGCGGTTCGGGGTGCCGTTCCTGGACCTCGACCAGGAGGTCGAGCGGCGGGCGGGGATGACGGTGCGGGAGATCTTCGAGCGGCAGGGCGAGCCCGCTTTCCGGGGGATGGAAGCCGAGGCCCTGCGAGGGACTCTGGAGCTGCCGGACGTCGTGGTGGCGACGGGCGGCGGCACGATGACGTTCGCGGCGAACCTCCGGCTGATCCGCGCGAACGGCCTGTCGGTCTGGCTCAACCCGCCGTTCGCGGCCATCGCGTCGCGCATCGGCGGTCTGGGCAAGTCGGACCGGCCGCTGTTCAAGGATGAGACGCAGGCCCTCGCCCTCTATCGCGAGAGGCTCCCGGCCTATCGCCAAGCAGACGTGACGGTGGACGTGGCCCCCGAGGAGGGGCCGGAGGAGATCGCGGCGAGAATCGCCCTGCTGATCGGGGACCGACGGTGCGCTACCTGATCCTCTCGGACATGCACGCCAACTGGGACGCCTTCGAGGTCGTCCTGCGGCGGGCCCGCCGCAAGCGCTTCGACGCGGTGCTCGTGCTGGGCGACCTGGTCGGCTACGGCGCCGCCCCTAACCAGGTGGTGGAAGCTGTGCGGCGCCTGGGGCCCCGCCTCTACACCGTGCGGGGCAACCACGACAAGGTCGTGGCGGGTATCGACTCCGGCGGCAACTTCAACCAGACGGCGCTGGCGGCGGCGCAGTGGACCACGGGCCGTTTGGCCCCCGGCAACCTGCGCTACGTCCGCGAGCTGCCGAAGGGGCCGATCCAGGTGGAGGAGAGGCTCGCCATCTGCCACGGCTCGCCGCTCGACGAGGACACCTACGTCTTCTCCGACGTGGACGCCTGGGAGATCTTCTCCCGCTTCCAGATGCCGGTGACCTTCTTCGGCCACACGCACATCCCGTCGCTGTTCTGGCTGGAAGGGCGGACGCTGGGGGTGAGGGCGCTGCGCGGCGTGGGCGGCCGGATCCAGCTCGCTCCCCAAGGCCGGTACCTGATCAACCCGGGCTCCATCGGCCAGCCCCGGGACCGTGACCCACGCGCCGCCTATATGACCTTCGACAGCGACCGGGGCGTGGTCCGCTGGTACCGCGTCCCTTATCCCGTCGCCGAGGCCCAGCGCCGCATCCGCAAGGCCGATCTGCCCGGCTCCCTGGCGGACCGCCTGGCGGTGGGGGCGTAGGCCCTACCTCTCCGGCCGTCAGGCCGCCTTCGCGTTCGCCTGTCTCTCTTCCACCCGCTCCCGCACCCGCACCTGCCGGAACCGCTGGACCGTCGCGAGGATCCCGCCGAGGAAGATGATGTAGAGGCCGCCCCAGACGAGCTGGATGAGCGGCTTGCGGGTGACATCCACCGACAGCTTGGCGGCGCTTCTGACGCCGGTCAGGTCGAACTGCACGGCGCCGTTGGTGGCGTTGATGCCGGAGACCACGATCGCGCCACCGCCCGGCAGGGGCACGGGCGGGGTCTCCACCATGCCGCTCGCCGGGTTGATCTTGTACAGGGGCTTCAGCGCCGTGGTTCGTCCGTTCTGCGTGACCTTCACGGCGGCGCCGATGGTGACCGGCTGGCCGGCCTGCATGGCGGCCACGGCGTTGCCCCCCTCCGCCTGGAGGTCGAAGTTGACGAAACGCACCTGGATATCGCCCACCTGGCCGGACTCGCCCTTGGCGAGCTGGAGGCGCGGCTGGCCTGGATCGAAGTCGATGGGCGAGACGTACAGGTCCTGGAACGGCGAGCTCTTGATGTCCGGATTCACCATCACCTGACGGGTGCGGTCGTTGACGAAGAGCTTGGGGTAGACCAGGATCGGCTTCTCGCCGGCCCGCGCCACCTCGATCTCCATCCGCTCCTTCTCCAAGCCCTGGCGGGGGATGAACCGCTTGAAGGTGAGCTTCATGCCGTCCACCTCCTTGGGAACGCCCTGCACCAGCGTGACCTTGGCGCTCTGGTCGTAGCCGGACGAGGCGACGATGCCGAGCAGGATCACGCCCACGCCCACATGGGCCAGGTAGCCGCCGGCGCCGGCGAGGCCGCCCGGCCCGCGCACCTTGGCGGCCGTCTTCTGGAGATTGGTCGCGAGCGCCAGGGTGGCGAGCAGGACATAAACCAGGTGGAACGGATCGTGGACCTTCCAGAACGCCGCCGCGGCCGTGACGGCGACGCTGAAGACGAAGGGCCAGAGGATCTTGCGGGCGATCTCGCGCCCCGGGTTGCCCCGCCAGGCGAGATAGGGCACCAGCGCCAGCAGGAAGGCCACCAGGAGCGCGATCGGCAGGTTCACCTTGTTGTAGAAGCTCGGTCCCACTTGGCCGGGATCTTTCATGAAGCGGGTCAGGAGCGGCGCTGAGGTGCCGCCGGTGATGACCAGGGCCGAGACCATCAGCACGATCGTCGCCAGCACCATGAAGGTGCCGCGCGAGAGGAGCGGGTCTTCGTTCGGCGCGGTGGGGATCTCCCTCCAGCGCGTCACGATGAGATAAAGGCCCAGCAGGAAGAAGCCGCCCAGCAGGATGGTGAGCCAGCCGGAGATGCCGAGGTCCACGAAGCTGTGCACGGAAAAGTCCGCGAGCACGCCCGAGCGGGTGAGGAACGTGCCGTAGAGCACGGAGATGTAGGTCAGGAACGCGAAGACGTAGTTGGCCCGCCGGTAGCGCTTCTGGGCGCTCTCCATGTGCAGGCCGTGGATCATCGCCGTGCCGAAAATCCAGGGGATCAGCGAAGCGTTCTCGACCGGGTCCCAGCCCCAGAAGCCGCCCCAGCCCAGAGTCTTGTAGGCCCAGTAGCCACCCATCAGGATGGCGGTGCCGAGCACCAGGAAGCCGCCGAGGGCCCAAGGGAAGGCGCGCGCCGCCCAGCCGTCGTACTGCCGCCGCCAGAGCGCGGCCATGGCGAAGGCGAAGGGGATGGCGCTCGCGGCGTAGCCGACGAACATGATCGGCGGGTGGATCACCATCCAGTTGTCCTGGAGGAGCGGGTTGAGGCCGGTGCCGTCCACCGGGGTGCGGCCCAGCATGACGAACGGGTTCTCCCGCACCAGGATGAACAGCAGGCCCAGAAGCGTCAGGGTATAGACCCCCATGACGGCGGGTTCGTTGGGGCCGGCGGTGCGGCGCACCAGCAGGCCGAGCAGCGCGCCCCAGAAGAGCCAGACCAGAAAGCTCCCCTTCTGGCCGGCCCAGAAGGCGGCGAACTGGAAGTAGCCCGGCAGGTCGAGCCCCGAGTACTGGTAAACGTACTCGACGCGGAAGTCCCGCATCATCAGCAGCAGCGACAGCAGCACCGAGGCCAGCGCGATCGACAGGGCGAAGAACCCGTAGGCGCGGCGGGCGAAGGTCAGCGCGCCGGAGTCGCCCGAGAGCGACTGGGCGTAGCCCCACATGGTGGCGAGCGAGAAGATCAGGGCGCACCACAGGGCGAGCGCCCCGGGCAGATAGAGTTGGGAGAGATAGTCCACACGGACCTCCTAGCTGTACGTCTTGACCTCGGCTCCCTGATACTTGCTGGGACACTTGACCAGGAGCTTGTCGGCCTCGAACTCCTGGGCCTTCTCGTCGTAGCGGCCGATGGCGACGATGCTGATGGCGTCCTCGAAGTTGGCGGGCTTGAGGCCCTTGTAGCGCACCCGGAGGGTCGCGTTCGTCTTCGGCTCCTTGAGGGTGAAGAAGAGCGACTCCCGGGAGTCCACATAGGAGGAGCTCCCCTTCTCCAGGGCTCCGGCCACCTGCACCATGCGGTCGCCCTCGCGGGCCCGCTCGTAGGAGACGTACGGGGTCATCGAGTCCTTGAACGCCGAGAACGAGAATCCGGCGAAGGCCAGCAGGAGCAGCCCGCCCAACAGGTAGAAGCGGTTCTTCTTCATGGCTCTTTCTCCATCTCGCGCAGCCTCTTGCCGAGGCGGAGCAGATACAGGAACAACCCTGTCCAGATGATGAGGTTGACGGCTACGACCCAAGCGATCCCGCCACTTGCCATAGTAACCCCTACTCCTAAGGTGCTAATTTCCGCTCCGCGAGAGCCTGGAGCCGGCATTGCAGGTTGTGGATCCAGAAGAAGAGGACGGCGAACCCCAGCCCGCTCGCGTAGAGGACGTGCTGGATGCGCGGGTCCATCTCGACCTTGCCCGCGGCGTTGACCACCGGCTCCGGGTGGAGCGAGAAGGTGATGCGGGGCACGACCCAGAACAGGAACGGCGTCACCACCAGGCCGAGCAGGGCGTAGGCCGCCGCCAGCCGGCCGCGCCTCTCCGGCTCGTCCACCGACTGCCGCAGCGCCAAGTAGGCGGCGTAGAAGAGCAGCGCGGCCAGGATCGAGGTCTGGCGCGGGTCCCAGTTCCACCAGGCGCCCCACTCGATGCGCGCCCACATGGCTCCTGTCACCGTGGCGAGGACGCCGAACAGCAATCCGAGCTGGATGGCGACCGCGGCGGCCCGGTCGTGGCGCGGGTTGCGGCGGACGAGATACATCCCGCTCCACACCGCGGCGGCGATGAAGCCGAGGAACGACGCCCAGGCCATGGGCACATGGAAGAAGAGGATCCGGCTCGATCCCGGCACGCGGAAGTGCTCCGCCACAGGGGCGTAGAAGAACGCCCCGACGATCACCAGGGAGATCCAGAGCCACAGCAGCCAGGCGAGAAGGGTCTTCATGGGTTCCACACCACTGGAAAGAGCATGAGTCCGGCGACGGTTACGGCGCCATCATACAGAAGGAGCACGGGCAGGGTCACGCCACCCGGATCTCCGGACGCGGCGCCGCGGGTCAGCTCGACGGTGAGCACCAGCAGGGGAAGCAGCACCGGGAATGCGAGGACGGAGAACAGCGTCCCCTTGGTGCGCGCCTGGGCGATGATCGCCGCCACCAGGGTGCTGCCGGTGGCGAGACCGTAGCCTCCGGCGGCCAGGACCGCGGCCATCAGCCCGGGCGAGGAGACGTCGAAGCTGGTCATGATCAGGTAGGCCGGAGTGACCAGCGCCTCCAGGGCGAGGACCAGGGTCAGGCCATAGAGCAGCTTGCCGCAGAACAGGGCCGACGGCGTGGCCGCGAGGCGCAGGGCCGTGGCCGTGTGGGTCTCCTCCTCCTGCACGAAGGCGCGCGGCAGGCCCGCCGCCACGGCGAACAGGAGGATGATCCAGAGCAGCACCGGCAGCACGGCCGTCCCCTGGGAGCGCGCGACCCCCAGCGGGCCGAGGCTGAAGCTCACGACGACCAGGGTCGTGAAGGCGAACAGGGCCAGCGTGTTCAGGGCGTAGCGGGTGCGGAACTCGCACCGCCACTCCTTGGCGAACACGGCCGCTGCTTCAGACGCCCAGGTCGAGGCGTTGCGCCACATGGCCGAACTCCAGGGAAGAGGGGTTGGCGACGACCGCCAGGCCCCCACCATCAAGGTGCTCGGCGAGCAGCTCGCGGGCGATCCGCTCGCCGGGAGCGTCGAAGTTCTGGAACGGCTCGTCGAGCAGCAGCAGCCGGGGGGAGTGGAGCAGGGCCCAGCCCCAGCGCAGCCGTTGACGCATGCCGGACGACAAGGCGCCCGCCATGCGGTCCGTGGGGAGCCCCAGGCGGTCGAGGACGGCGAACCCCTGCGCCGGGCTCACCCGCCGCAGCCGGGCGAAGAAATCGAGGTTCTCCGCCACGGTCAGCTCCTCGTAGAAGGCCAGGTCCGGCGCCACCACCCCTACCCGCCGGCGGCGCTCGGCAGCGCCGAGCGGGGCCCCGTTCTCTCGGTACTCGATGGTCCCCGAGTCCGGGGCGAGCAGGCCGGCGAGGCAGCGCAGCAGGGTGCTCTTGCCGGAGCCGTTGGGGCCCGTCACGTGCAGCATGCCTCCGGACTCGACAGCGCCGGAGACGCCGTCCAACACCTTCAGGCGGCCGAAGCGGCGGCGAAGGTCCTCGAAGCGGAGGGTGGTCATCAGCGGGACTATAAACTGGAGTGCCTCGTATACCATCCCCGGACATGGCGATGAACAAGATGCTCCGCGGTCTCCCAGCCCTCCTTCTCCTCCTCTGCGCCTGCGCCCCTCCGTCCGGCCCGCGGACCGTTCCGGAGAAGACGGCCCCGGACCTGCCGGTGGTCGACGTGCCGAACCTCGAGGAGCGGGCCCTGCTGCTGCTCCTGGTGGACCGGCAGGTGTACGACGACTTCACCGTCCAGCAGGCGCTCAAGGGGGACGCCTCGCTGCGGGAGGACCTCGCGGTGGCCCTGGGGAGGATCCCCGACCGGCAGGGGCGGAGCGTCCTCGAGGGGCTGCTGATCGACGAGGACGCCGCGGTGCGCCGGGCCGCGGCATTCGCCCTCGGAGAGCTGGAGGACGCCGACGCCCAGACCGCCCTCTTCAAGGCCGTGCGGGACAAGGACCGGGAGACCGGCGTGCTGGCCGTCGAGGCGCTCGGCAAGCGCGGGGCCCGCGTGGTGGACGTGCTGGAAGCCCTGCTGCCCTTGCCGGAGGAGGAGCGCTGGGCGCGTCTGCTGCCCCACCTCTTCCGCTTCAAGGAGGAGACCATCGTGGCCCTGGCCGAGCGCGGGCTCACCCTGGCGGACCCCGCCCTGCACGCCCGCGCCGCCTACGCCCTGTCGCGGGACCCCTATCCGAAGGCCGTCCCCACGCTCCGCAAGCTGCTCGCCGATCCCGCGCCGCGGGTCCGCGCCTGGGCCGCCCGCGCCCTGGGGATCGTGGGCGCGGGGGAGGATCTGCCGGCCCTGCGGCCGCTGCTCGACGACGGCGATCCCGGGCCGCTCATCCAGGCCCTGCGCACCGCCCGCGCCCTGGTCGCCGCCGGCAAGGCGCAGCCTGCCGCGGAGTGGGCGCCCCGGCTGCGGGCGCTGCTGGACGACCCGCGGCCCGGCGTGCGCGCCAGCGCCCTGGAGGCGGCCGGCGTCTGGGCGGCCGCGGCGCCGGAGGTCGGCGAGGCCCTCGCGGCGCGCGCGGCCAGCGGGGAGGCGTGGGAGCGGGGGCTCGCCCTGGTGGCCCTGGCGGCGGGCAAGCACTCCCGGGCCGCCGAGCTGGCGGCCGCCGCCGCGGACTCTTCCGACGACGCGCTGCGGGCGCGGGCCGCCGAGGCCGCGGGCCAGTTGGGGCTGCCGGCCGGAGGCTCGCTGCTGGAGCGCCTGGCGGGCGACGCAAGCCCGCGGGTGCGCACCGCCGCGCTCTCGGCCTGGCTCGCCGCGGACCCGCAGGCTGGCGAGGTTGCGCGCAAGGCGCTCGCGGACCCGGACCCGGTCGTGCGGGGCACCGCTCTCGACTGGCTGGCCGAGCACCCGGTGGCGCCGCTCGCCGAGCTGGAGTCCGCCCTGGCCGGGGTTTACCGCGCGGGGACGGAGGAGGCGGCCCTCGCCGCTGTGCGGGCCGTGACCGCCCGCGCCGAAGCCCAGCCGCTCGAGAGGGGCGCCGCCGTGATCCTGCTGGAGAAGGCCGCGACGAGCGGCCCCTACGTGCTGCGCCGCGAGGCTGGCGCGAGCTTGGGCAAGCTGGGCCGGCCGGTGCCGGGTCTGGGGCCGGCGGAGCGCAGCAAAGGACCCGAGGTCTATCGCGAGGTCGTGCAGCGCACTCGCCAGCCGCGCACGGTGGAGATCCGCACCCAGCGGGGCAACGTCACCGTACGGCTGGCCTGCCCGCAGGCCCCCCTCACCTGCCTGAACTTCCTCCAGCTCGCCGGCCAGGGCTTTTACGACGGTCTGACCTTCCACCGGGTGGTCCCCGATTTCGTGGTCCAGGGGGGCGACCCCAAAGGAGACGGCACCGGCGGTCCGGGCTATACGATCCGCGACGAGATCAACCGCCTGCGCTACGAGCGCGGCGTCGTGGGCATGGCACTCGCGGGACCGGACACGGGCGGCAGCCAGTTCTTCATCACCCTTGCGCCGCAGCCTCACCTCGACGGCGGCTACACCGTCTTCGGCGAGGTGGTGGCCGGCTCCGAGGTGCTGGACCAGATCCGGCTCGGGGACCGCATCGAGAAGGTGGTGGAGGTGGAGTGAGCCCGGGGCGCGGACCCGTTTACGATAAACTCCCGATCATGAAAGTCCGGGCTGTCCCGCCGCTGCTCCTCGCCGTCCTGGTCCTGGCTTGCCTCGCCTGCGCGTCCGCCAACTCGGCTGGGCAGGCCAGGGCGGGAGAGGAGACGAAGAAGGATGCGCCCGTGCTGGTCGGTCCCACGACCCGGGAGGGGATCGAGGCCGCCGTTCCCGCGTGGGTGCAGGCCGAGGTCGAGGCGCAGCCCGACGCCGAGGCGGCGCGGGCCCTGGCCGCGGTGGAGCCCGGCGCGGAGGTGACGGTGTTCCTGGGCACCTGGTGCGACGACAGCCGGCGTGAGGTGCCGCGCTTGTGGAAGGCGCTCGACGAGACGGGCGGCGCTGCGCCCTTCCAGGTCCGCTACGTCGGCGTCGACCGCGCGAAGAAGGAGCCGGCCGCCGCCATCGCGGAGAGCGGCGTCCTCTATCTGCCGACCTTCATCGTGCACCGCGACGGCCGTGAGGTGGGGCGCATCGTGGAGACGTCTCCGCATGGCGTCGAGAAGGACCTGCTGGCCCTGCTCACGGGCCAGGCCAGCGGCGTCATCGCCACCCGGGAGGACCTGACCTCCGGAGACTCCCCCGAGCCCCCCTTCTAGGCCCGCCGATGCTCCCCGGTCTCGGCTGGTTCCTCCAGGTCATCGGCCTCGTCGTCGTCGGGAGCGCTTTGGTGTTCGGCCTGATCTACAACCAGATCCGCCTGGAGCTCGCCGTCACCGCGGCCGGTGGCGCCCTGTTCCTGCTCGGCCGATGGCTCCAGGGTCGCGAGGGCCGTTAGCCCTCTCTTCCAGGTTCGCTGAAACCTTGGCCGCCGAGGTGCGTATCCACCCATGACGCGGGGAGCGGAGCAGCCGAGCGACGAGGAGTTGGTTGCGGCGGTCCTCGAGGGCGATCGGGACCGTTTCGGCGACCTGATCGACCGTTACCAGGGCCGTCTCGTCAACTATCTGTTCCGGCTGCTCCGGAACGCGGACGACGCGCACGACCTCGCGCAGGAGGTCCTCGTCAAGGTGTACCAGGTTCTGGATCGGTACGACCCGCAGTACAAGTTCTCCACCTGGCTGTTCCGGGTGGCCCAGAACGCGGCGATCGACCAGATCCGCCGGCGGCGCCTCAAGGTGGTGTCGCTCCGGCAGGAGGACGAGGAGGGCGAGAGCCGGGACTGGGACCTCCCCTCTGCCGAGCGCGGGCCCTACGGCGAGCTGCGCAACGTGGAGCGGGGAGCGGCGATCCAGGAGGCGATCGAGGCCCTGCCCTGGGAGTACCGGGAGCTGATCCTGCTGCGCCACTTCGGCGAGCTGCCCTACGAGGAGATCGCCAGGCTCAAAGGGATGCCCCTGGGGACGGTGAAGAACAAGCTCTTCCGCGGGCGGCAGATGCTCAAGGAGAAGCTCCAGGATTTCTTAAGCGATTGAACCGGGGTTCGAGGGACAGGGTTATGGACAGGCCCGATCACAGCACCTACCGCGAATGGTTGAACCTGGACGTCGACGGCCTGCTCGCGGGTGCTCAGCGGACCCGGCTGGAGGAGCACCTGGCCACCTGCGGCGAGTGCCGGCGCGAGCGGGCGGAGCTGATGGCGCTGGCGGGTCTGCTCGGGCGCGCCACGATCGAGGTGCGGCCCGGCTTCCGGGAGACGGTGATGGCGTCGCTCCCGGCCGCCGGCTGGGAGGCCCGCTCCTCTCGCGCGTGGCGCTTCCCGGCGGCGGTCTTCGTGCTGCTGGGCGCCCTCGCGGCGGCGCTGATGGTTGCCGGCCCCGCCTCCTCCTCCACGGGTCTCTCCGCCCTCCTCGCCGTCGGCGGCATGTTCCGGGCGGCCGCCCTGGCCGGCGCCGGCCTGCTCGCCGCCTCCTGGAAGGGGATCGGCCTGATCGTGGAGGACGTGATCTCCTCGCCCGTGAGCCTGGGGGCCTTCGGCTTCCTGGTGCTCTGCCTCAACCTGCTGCTGATCTCGCTGATCCGCCGCCGGCGGCCGGGGGCGGCCCCGGCGATGCGCAACGGGGGGACGAAGGGCGGCCGCTGAGCCTCGTCCCTTCCCTTCCTCTATTTCCTTCCTCCTCTCTCCGGGTTAGATTCGCGCCGTGAACGTCCGAGTGGCGACGCTGCTGCTGTTGCTGGCCGCTCCGGCCGACGCCGGGCGGCCGGGTGGGGAACGGCGCGAAGCCGCCCTCCGCATCGAGGCGGGAAGCGTCGCCCATCAGCTCGTGGGGGTGGGGCGGGACGTAATCGTGGCCGGCGAGGCCCTGGACGACGTGGCCGCCCTGGACGGCTCGGTCGCCGTCTCCGGCCGTGTGACCGGGGACGTCGTCGTGCTGCGGGGCGACGCGCGGCTCGCCTCAACGGCGCGCGTCGGCGGCGATGTGTTCGTGGTGGGCGGCACGATCCGCGCCGCTCCAGGGGCCCGGATCGGTGGGCGCATGGTCTCCTACCCCAACGCCTCCAGTGCCTGGCTGACCCTGCTGGAGGGGCCCACCATCGGCCTCGGCTTCGCCTCCCGCCTGGTGATGGGGGCGAAGCTGGCGCTGCTGGCCGCCTGGGCGGCGCTGCTCCTGCTCTTCTTCGCGGCGAGCGGCCGGCAGGTGATGGAGACCGCCGGCGGCGTGCAGCGGGAGCCGTTCCGCAGCTTCTTCGTGGGCCTGACGGGTATCGTCTCCCTGGTCCTGACCGGCCTGTTCTTCAGCGCCTTCGCCCGCGGCGTCATCGGGGTGCCGCTGCTGGCGCTGGTGGTGCTGCTCGCCATGGTGCTGAAGCTGTGGGGGATGGTGGCCGTCTTCTACACGCTCGGCGACTGGGTCTGCCGCCACCTCCTGCATCGACGCTTCCGGCCCCTCAACGCCGCCACCGTCGGCCTGCTGGTGCTCGGCGCCGTCAAGTTCCTCCCCTGGTTCGGCGTCCTCGCCTGGACGACCGCGACCTTGATCGGCATCGGCGCCGCACTCTCCACCAAGTTCGGCCGCCGCGAGCCCTGGTTCGAGCTGGCGTAGCGACCCTATTCACGAATTCTGATAAGTTATCCCCCGGCATTTCCGCCAGAGGGGGTTTCCGTCATGCGCTCCGTGACCGGGAGAGTCGCTCTCCTCCTGTTCGGATCGGGTTTCTGCGCGCTGGTGTATCAGACCGCGTGGCTCCGGATGTTCCGTCTGATCTTCGGCGCCTCGACTGCGGCGTCGGCCGCCGTGCTCGCCATCTTCATGGCCGGCCTGGGCTTCGGCAGCCTGCTGCTGGGGCGGCGGGCCGACCGCCATCCGTCGCCGCTGGGGCTCTACTCGACGCTGGAAGGCGGGATCGCGGTGAGCGCCGCCCTCTCGCCCGCGCTGCTGCTGCTCGTCGAGCGGGTCTACACGGCGCTCGGCGGCAGCGCCACGCTGGGAATCGCGGGGAGCAGCGCCGTGCGGCTGCTGCTCTCCATCCTGGTGCTCGGCCTGCCGACCTTCCTGATGGGGGGCACCCTGCCGGCGGTGGCGCGCGCGGTCGAGCGCAGCTCCGACCTCGGCCGCCGGGTGGTGGGACTGCTCTACGCGGCCAACACCCTGGGCGCTGTGGCGGGGACCCTGCTCACCACGTTCTTCTCCCTGGAGTTCATGGGTATCCGCAAGTCGATCTGGATCGCGGCGCTGCTCAACCTCCTGGTGGCGCTGGCGGCGCGGAGCCTGGCGCGCGAGATCGCCTCCGGCGAGGCCGAGGCCCCGGCGCAGGAGGAGGCTCCGGCCGCGGTGACGGAGGCAGGAGCGCAGGGAGGCTGGCTGGTGCCCTTCGCGGCGGGGCTGGTGGGCTTCGCCTTCCTGCTCATGGAACTGGTCTGGTACCGCATGCTGGGGCCGCTGCTCGGCGGCTCTTCCTATACCTTCGGTCTCATCCTGGCGGTGGCCCTGCTGGGGATCGGCCTGGGCGGCCTGCTCTACGGAGCCGGAGAGCGCCAGCGCCGGCCCACCCTGCTCTCCTTCGCCGGCACCTGCTCGCTCGAGGCGCTCCTGATGGCGCTGCCTTTCGCCCTCGGCGACCGCGTCGCGGTGCTCGCGGCCCTGCTGCGGCCCCTGTCCGGCGCCGGCTTCCTCCCCCTGGTCGGCTCCTGGGCCGCGGTGACGGCGCTGGTCGTGCTGCCGGCGGCCGTGGTGGCCGGCTACCAGTTCCCGCTGCTGATCGCGCTGCTCGGCGCCAGCCGCCGTCGGGTCGGCCGCGAGGTGGGCCTGACCTATGCCGCCAACACCCTCGGCGCCATCTTAGGCTCCATCGCCGGTGGCTTCGGGCTCATCCCCCTGCTGACCGCTCCGGGCGTCTGGCGGCTGGTGGCGGTCCTGCTCCTCGCCCTCGCCGCCCTGGCGATCCTGGCCGGGCTGCGGGCCGGAGCTCCTCGCCGGCGGGCCGTGGCCGCGGCGGCGGTGGGCGCGGCGGGGCTCCTCTGCTGCCTGGCGGCCGGCCCCAGCGCCTTCTGGCGGCACACGCCGATCGGCGCTGGCCGGATGCCGGTCGCCAGGCTGGGCGAGCCGAACCTCATCCGCAACGAGCAGCAGGAGGCGCGCCGGATGGTCGTCTGGGAGGCGGACGGGGTGGAGAGCACCGTCGGGCTCGAGCTGGGCCAGGAGTACGCCTTCATCGTCAACGGCAAGTCGGACGGCAGCGCCCTGGGCGACTCGCCCACGCAGGTGATGGGCGGCCTCGTCGGTGCCCTCGTCCACCCCGGAGTGCGGCGGGCGCTCGTCATTGGTCTGGGGACGGGCAGCACGGCCGGCTGGCTCGCGCGCGTGCCCTGGGTCGAGCGGGTGGACGTGGTCGAGCTCGAGCCGGCGATCCGGCACGTGGCTGAAGTCTGCTCGCCGGTCAACCAGGATGCGCTGCGCAACCCCAAGGTGCGCCTGGTCATCGACGATGGCCGGGAGTTCCTGCTCACCACCGGGAACTCCTACGACCTGATCTTCTCCGAGCCCTCGAACCCCTACCGGGCCGGCATCGCCAGCCTGTTCAGCACCGATTTCTACGCGGCCGTGCGGCAGCGCCTGCGCCCCGGGGGGCTCTTCCTGCAGTGGCTCCAGGGCTACGAGGTGGACCCCCAGGTCGTGCGCACCGCCTACGCCACGCTGGGGTCGGTGTTCCCGGCGGTCGAGAGCTGGCAGGTGCACAGTCGGGACCTCCTGCTGGCGGCGAGCCGCGAGCCGCTGGTGCACGACCTCGACCTCGTCCGCGCCCGCGCGGCCCGGGAGCCCTTCCGCAGCGCCCTCTCACGGACCTGGGGCGTGGGTGGAGCCGAGGGCTTCTACAGCGCCTACATCGCCTCGCCGCCGTTCGCCCGGGCAGTGCGCGAGGCCGAGGGGGACGCGATCAACACCGACGACCACCCGATCCTGGAGTTCGGCTTCGCCAGGAACCTGGGCCGTTCCGGGCTGTTCCAGTTCGCGGACCTCGTCAAGCTCGCGCGGGCGCGCGGCGAGGACCGGCCGGCTACGCGCGGCACGCCCCTGGACTGGAACCGGGTGCGGGAGCTGCGCACGGCGCGGGCGGCCTACTGGGCGGAGCCCTTTGCTCCCGACCCGGGGGAGGAGTCCGCCGTGGCGTCGCGCGCCGGAGCGCGCCAGGCCTTCCTGCAGGGCGCCCTGGGCCTGGCCTGCCGGCTCTGGTTCGGGCAGCCCGAGCCGCCAAGGTCCCACGCGGACCTCCTGCTCCTCAGCGAGTGCCTGGCGGACACCAGGGATCCCCGTGCACCCCAGTTCGCCGCACAACTCGCGCGCGAGCAGCCCGTCGAAGCCGCGATGGTCCTCGCCCGCTGGCACGCCGCCGCGGGGCGGACCGCCGAGGCGGGCGAGCGTCTGCTGGCGGCCCTGGCCGCCTACCGCAACGATCCCTGGGTGCACCGCAAGCTCGTCGAGCGCACCCTCCCCCTCGCCGTCCGTCTCTCGCGCGCGGACCGGGGCCTCGCCTCGCGGGTTTATGACGCCCTGGGCCAGCCGTTCTCCGCCCGCATGCTCGAGCGGGAGCGGCTGATGACGCGGATCGGAGTGCTCCAGGGCCTGGGGAGCCCGGAGCTCTGTGACCAGGTGATCGCGCCCTTCGAGCCCCACGTGCCCTGGCGGGAGCCGTTCCTCAGCTTCCGCTACCAGTGCTATCGGGACAAGAAGCATCCGCTCGCGGAGCGGGCGCGGCGCGACCTCGACGCCTACCTCGCGGCCGCGCCGGCCCGGCTGGCGGAGGGGCTGCCGCCCGCTCCTTGACCCCCCGCCGCCCGATCTCATAGGCTCTTTTTTCCACCGCCTCACGGGCGGCGTGGGAGGGGTCTACGGCATGGAGTCGATCCGGACGATCGGAGTCGTCGGCGCGGGAACGATGGGGCACGGCATCGCCCAGGTGTCCGCCCACAGCGGCTACGACGTGGTGCTGGTGGACGCGGTCCCCGAAGCGCTGGAGCGCGGCTGGGCCCAGATCGGCAAGGGGTTCGAGCGCCTGGTGGGCAAGGGCAGGCTCAGCCCCGAGGAGCGCGACCAGGCTCTC
Organism: Thermoanaerobaculia bacterium; assembly: GCA_036399915.1. Classification (GTDB taxonomy): domain Bacteria; phylum Acidobacteriota; class Thermoanaerobaculia; order Multivoradales; family UBA5704; genus DATARR01. The sequence goes on from DASWME010000189.1 coordinate 18,143, forward strand.
TCGCGCCTCAGGACCGGCGGCGACCTCGCCGCCGTGGACGGCGCCGACCTCGTGGTCGAGGCGGTGGTGGAGAAGCTCGAGGTCAAGCAGAAAGTGCTCTCCGAGCTCGACCGGCTCTGTCCGCCGCAGGCCATCCTCGCGTCGAACACCAGCTCGATCTCGATCACCAAGCTGGCCGGCGCCACCTCACGGCCGGAGAAGGTGATCGGCATGCATTTCATGAACCCCGTGCCGGTGATGCAGCTCATCGAGGTCATCCGCGGTCTCGCCACCAGCCAGGAGACCTACGACGCCGTCGAGGCGGCGGCCCGGCGCATGGGCAAGACCCCGGTCGAGGTGCACGACGCTCCCGGCTTCGTCTCCAACCGCGTGCTCATGCCGATGATCAACGAGGCGGTTTTCTGCCTCTACGAAGGGGTCGGGAAGGCCGACGCCATCGACGAGGTTATGAAGCTTGGGATGAACCACCCCATGGGGCCGCTCGCGCTGGCCGACCTGATCGGCCTCGACGTCTGCCTCGACATCCTGCGGGTGCTCCACCAGGGGTTCGGCGATCCCAAGTACCGGCCCTGCCCGCTGCTGGTCAAGATGGTGGACGCGGGCCACCTGGGCCGCAAGTCGGGCCGGGGCTTCTACGACTACGGCCAGAGCTAGATCTGGCGGAGGAAAGTAGAAGAAGGATGTACTGCCAAGTCTGTGGCGCTCCGAACCGGGACGACCACGAGTTCTGCGTCCGCTGCCACCAGAAGCTGCTGGTGCTCTCGGGCTCCCTGCGCGAGGACGAGGAGTCCTACGAGGAGACGAGCGAGGAGAGCTTCTCCTTCGACGAGCACCTGCTGGAGCGGATCTCCATCCTCGAGGAGGCGGTCAAGCGCACCGCCGAGACGGTCCGCCAGCTCCTCGGCGCCCTGCACAAGCAGGAGAAGAACATCCTCATCAACCAGACCGGCCTCTCCGCCATGCGCGAGCTGCTGGAGCAGAAGAAGTACATCGGCTGGGACGAGTGGAGCGACCTGTGGGAGTCGAAGATGGACTACCAGCTCCTGGCGCTCGAGAAGCGGGAGCGGTTCCTGGCCACCAAGGAGCGCATCGCCGGGCTCTACCACGGCGACAAGCGCAAGCTCTTCCTCCAGTACCTGGAGGACGCCGAGTACGCCCTCTTCGCCTTCGACATCGAGCGGGCGGTGGCCGCCCTCGAGGCCGCCTACAAGCTCGACCGCGGCAACTACGAGCTGGCCTACTTCCTCGGCGAGACCCACTTCAACGAGGCCAACAGCGAGCAGGCCCTCGCCTACTTCTCCCGCGTCCTCGAGGTGAAGCCGGACCACTACGAGGGGCTCGTCTACAGCGGCGTCATCCACTACGAGCGCGGCGACCACGGCCGGGCCGAGGAGTACCTGAAGCGGGCGGTGGCCGTCTACCCCGAAAGCTTCCTGCCCCACTTCAGCCTGGGCGCCGTCTACGCCGGCAAGGGGAACCTGGCCAAGGCGGTCCTCTTCCTCGAGCGGGCCGTGCAGGTCGACCCCGTGCCCCAGGCCCTGTTCCTGCTCGGGAGCTGCTACTACGAGATGGGCAAGCTCACCTCGGCGGTGCAGTACCTGCAGGAGGCGGTGCGGCACGACCCGGCCTTCGAGGAAGCCCACCACCTGCTGGGGCTCGCCTACCTCGACCGCCACTGGACCCGCAAGGCGCTCGACGCCTTCCGCCAGGCGCAGCGGCTCAACCCGAAGAAGCTCCAGTACCAGGACCTGGTGCGCTACCTCTCCGGGCGCGACGGCACGCCGCTGCCCGAGGTGGACGGCGAGGCTGCGGCCTGGTTCCGCAAGGGCGAGGAGTTCCGCGCCCGCGACAATCTCAAGCAGGCCCACTCCTGCTACCGCCGCGCCCTGGCGCTCGACCCGGAGAACCCGACCCTGCTGATGTCCTACGCCCTGCTGTGCCTGCACATGAACCGCAATCAGGAGATCGAGGCGGTGACGCGCAAGGTGCTGGACTTGAACCCCGGCGAGACGCTCAAGGCCACCGCCTACGCCGCCCTGATCGAGGCCATGCGCAGCCAGGGGAAGTTCCGCGAGGGCAACCACATCGGCGAGCGGCTGCTCGACGAGGGGAGCTCCAACTTCACCAAGTCCATCGCCTACTACGAGATGGCGTACAACCTGGCGGAGATGGAGGAGGACCTCGACGAGGCGCTGGACTTCGCCCGCCGCTCGGTCGAGCTGGCGCCGGACGAGATCAAGCAGTTCCCCTTGGCCGCCCTGGGCTGGGTGCACTACAAGCGCAAGGAGTTCGACAAGGCGATCGACTTCCTTTCCAAGTCGAGCGAGCTGGGGCCGTCGCCCACCACCCTCACCCACCTGGGCATGGCCCTCTTGGCCTTCGGCGAGGAGGACCAGGCGCGCAACGTGCTCGCCCACGCCCGCACCCTCGGCGAGCGCGGCGAGGCGCTGCAAGAGAAGATGATGGAGTGCATGAAGGACTCCGCGCGCCTCATCGAAAGGGCGCGGCGGGGGCAGCGAAAGTAGCGGCGGGCCTGCGTGCCCGCCGCCCCCCTGAGCCGGCCCGTCAGCGGATCCTGATCCCGCACGGTCGGCGGGGCACGCAGCCCCGCCGCTACGGTCTCCCGTTCCATGTACAATGCGCCCCTTCGGGCTGAGAATCCCGACCCCGACTGGAGACTGCGATGCGCTGGAGCCGCTACTACCTGTACACCACCCGCGAGGTGCCGAACGACGCCGAGGTGATCAGCCACCAGCTCATGGTGCGCACCGGCATGATCAGGAAGGTCGCGGCCGGCATCTACACCTACCTGCCGTTCGGCTGGCGGAGCATGGCGAAGCTGATGGCCATCGTGCGCCGCGAGATGAACGCGGCCGGGGCCATCGAGCTGTCCATGCCCGCCATCCAGCCCGCCGAGCTGTGGGTGGAGTCCGGCCGTTGGGAGCGCTACGGCAAGGAGCTGCTGCGCATCAAGGACCGCCACGAGCGCGACTTCGTCTTCGGCCCCACGCACGAGGAGGTCATCACCGACGCGGTGCGCCGGGACGTGAAGAGCTACCGCCAGCTCCCGTTCAACCTCTACCAGATCCAGACCAAGTTCAGAGACGAGATCCGTCCCCGCTTCGGCCTGATGCGCGGCCGCGAGTTCCTGATGAAGGACGCCTACTCCTTCGGCGCCACTCCCGAAAGCCTCGACGAGTCCTACGAGGCCATGCGCGCCGCCTACTGCCGGATCTTCGAGGCGTGCCACCTCGACTACACCATGGTCGAAGCCGACGTCGGGACGATCGGCGGCTCGGCGTCCCACGAATTCATGGTGGTGGCCGAGACGGGCGAGAGCTCCGTCGTGCGCTGCCCGGCCTGCGGCTACGCCGCCAACGTCGAGCGGGCCGAGACCCGGCGGAGCGAGGAGACCGGCGAGACCCATCCGCCGCAAACCATTGAGGAGGTGGCGACCCCCGGCCAGCACGCGGTCGAGGACGTGGCCCGCTTCCTCAAGGTCTCGCCCAAGCGCCTGGTCAAGACCCTGATCTACGAGACCGAGAAGGGGCTGGTGGCGGCCCTCGTCCGCGGCGACCGCGAGGTCAACGAGGTCAAGCTCCAGAACCACTTCGACGTCCAGCACCTCACCCTGGCTGGCGAGGAGAAGGTGCGGGCCGCCACCAACGCGCCGGTGGGCTTCGCCGGTCCGGTGGGCCTCAAGGACATTCCCGTCGTGGCCGATGTCGGCGTCAAGAGCATGACCAACTTCGTCACCGGCGCCAACAAGGGGGACGCCCACTACGTCAACGTCAACTGGGGCCGGGACGTGGATCTCTCCGACTGGGCCGACCTGCTGCTGGTCGCGGGCGGCGATCCCTGCCCGCGCTGCGAGGGCACCCTCGAGCTGTTCCGCGGCATCGAGGTGGGGCACATCTTCAAGCTGGGCACCAAGTACTCGGCGGCGATGGGCTGCAACTTCACCGACGAGGAGGGAAACGACAAGCCGATGATCATGGGCTGCTACGGCCTCGGCATCGGCCGCACGGTGGCCGCCGCCATCGAGCAGAACCACGACAGGGACGGCATCATCTGGCCCCGTCCGCTCGCTCCCTTCGAGGTGCTCTTGACCGCCGTCAACCCCGAGGACGCGGAGGTCCGCGGCGTCGCCGAGGAGCTGTACGGCCAGCTCCTGGAGCGGGGCGCGGAGGTGCTCTTCGACGACCGCGATGAGCGTCCGGGCGTCAAGTTCAAGGACGCCGACCTGATCGGCATCCCTGTGCGCCTCACCGTCGGCGCCAAGTCGCTCGCCGGCGGCAAGGTCGAGGTCTCGCTGCGCCGCGACCGCGAGAAGCACCTGGTGCCACCGGGGGAGGCGGTGGCCAAGGTATTGGAGCTGTTGGAAACCTGACTCGACCTGTCAGGTTGGCTGCTCTGGGTCCTCACTCCCCTCGCCCCTCTCTCCCCGAGGGAGAAAGGGGACGCAAACTGGTAACGACTTTACCGTCACTTTCATGTCGGGTTCTCTTTTGCGAGAGCAGGTAATAGAAAGAGGCGCCTGAGCTTCAGTGCTACGCCGACAAATCCCTGATCAAAGTTAAGTAACGAATACTTGTAGGGCTCGGTTGCCACTGGCGAAATTACTCTCCTGCCGCGCTCTCTCTCATTTCTACTTGGTCCTGAGCGTCCGCACATAAAAAAGCGATAGATTGTGGTAAAACCCGTCCTGGAACGTGACGATGTCGTTGACGGTACTGATTCGCTGGCCGACACGCAGCTTTGCGCACGCTCCGGCCGCGAGATCGTTACGGCAGATGACGGGGACCATTTGAGTCGGGAACGCCAGCGCCACTACCCTCACCGATGAGCCGTCAGGAAAGAACATCTGCTCTCCGATTGCGAGCACTGGAGCGGTCATGTTCGCGTCCGCTATGTTCCGCCGGGAAATGGCCTTCTCAGGGGCGTTCAGTTCTCCGGGCGCCGCGAGCATCAGCAGGTCCTCTACCTGCCTGATCAGTTCCGATGCCGCGCTCGCGCTGGAGGCGGCCGTTGCTCCTTGGGTTGCACCCACCATGAGGACGAGGACCAACATCGTGACTCTGCGCATAGTTTCCTCCTTATTACGTAATACGGGAGAGGTGCCGAAACGGTTTCATCCATCCACTTCACTCCCGCCCTATTACGATCGCTACCTCTTGACCGGCCTATACTAACATGTATAGTTGGACGAGATTCGCGATTTTGCGAATCTCAAGCTAGGAGGTGCCGTAATGGCTAAGCTGCGCAGAGTAGCATTCGTAGCCCTGTGTGTAACCTCTTTGTTCTCGTTCGCGGCGGCATGGGCGGACTGTATCGGGGAGAGCCCGGCTGTCAGCATTGAGCCACCGCTCTTCACCCCGGCTCCCGAGACCAAGCTGCCCCCGGACGGTTGCCGAACCTTCTGCCCCACTACAATCTATTCGACCCAAACCCCCGACGGCCCCTCGGACTGGGGGATGGGCTCCGACTGCACCGCAGCCCAGAGCGCCCTCACCACCGCTCTCCGCAACAGGGCCGACCAGCACTGCTTGGACCTGGGCTACGACGGCGTCTGCGGGACCGTCAACCAGGTCACAACGACCGCCTGCTATTTCAACGGCACGATGTTCCAGGTCGACGCTTACGCCACCCATAGATGCGCTGTCTCGAGCTGTTAGCATCAGAAGCCTGGACC
>DASWME010000190.1:0-4713 GCA_036399915.1 Thermoanaerobaculia bacterium
TACGGATTGAAACTACTGGAGGTAGTGACACGCCTAGCTCCCAGCGCGAAGGAGCTTACGGCCCAAGAATTGGACAAACGGCTTCGCGTTGCTTGGTCTACTGTCAAACGCGAGAACTCGATACCGGACGACAATGCCCTCGATAAAGTCGTAATAGACGCCGCCAAGCAGACTCTTGGAGGTGGGAGGCGATGAGCTCCTCCTCTCCCTCTAACGATCTAGAGGTTAACTTCGTTGCGGGGCTCCTATTCCAGGTGCTAGACAGCATACGGTATGCACAGGATGTCTTCAATCCGCGGTATGTCTCCTTGGAGACTCGTATCAAGCTTCGGACGACTAGGGAGCTGAAAGCATTGGCGAAGGCAGCTGCGCGGGTCTTCTGCGAAGAGACACGCAGAAACCCTGGCAAGTATGTGGACCAGCAGTCGATCGAGTCGCTGAAGGCGACTGCGATTGAGCAAGCCTTGGCGCGGAGGGAGAGTCGTAAGTGACTGAGGAGACACCCCTAGTAGTATCTCCCGCGCCCCATAATGAGTATCTCCCGTTCCTCTCCCCTGAGGGCGCGGATGCACTGGGTCTTCTCCTCCTGGGCCAAGCGGCTTTTGCCTTGGAGAAGCGACTCCTAGAGGTGTCTCCGCAACGGGTTGAGATTATTATCCGCCAGCCATTCTTGCCAAGTGTCAACACGACGGAAGTTGCCAGTGAATTGCGGCTGCTATTTAATCTGGTGCTCCTGCGGGACTTCGAGCTGAGCATACGCTTCGAAGTCTCAGAGCCGGTTCAGGCGAACGGGCAGTTCGGTTCGGCTAACGCAGTGTGTCTTTTTTCAGGAGGTGTAGACTCTGTTTGCGGCATTCTTGAGACACTCAGAAAGACCGACCAAGTCCACGCCCTTTTCTGTTCGCACGTTGATCAATCCAAAATCAATGGAATTGTCCGCCGATTATCTGCAAAGCTTCTCGAACCTGCTGGTATAAAATTGGCTATTTTCCGTATGCCTGAGATAGGAAGAGGCCGCTTCGCACAACTTAGGGGCTTCTTATACTTAACCACTGGCCTCGCGGTCGCGTGGCTAGCAAGGAGCGCCGAGCTTGTTGTTAGCGAAGTTGGACCCACAATGTATCAGCCGCGCTTCGGCCCACTCGATCAGGTGACTTTGACGACTCACCCATATGTAGTAGAACGCGTAAGGGTGATTTCCGCTCTCTTCTTAAGGGCAGCCAGAATTGAGCTGCCGTTCGAGAACAACACGAAGGCCGAAGTGCTGGCACAATGCAGGCGGCCGGATGTGATCACGCATACGCATTCATGTATTACGCAGCGATTTGGTCGGCATGATGGCACCTGCTATGCATGTATAATGCGACGACTCTCGGCGGTGGCATCAAACGTTCTTGACGTCGAATATGATCGTGACCCCCTCACCGACGAAACGGCAAGGGCGGACAACTTGATAGACCTGCTTGATTATTGCCTTGGCATGTTAACTAATTATGGCGAGATGCCGGCTTTTAGACGAGAAAATATAGAGATTTTCGGTAAGCGTGACTTGTTCAGGCGGTTTAGTCTCGATATGTATAGCGCTTTATTGGTATTGACTAACCGAGGTGTGACCCTCGCGCGACCTACACGAGAGTACTATGGGCGCGCACTTGAGGCCGTCGGGAGAGAGCTGCTTAACAAGCGAATTGAAGTATTGAGGTCGATGAGAGAAAATGTTTGAGCATGAAGTCCTAACGGCGGTTCCGTGTGTGCTTTCGCTGGACGGCCGGCGGCGCCGAAGACGTCGAGATCGTGGACTACCACTGACGGGTGAGACGCGATGGGCAAAGCTCAAGCCTGTGACTCCCGGAGAACTTTATGCGAGGAGTTTCTTGTTCCGATGGGGCTCTCGCAGTACCGTCTTCCAAGGAGATCGGCGTGCCCGCCCAGCGGATCGGCGAGATCGTGGCCGGCAAGCGCGCCATCACGGCCGATACGGACCTGCGCCTCTGCGGTTCTTTGGCCTGTCCAACGGCTACTGGCTGCCCAGGCGGCCTACGATACAGAGGTGACGGAAGAGGCCCTCGCTGAAGTGCTCGAGAAGATCAAGCCTGGGTCGGGAGAGCGGCGTAGCGTATTACAGCGCCTCAGTTGACGAGAGTCTTTTCCTCACCTGCGGACCTCCTAGGGAAGCAGCATGCTTCAGCCCTCTAGGATCTTCCTCCACAGATAGACGCTCTCGGTGGGGAGCTGCGAGACCTCCTAGTCGACCTGCAGGATCAGCGACTCCCGGGCCTCGACGGGGAGAATCTGCTCGATGTCCCAGGTGTCCCGTCAAGTTGGCGACGGCCCACGCACCTTTTATTTTCTCCCTCCTCTTCCTCGGGGAGAGGAGGTCGGGGAGGTGAGGGCCTTGGGGAGCGGGCTTTTGGTACTCTATCCCCCGCCATGAGCCTCAAGATGCTCATCGAAAGCGATTCCCACCAGACGCGGATCGCCGTTCTGGAGGACGACCGCCTGACGGAGATCTTCGTCGAGCGGCACCGGCACCGCGGCCTGGTGGGCAACGTCTACAAGGGGCGGGTCACGCGCGTGCTGCCGGGCATGCAGGCCGCCTTCGTGGACGTGGGGCTCGAGCGCGACGCCTTCCTCTATGTGAGCGACGTGGCCGCCGACGTCGAGGCCATGGAGGACCTGGAGATCGACGACGGGCGCTCCGAGGAGAACAACCTGGCGGCCGCCCACCAGGGGGGCTCCCCCTCGATCGACGACCTCCTGAAGGCGGGGCAGGAGATCATCGTCCAGGTGGTCAAGGACCCGCTGCCCAGCAAGGGGGCGCGCATCAGCACGCACGTCACTCTGCCCGGCCGCTACCTGGTGCTGCTGCCCACCGTGCGCCACTTCGGCGTCTCCCGCCGCATCGAGGACGATGCCGAGCGGGAGCGGCTGCTCGGCGTGCTCCACCAGCTCCCGGTGCCGGGCGGCGGCCTGATCGTGCGCACGGCGGGAGAGGGCAAGGGGCGGGAGGAGTTCGAGAGCGACCTCCTCTACCTCTCGCGGCTCTGGGAAAAGATCCGCCACCGCGCCGGCCGGGTTCCGGCCCCCACTCTGCTCCACCAGGACCTCGACCTCGCCTTGCGGGTGGTGCGCGACCTGCTGCGGCAGGATTTCGCTGTCCTCTGGGTCGACGGCGAGGAGACCTACGAGCGGATCGTCGAGTTCCTCGACCAGGTGCAGCCCGGCCTGGTCGCCAAGGTCAAGCTCTTCCGGCAGGGGGCCACCCTGTTCGAGCAGTTCGGCATCGAGGAGCAGATCGAGGCGGCCTTGAAGAGCAAGGTCTGGCTCAAGTCCGGCGGCTACATCGTCATCAATCCCACTGAGGCGCTGGTGGCGATCGACGTCAACACCGGCCGCTTTGTGGGCCAGAACAATCTCGAGGAGACGGTGCTCCAGACCAACCTGGAGGCGGTGCAGGAGATCGTACGCCAGATCCGCCTGCGGGACTTGGGCGGCATCATCGTCATCGACCTGATCGACATGGTGGAAGCCGCCAATCGCGAGCAGGTCTTCGCCAGCCTGGAGAGCGAGATCCGCAAGGACCGGGCGAAGACCAAGGTGCTCAACATCTCCGAGTTCGGCCTGGTCGAGATCACCCGCAAGCGCAGCCGGGCCAACCTGGAACGCCTGCTCACTCAAGGCTGCCCCTACTGCGGCGGCCGCGGGCGCATCAAGTCGACCGCCACGATCTGTCTGAACCTGCGCAAGGAGCTTCTCCACCTGCGCGGCCGCGCCGCCAACTCCGAGCTCCTGCTGCGCGTCCACCCCGAGATCGCCCGCGCCCTGCAGCAGGAGGAGCGGGCCATCTTCGACGAGCTGGAGCGCTCGCTCGGGGTCCACCTCCTCCTGCAGAGCGATCCCGAGCTGCACCACGAGCGCTTCGACGTCGTGGAGGTCTGATATCCGGGCCGAGCCCTTCGCGATCCCCGGCTGGACCGGCGAGCTGGCTGCCGAGTTGCGCCCTCCGGACCTGCCGGCGGCGGTGGCGCGGCTGATCGATCCTGGTGCCGCGATCAAGACGCTGCACTGGGGGCGCAATTATCTCTACGTCTCCCGGCTTGAGACCGCCGCGGGGCCGATCGAGGTGGTCGTCAAGCAGTTCCGCCACCGCGCGCTGCCGGACCGGCTGCGGCGACGCCTGTGGGGGAGCAAGGCCGCGAAGAGCTGGCGCGTGGCCCGGGCCCTCCTGGCGGCGGGGCTCTCCACGCCCGAGCCGGTGATGCTCATCGAGTCTGCGAGCGAGACCGGCCCGTCCTTTTATCTATGCCGCCACCTGCCGGACGTGATCGCGGCGCGCTACCTCTTCCGCGCCGCCAACGCTGGGGAGGAAGCGGAGCGCTTCCCCGGGGTGGATTTCCCGGCCTTCGTCGAAGCCCTGGGGAGGACCGCCCGGCGGCTGCACGACGCTGGCTTCTGGCACCGCGATCTGTCGGGGGGCAACGTCCTCCTGCGTTGCGGGCCGGACCGCCGGCCCACGGCCCTTTATCTGGTGGACCTCAACCGGACGCGCGTGGGCCCGCCGCCCAGCGTCTCCGAACGGCTGCGCGATCTTTCGCGCCTGGCCCTCTTCCGGCCCGAGCACCGCGACCTGCTGCTCGCGAGCTACTGGGGGGAGCCCGCCACTGACCACCCCATTTGCCGCGGGCTCTATCTCGCCTACCACCGGGGATTCCG
>DASWME010000191.1:0-1636 GCA_036399915.1 Thermoanaerobaculia bacterium
TCGGCTTCGCGCGGGCGATCGGCCGCCCCGTCGTTGCCCTGCGCAGTTGGACGCTGAAGGGCGAGGGCGAGATGGAGTCGGCGCCGGGGATCGTCGTGGCAGAGACGCCGGAGGAGGCGGTCAGCGCCGCGCTCGGGGCGCTTCGCTAGGCCAAAGCTCGCGCAGGGCGAGGACGGCGAAGGCGTGCGACCAGGCGAGCGGCGTGGTCGAGCGCGGCGCGCCGGTCTCGGCGTCCACCCGCTCGGGGAGGAGGCCGGCGGGCGTCGCGGCGCGCCGCAGGGCGGCCATCAGCCGCAGGGCGCTGCGCCGCTCGCCGAGCGCCGCGAGGCTCCACGCGGTCCAGGCGGTCGGGGCCGTCCACGGGTCCTCGCCGCCGTCCCAGTTTTCCGAGGGGAGCAGGCCGAAGCGGCCGGCGCCGGCGGCGAGGCGGGGCAGCGTGCGGCGGAGGACGGGGAAGAGGCGCGGCCGTGGGAACGGCTCAACGGCCCAGGCGGCGGCGGTGTCGAGACCCGACTCCGGATTCTCCGCGCGCCGGACCAGCCGGCCCTGGCTCGCGAAGATCGCTCGCAGGAGATCCGGCGCCGCCCCGGAGGCGATCGCGTTGGCGAGGTACTCGCCCGACTCTTTCTCCTGATAGTCGGCGCGCCCGCGCCAGGGCACGGTCTGGACCCGAGCCGGCACGCCAGCCTCCCGCGCCGCGATTGCCACCCAGCCTCCCGCATCGCCCTGCGCCTCCCGGCCGGGGACTGGCGCCCCGTCGCGGTAGAACCGCGCCGCCGCGTCGAGGTCGAGGCGAAGCAGGAAGCGGGCTATGCGCCTCGCCTCCGGCCGGTAGCCGGCAGAGGCGAGCGCCAGCGCGACGGCGCCGGCATCGCGGGGCCAGACGTACGCCCAGCCAGGCGGCGCCCCGGCGACGACGGCGCCGCTGCGCGGATCGGTGGCCGCGCGCATAGCCAGCAGCGATCGCCGGTACATGCGCCGGGCCCAGAGCGGCGCTTCCGCGCCGAGCGGCGCCCCCCGTGCGAGCCAGCCGGGATCGGAGTCGAGCGCCGGCCCGGGCAGGCCGCTGGGCACCGGGCGATCGGCAGCGGTCGCTCCCGACAACGCCACCGCTGCCGCGAGCGCGGCGGCGGCAAACAGGGGGGCCGGGCGAGCCCGTCGCATGGCCCCATGCAATCAGCCGCGAACTCCCCCCGGCCGCTAGCCTTCGCTCTGCGCGGCCCGCCGCGTCCTCACCAGGCGAGGTAGCTCAGTTGGTAGAGCACACGACTGAAAATCGTGGTGTCGTGGGTTCGATTCCCACCCTCGCCATTGCTTTAACTAGGCCTTAACCATGTTGAACGTAAGGGAGAATAAACTCCCGAGTTCATGAAGGGAGGGAAGTCGCGACCGGGGGGTCTCGCGCCATTTGGGCGCCATGCATGGGTGTTCGTTTTTCTTTTGTTCGCCCTGGTGTTTCCGGCTCAGTCCCTTGCGGCCCGGTGGATGTTCGAAGCCACCCCCAACGGCGCGAACTCCACCAACAACCGCCTCACCGCCGTCTCCTGCCCCGCCCTGAACTCCTGCTTCGCCGCCGGTTACCTGGTCGCTCCATGGGGGTCCAGCTACGCGTACACCCAGCGCTGGGACGGCACCA
>DASWME010000192.1:0-16752 GCA_036399915.1 Thermoanaerobaculia bacterium
CGGCAGATAATCGAGCATGTCGTCCACGCTCGACTTGTAATCGCAGATCTTTCATTCCACAATCCGAACGTTTTTTATGAGCTATCACTACGTCATGCCTGTCGCAAACCTACGGTGCAGTTAGTCCGAGCCGGTGACAGAATACCATTTGATATTGACCAAGTTCGCACTGTCAAGGTTGACACCACAAGTATCTATACTCTAGTTCCTAAGCTCGATACTTACAAGGCAGAGATAGCTACTCAGGTAAGGCGTGCATTGGCAGACCCAGATGCCGTTGATAATCCTATAGGGGTTTTTATGCCAGGTCTTAAGGCATTGCTGAACCCCCCCGAGCGGTGATACCTAACCCGACCTGACCAACTCTCTGGATTTGCGGCCGCCCCGCAAAAGCTCCGAACCTCGCAGGTAGGAGGGTTATTCTTGCAGAAAACCTACGTAGGCAACTCTGGCAAGGACTCTCTCGTGGGGTGCCGGCTTCCTCGGCATCTTCCCCCGACGCATCCAGGGGAGATGCTGTTGGAGGAATTCCTGAAGCCGCTGGGGATCAGTCAGTCGGCGTTTGCGATCCGGCTTGGAGTCTCTTTCCCAAGGCTCAACGAGATCATCCGGGGGAAGCGTTCTGTCACGCCTGACACGGCGCTCCGGCTGGCGCGTGTCCTCGGTATGTCGGCCGATTTCTGGCTGGGCCTTCAACAGGACTGGGACCTGTGGCACGCGATCCACAGCAAGGAGGCGGCTGAAATCGAGCAGCTCGTGCCGCTACGGCGTCAAGCTTAGATCCCTGACGATCACCACCTACCGGGTCACGATCTTGAGACCTACGGCGGTTCCGATCCCCCGCCCGTCCCCGTCGTCGTCGGCGGCGCCTTGACCTCTTCTCCCTTTTCCTTCTTGGGGGGCACCGGGGTCTCGCCTCCTTTGCCGCGCTCGATGGTGTAGAGGAAGTCGGCGCTGGTCTCCTCGCCCTGCTCGGCCTTGATGGTCCACTGGCGGCCGAGGATGTAGCGGATGCGGAAGGTGCTGACCGGCTCGAAGAGGCCGAGGCCGTAGGTGACGTAGAGGCGCGGCGAGAGGTACTTGCCCACCACGAGCGAGGACTCCTTGAGCCCTCCCGTGCTCTCGATGCGAGCCTCTTCCAGGCCGAAGCGGGCGGCGAGCTTCTTGGCGATCAGGTTGCCCCCCTTGAGCCCCAGGGAGTTGGCGGCGTTGGCCACCAGGTTGCCCTCCTGCGGCGTGGCCTGGCCGAGCGGATGGCCGAGGAGCAGGTAGGCCAGGGCCTCGCTCTCGCCCATGGGCGGATCGGAGTAGACCGTGGTCTGGGGGGAGCGCAGCGTGCCCTTGACGTTGATGCCCGCCACGGTGCCGTCGTCCGCCTTGCGGTAGGCGCGCAGGTCGAGCCCCGGATTGGCGATGGGTCCGCCGGCGAAGATCAGGCGGCCGCGGTCGAGGGTCAGGTCCTGCCCGTAGGCCTTGTAGACGCCTTCCTGGATCACCAGTTGGCCCACGCCCACGGTGGCCTTGCCCGGCTGCTCGATGACCAGCAGGCTCCCCGTGGGCCGGCCATTGAAGCCGTAGGCCTTGACGGTGACCTTCTCTCCCAGGATGACCCGGATGCGGGCGAAGAGCTGCCGTTGCTGTTCGGGGGTCCCGAGGTTCTCCTCGGACGGCGGGATGATGATGACGTCCTGAGAGACGGGGATGGCCGCCTGGCGGCGCTTCTGCTGGCCGATCTCGGCCTCGGGGATGGTGACGTCGCCGTTGACGTCGATGCGCGCCCCCTGCATGGCGATCTCCATGTTGGGCGAGACGATCACCTTGGCCTCTTTGGTGTCGGAGGCGAGGAAGTTCCGCCCTTCGACGGTGATGCGCGTGGGGCTGCCGTCGAGGGCCGCGGCACCGGCTAAGGTCACGGTGCCCTGGCCGGAGCGGGCGCTGCCCTGGAGCCGGATGGGCCCCTGGCCCTCGCTCGCGGCCGTGAACTGGATCTGCCGCACCTTCAAGCCGTAGCGGGGCACGTCCACCTGGGCCTGCTCCAGCCTGGCGGCGCCGATGGCGGTGGGCTTGGCCACGGTGCCGCCCAGGGTGAGGTCGGCGGTGAGGGTGCCGCGGGGGTTTTCGAGGTCGGGCGCGAAGGCTTCCACCAGGTTGAGGTTGGTGAAGTCGGCGACGATGCGGCCGCCCACGGTCTGGCTCTGGAGGGGCGCGCCGATGACGTTGTACTGGGGGAGCCGGAGGTCGGCCTTGACGAGGCCGGTGTCCACGAAGGCGAGGTCGGCGTGGCCGGTGAGGCCGTCGGCGCCGGCCACCAGGCGGACGGTGCCCTGGTCGTAGCGGATGCGGGCGGTCTCGCCGGTCGTGGTCGGGTAGCGGATCTCGCCCGGGCCCGGATGGATGTCCACGTTGGCGTTGACGAAGCCGCGGGTGGTGCCGGTGCCGGTGAAGGTGCCGTTGACGCCGCCGGTGATCTCGAGGTCGGGCGGCAGGAAGGGCTTGAAGAGTGAGAACGGCAGGTCGGCGATGTTGCCCGAGGCGTTCCACGGGCCGGTCTTGGACCACTGGCCCTCGGCGCAGAGGCGGGCTCCGTTGTTTTGGGTCGAGGTCCAGCAGAAGTTGCGCAGGGCGGCGCGGGTGGTGCCGGCGGCGAGCCCGGCGGGACCGGCGAGGCTCCAGTTGCCCGTCTGCTGGTTCTGAAGGTCGAGGCGGCGGATCTCGCCGCTCCAGTCCGTGGTGCCGGTGAGCCCGCCGGCCAGGGCGAGGTCGAAGCTCCCCTCCTTGGCCCGCACGGCCAGGGCGAGCTCGTGGGCGCCGCGGGTGCCGCTGCCGTCGAGCGTGACGGTCTCGAACCTACGCTCGCTCACTCCCACGTTGGCGGCGTCGAGGTCGATCAGCATGGGGCCGTTGCGCGAGAGGTCCACGTCGGCGGCGAGCGCCACGGTCTCGACGTTGTAGGTGCGGAAGACGAGCGACTGGCCGCCGGCCTGGGCGCGCACCCGCGGGGCCTTCCAGGGGCCCGCGAGGTTGCCCTGGGCGGTGAGCGAGCCGCCGGCGTCCGGCAGGGCTTCCCCGAGGTTGGGGGCTTCGAGCCGCCAGTCGAGGTTGCCGGCGCTCTTGGTGAAGGCGCCGGCAGCGGTCAGGCGGGCCGAGCCCGAGCGGACGTCGAGCCCCGGCAGGTGGTAGCGGTCCCCCGCCAGCTCCAACTGCACCCGGCCGGCGACCGGGTTGCCCCTGAGATTGCCGCCGAAGTCGGTCAGGTCCACCCGGCCGTAGGGCGCGCCGCTGCGCAGCACGCCGTTGCTGGCGACGGCGAAGTCGAGGCTGCCGGGCCACTCGGGCCACTGGGCGCCGGGGTTGATCCCGTCGCCGGTCGCCCGCAGCCGCCACGAGACGGCCGGCTTCCAGGACACGGTGCCGGCGGCGGCGAGCCGTCCGCGCAGCAGGTCCCCGCGCACGGAGCGGACGTTCATCCGCTCCTTGTTCCCGCGGCCGGCCAGGACCCAGTGCCCCGGCGGGATGCTGGGGCCGGTGATGTAGGCGTTCACCGCCACCTCGTAGTCGGCGAGGCTGCCGCGGATCCGCGCCTCGCCGGAGCGGCTGACCACGACCGGCGCGCCGCCCTGGAGCGGCCAGGCGAGCCGGTGCCAGTCGGCCACCAGGTCGAGGTCGAGGTCCTGGGTGCCGGTCCCCACCGTCCCCTTGGCGGAGAGGTCGGCGCCGTTCTCGGTCTTCAAGTTCAGGTACTCGAAGAAGAAGTCCTCGCCGCGGCGGGCGAGCCGGTAGTCGGCCTCGCCGGAGCCGTAGCCCTCGTAGGAGCCGAAGACCCGGCCCTCGGAGGTGAAGTTGTCGAGCTGGCCGCGGATCTTGACGTCCCCCCGGGAGACCCGCGCCACCGGCCACTCGGGGTTGATCTCCTTGGCGTCGAACCCCCTAACCTGGGCGGCCAGGTCCATGCCCAGCTCGCGCATGGGGGTGAGGAGGTTGCCCTGCACCTTGGCGTCGAAGGGCTGGGTCAGGGTGGCGGCCACGCCGAGCCGCTCCAGGGTGCCGTTGAAGGCGCCGGTCACCACGAAGGGCGGGTACTGCGGCGGATCGTAGGTGGCCTGCGCCCGCAGGTTCACCCCGTAGGCGCCGACCGGGTTGAGGTCCCCCTGGGCCCGCAGCCGGAAGATGGGGCCGTCCACCTGCAGGCTCCGCACGTGCACCACGTCGCGCAGGCGCTCGCTCCGGGCGTCCAAGGCGATGCGGTCGAGACGGAACGGCGGTTGGCCGGCGCGGACGATCTCGACGTCCCGGATCAGGGCGTCGCGCACGATGATGTTGACCGGCAGGTGGATGTCGATCAGCCGGCCGTCCTCGGTCTCCTCCTCCACCTTGGCCGGGGGCAGGACGATGCGGATGCCGTTGGCGTGGAGCCGCTCGATGTCGACCATGCGCCGCCGGAGCTGGCGCGCGTGCCAGTCCAGGAAGACCCGCTTCACCCGCACGTCCATGGCGTCGGTCTTGTAGTGGACGTCGCGCAGCTCCAGGGGTCCGGTGAGCGGGCCGCGCTGAGAGCCCACCGTCAGCTCGCCCGGAATCATGCCCGCGAGGCGGGTGAGCACGACGCGGGTGCCCCGCTCGGAGGAGACCGTGTACCAGGCCCCGCCGAGCAGGAGGACGAGAAGGACGCAGAGGACCAGCAGGATTCCAAGCGTCCAGCGCAGCCAGCGACGGCGCTTCTTCGGCGGCGGCGAGGGCGGCGGCGGGGCCGCCTCGGGGGCGGTTTCCGGAGGAGTCGGCGTGTCCGGGCTCATAGATCGGGTCCGATGTTCAGGTGGAAGCGGAAGGGCCGGCCCTCCTCGGAGAGCGCCCAGGCGAAGTCGGCGCGGACAGGGCCGATCGGCGAGCGCCAGCGCAGCCCCACTCCCGCTCCCTGCTCCAGCGCACCGCCGAAGGCCTTGAAGGCGTTGCCGGCGTCGTAGAAGACGGCGGCGCCCAGCTTCTGGCCCCACATCTCCGGGAACCACAGCTCGTACTCGAGGCTCCCCACGAGCAGGGCCTTGCCGCCGATGACGTTGCCCGCCTCGTCCTCCTCGCCCAGGGCCTGGTAGGCGAAGCCGCGGACGCTGCGGTCGCCGCCGGCGAAGAAGCGGAACCGGGGAGGCAGCTCCCGGAACTCGTCCGTGACGGTGTAGCCCACCTCGGCCCGGCCGATGACGCGGTTGCGCTCGCCCAGGGTGCGGATGACCTTGCCCTGGACGTCGGCCTGGAGGAACGAGGAGTCGGAGAGCAGGCTCGCCTCGGCGCCCTGGAAGGAGCCCAGCAGGCGGTAGCCCTTGGTGGCGAAGATGCGGTCGTCGGCCTTGACCCGCTCCCAGCTCGCGCCGGGCACGAGGAGGTTCGAGACCCCCTGGTCCAGGCCCACCTCGAAGTCCTCGCGCTGGTAGGTGAGGGAGAAGGCCTCGCGCCAGCCGCCCCGGGCCTGGGTGAGCTGGGCGCCGATCAGGCCCGTCTCGCTCAGGCTGGTGTCCGTGTCCTCCCGGTCGTAGCCGAGGTTGTAGGAGAGAACGTCGGTGCGCGGGTACGGGCCGGGGATGAAGTAGCTGACCCGCAGGTTCTGCTCGATCTGGGAGGCGCGCACCTCGGCCTCGGCGCGGTGGCCCCGCCGGTTGAGGCGGCGCAGCTCCCAGGCGCCGTTCACCCGCGGCCCGCTGTCGGTGCCGTAGCCCACGCCGCCGGAGAAGCGCATGGTCTTGCTGGGCACGAGGTCGACGTCGATGGGGACCTCCAGCCCCTTCGCCTGGTCCTGGCGGGTCACCACCTCGACGCGGCTCCAGTAGGGGCTGTCGGAGATGGCGTTCTGCATCTCCAGGACCTTGTTGACGTCGAGCGGCTCGCCCGGCTTGAAGGTGACGTAGCCCTTCAGCAGGTCGGGGTCGAGCACGTTCTGGTTGAAGCGGACCTCGCCGAAGCGGTAGCGGGGGCCGGTGTCGTAGTGGAGGACGACGTCGGCCTGGTAGCGCGCCATGCTCACCCGCACCTCGTTGGCCCGGAAGGTGGCGTCGAGGTAGCCCTCCTCGGCCGCGAGGTCGACCAGGGCCTGCTTGCCCTGCTCGTAGTCGGGATGGAAGAGGACGGCCCCCTGCTTGACGGGGAAGCGCGCCGCGATCTCGCGGAAGCGGGGGTCGTCCGCCCCGTCGCCCGTGATCTGGAGGTCGACGCTGGCGATCTTGACCGGCGGGCCGGGATCCACCTCGTAGCGGGCGATCCACTGGTCCTTCTCCTGGCGCAGCTCGGAGCGCACCTGGGGCCGGTAGTAGCCGAAGGGCTGGAGCGCCTCCTCGATCTCCTCGGGCGCGTCGGCGTGCAGGCGCCGGATGCGCTCCTCGGTCAGCTCGTCGCGGTCGAGCTTCTCCAGGCTCAGGGCCGAGCGGATGTTGCGCTCCAGGTCCCGCTTCACCCCGTCCACCTCGACCTTCAGGCGGGCGGCGTGGAGGGGCGCGGGGAGGGCCCCCAGGAGGAGCCCGAGGGCGAGCCAGCGGCGGGGAATGGCAGTCTTTCTCATGTCAGGAGGCCTTGACGGGCACCGTGATCGTCTTCGTGCGCACGGCTCCGGGAGTGGCCGGGGCGCGGCCCTCGCGGTAGCGGCGGGAGTGGACGCGGGTGAACTCCGCCCCCAGCATGAAGACCAGGGAGGAGTAGTAGACCCAGAGCAGGACGAGCACCAGCGATCCGGCGGCGCCGTAGGTCGAGGTGACGCCGGTCTTCTGGAGATAGAAGCCGATCGCGTACTTGCCGAGCAGGAAGAGCACCGCCGTGACCGCCGATCCCCAGGCGACCTCGCGCCAGGACAGCTCGACGTCCGGCAGGAGACGGTAGACCATGGCGAAGAGCAGCGTCATCAGGAGCCAGGAGAGCAGGACGTCCGTCCAGCCCAGCAGGGTGGCGAGGCCGATCCCGAACCGGGCTTCCAGGACCCGCTGGACGGCGGCGAGGCCGGCGCTGGCGGCGAGCGAGAGGAGGATGAGGATCCCCGCGCCGAGGATCAGCCCGAAGCAGAGCAGCCGCTTCTTGAGGAGCCGTTTCAAGAAGAAGCCCGGCTTGGGGACCACCTCCCAGATCGTGTTGAGGGAGTCCTGGAGCTGCATCAGGGCGGCCGTGGCGCTGAGCAGCAGCGTGACGAGGCCGGCCACGGCGGCGATCCGGCCCGTTCGCGGCCTGGCGCTGGCGGCCACGACCTCCTCGACCACCGCCGCCTCCTCGGGTCCGATGTAGCGGGCGAGCTCCCGGCGGACCTGTCCGCGGGCCGCCTCCTGGCCGAAGGCCCAGCCGGAGACGGCGATCACCAGGATGAGGACCGGGGCCAGGGAGAAGAGAGAGAGGAAGGCCAGCGCCGCGCTGTGCGTGGTGGCGCCGTGCTTGGTCCAGTTGGCGACCGTCTCCTGGAGCACGTGCCAGAGGTTCTGCGGCTTCGGACGACGCATTACGGCTACCGCCCACTCGACAAGGTGGTGGCGGGGTGGATTGGGCTGCAAAAGTCTTGCCGGGGCTTTTAAGCTCAGCCGTCCAGCAGACCCTTCTCCCGCAGCCAGTCCTTGTTGAGCTTCGAGAGGTAGCGCTCGCCGGAGTCGGGGAAGAGGGTCACCACCAGGCCGTCCTCACCGAGGGAACGGGCGACCTGCCGGGCGCCGGCCGCGGCGGCGCCGCCCGAGGAGCCGGTGAAGATGGACTCCTTCTTCGCCAGCTCCATCGTGGCGTCGTAGGCGGTCTGGTCGTCGATGGGGATCATGTCGTCGATGTAGTCCCACCAGACGGTCGAGGGCATGAAGTCCTCGCCGATGCCGTCGATCAGGTACTGGTGGATCTGCTCGGCGGGGGGCATCTCGCGGTGCTTGAAGTAGTGGGTGTAGACGCTCCCCACGGTGTCGACGCCGATCACGCGGACGTCCCGGTTCTGCTCCTTGAGGAACTTGGCGGCGCCGCTGATCGTGCCGCCCGTGCCGACGCCCACCACCCAGTGGGTCACCTGGCCGCCGGTCTGGCGCCAGATCTCCGGGCCGGTGGTGCGGTAGTGGGCCTCGGGGTTCGCCTGGTTGTAGTACTGGTAGGGCAGGTAGGCCCCCTGCTCGTCGCGGATGCGCTCCGCCACCTTGTAGTAGGAGCGCGGGTCGTCCGCCGCGACGTTGGTCGGGCAGGTGATGACGGTGGCGCCCATGGCCTCGAGCAGCGCCACTTTCTCCTTGGGGATCTTGTCGGCTGCGGTGCAGATCAGCCTGTAGCCCCGAAGGTTGGCCGCCATGGCGAGCCCCAGGCCGGTGTTGCCGGAGGTGGGCTCGACGATGGTGCCGCCCGGCTCGAGGAGCCCCGCCCTCTCCCCCGCCTCGATCATGGCGATGCCGATGCGGTCCTTGACGCTGGAGCCGGGGTTGAACGACTCGACCTTGGCCGCCAGGATGGCGGGCCCGGGGTGGAAGCGGCCGAGCTTGACCAGGGGAGTGTTCCCCAGGGTCTCCAGGATGTTCTCGTAGAGTTCCATCAATTCTCCAGCCGGTCCCCGCGGGGTTGCTCCAGGAACAGCTCCGCAAGCTTCAGTGCGTCCTGCTCCGCGAACCGTGCCCCGCTGAGATTGGTGAGGATGGCCACGGCTACCCTCCCTTCGGGCACCAGAAGGATGAAGGCCCGCCCGCCCTCGATGGTTCCGCCGTGATGGTAGAACCGCCGGCCCCCGTCGCTGGTCCCGATACGCCAGCCGAGACCGACGCCCGTCTCCTTGCCCTCGGCGGTCCGCTGGGAGGTGAACAGGAGCGCCCGCGTCTCGGGCTTCAGGAAGTCGCCGGCCAGTTGCGCCGAGCCGAAGCGGGCGAGGTCCGTGGCGGTCGAGAGGAACCCGGCCGAGGGCCACTTGTAGCTGCTGTCGATAGGGTTCTCGTTCTCGAGGATCCCTCCGGAGGTGCGCCGGTAGGGACGGACCCGGCCGTCGACGATCCGTTCGGGCACGTCGGGACCCGTGGCCGCGAGGCCGAGGGGACGGATGACGATCTCGTCCACGGCGGTGAGGAAGTCCTTGCCCGCGGCGCCCTCCACCACTGCGCCGAGCAGGTTGTAGCCGTAGCTCGAATACAGGTAGGCCGAGCCCGGCGGATGGACCAGCGGATCGCCGGCGAAGACCTCCAGGCCGGCGGTCACGCTCTCATAGCGCTTCGGCGGACGCTGGAAATCCTGCGGCCCGTAGTGACGGACGCCGGCCAGATGGCCGGCGAGCTGCCGCGCGGTGATGGGCTGGCCCTTGTCGGGGAAGGAGGGGACGTAGCGCTGGACCGCGGCGTCGAGATCGAGGCGGCCCTGCTCCACCAGGCGGGCGGCCGCGGCGGCGGTGAGGAGCTTGGAGACGCTCCCCAGCCGGAAGCGGGAGCCGGGCGAGACCGGCACGTGGTTCTCGACGTCGGCCTCCCCAAAGCCCTCGGCCCAGACGATGCGGCCGTCCACCGCCACCGCCGCCGAGAGGCCGGGGCTTCCCACCCGCGTCCGCAGCTCCTCCATCATCCGCTTCGCCTGCTGGGCCGGCGGGGCGGCCGGAGCCTGGGCGCCAACGGCGGCCGCGAGCAGCAGCAGGCCGAGCAGGACCGGCGGGAGCTTGCAGGAGAGGTGACGGAGATTCATGGTGAAGGGACGAGCGCTGAAACGCGGCCGGGATGCTAGCACACCCGCAGTTGGCCCCGACCTTGCACCTCTTTCGAAGGTGCGCCGGGGACACGCCGGGCGCAAATCACTTCCAGGAAGGAGACATCATGGACGAGAAATACGGAGCTGGAACCGGCGTCAAGGAGACTGGGGTGACGACGGAGCACCACGAGCACGACAAGGTCCATCCGGTCGGCAGCGGCGTCGGCGCCGCGGCGGGCGCGGCCACGGGCGCGGCGGTCGGCACGGCCGTTGGCGGCCCGGTGGGGACGCTGGTCGGCGCGGCGGTCGGCGCCGTCGCCGGCGGCCTGGTCGGCCACGGCATCGCCGAGGGGGTCAACCCCACGGAGGAGGACGCCTACTGGCGTGAGAACTACCGCACGCGTCCCTACGTGGACGCCAACCGCAGCTACGACGACTACCGGCCCGCCTACCAGTACGGCTGGGAGTCGCGCGCCCGCTACGGCAACCGCCGCTGGGAGGACGCCGAGTCCGATCTGGAGCGGGGCTGGGATCAGGCCAAGGGCGCTTCGAAGCAGACCTGGCACGAGGCCAAGAATGCCACCCGCGACGCCTGGCACCGCGTCGAGGAGCGCCTCCCGGGCGACGCCGACCGCGACGGGCGATAGACCCCTCTCCGTTCCTCCCCCCGGTTCCCGGGGGGAGGAACGCTCCAAAAAGGGAGACGCTCTGCCGAAGGTTCCTCCCCCTGTGAGGGGGCGCGGGCGCAAGGGGGAGGCCAGAAGGGGCCTCCACACCCAGCCCTACTCCCCCTCCCAATCCCAGAAGAAATCCCGGTTGGTGAGGATCGGCTCCTCCTCGCGGGCCGCCTCCTCGGTCGGCCGTTGCTCGGCTTCCTCGGGCGTCGCCTCGCCGCGGATCACGGCGAGCTGCTCCTCCAAGTCCTGGGTCTCGCGGTCCCAGTACTCCGGGGTGCCGAAGTGGGGCCAGGCGGCGGGGAAGGCCGGGTCGTGCCAGCGGCGGGCGAGCCAGGCGGCGTAGTGGACGATGCGCAGCCCCCGGAGCGGCTCGATCAGGGAAAGGGTCGAGCGGTCGAAGTCACGGAACTGCAGGTAGCCCTCGAGGAAGCGCTCCCGCAGCGCCGCGGTGTAGTCGTCGCGGCCCGGCAGCGCCAGCCAGAGGTCCTGGACGGCCGGCCCCACCACCATGTCGTCGAAGTCCAGCACGCGCAGCAGGCCGTCGCGGAACAGGATGTTGCCCAGGTGGAGGTCGCCGTGGAGGCGGTGGACGGGCATTCCCTGCATCCGCCGGTCGGCGAGGGCCGCGATGGCGAGGGCCGCGGCGAAGTAGCGGTCGCGCAGGTGGCGCGGCAGCACGTCGTGCGCGGCGAGCCAGTCGAGGTCCTCGCGGACGTAGGTGTCGGCGTCGAGCCGCAGGCGGTGCTTCGCCTCTCGCCGGGCGCCGACGTTGTGCAGGCGGGCCACCAGCCTGCCGAGCCGTCGGGCGGAAGCCTCGTCGAGCTCGTCGGGAGCGCGGCCGCCGCGCCGGTCGGAGAGGCAGTAGTAGATGTTGTCGATGCGCCGCAGGGTGCCGCCTCCCGGGAAGGAGCGCATGGTGCACACCGGGATCTCCTCGGCGGCGAGGTCGGCGAGGAACTGGTGCTCCTCGAGGATCTGCTCCTCGCTCCACCGTCCCGGGCGGTAGAACTTGGCCACCACGCGGGTGCGGTCCGCGAGCTCCACCTCGTAAACCCGGTTCTCGAAGGAGTTGAGCGGGTAGCAGACCGGGTTGCACTCCAAGCCGCCGGCTTCCACGGCCGCCAGCACCTTTTCGGGCGTCAGGGCGAGGAACAGGTCGGTTTCTGTCGCGGTCGGGTACTGCATGGGGCCAATGTAGCAAAGAAAAAGGGAGCGGGCGAACCCGCTCCCTCTTCTTTGATCCTGCCGCCCCGGTCCAGCTAGTTGGACTCGGAGAGGATCAGCGAGAACCGGAAGTTGAAGCGCGGATCGAGGGTCCAGGTCACCCCGTCGTTGGAGACGTATGACAGGCCGAAGATCGGCACGTCGTTCGGGTTCGACGGGTCGTTGGTGCCGTCGAGCCCGATGAAGGGCGCCTGGGCCGAGACCCCGGGGTACGGCGACTGGGGCAGGCGCAGCACCAGGAAGAGGTCGGTGATGTTGCCCGCCTCGATCTCGCGGCGGACGCGGCGGCCGAGCTCGTGGGGGTTCTTGAAGTAGAACGGCGCGAGGTCATTGTCCGCCCCGACGAAGCCGGTGACCGCCTCCAGCGGGTCGCTCAGGTTGACGGTCGCGGTCGTGCCGCTCACGCTGCCGGTGGTCAGCATCGCTTCGGCGAAGGCCGGCACGGTCGAGGCGTCGGTGACGAAGATGTCGAACGCGGCGGCGTGGATCAGGATGTCCTCACCCGGCAGGATCGCCGCGATCTGGCTGGCCGGGATGCGCACGGCGCGGTAGGCGCCGCTCGGCGAGTTGGTGAAGCCGACGAAATCGCGGCTGCCGAAGTTGCCGAGGGTGAGCTCACGGTTGGTGACGATGTCGATCCCCGCCTGCACCTCGCCCGCGTTGACGTGGACGTTCTTCGACTCGCCGGAGCGCTTCTCGACGGCCCCCTCGTTGTTGCCGTTCCAGTACTCCTCGTTGAAGTTCTGCTGGCCGAAGGTGGCGCCGATGACCGCCGTGTTGCTGATCGAAGCGGCAGGCACCGGAACGCCGTCGACCGGCTCGATCGCCACGTCCCAGTTGCCCTTGCGCACCGGCATCGTGAACCTGCCGTCCAGGATGTTGTACGCCGGGTTGAGCAGGTGGAGCCCGTTGGTGGCGGGGTTGAACGACAGCCGCGTCGTGCCGCTGAAGCCGCTGGTGAACAGCTCGCCGGTGTCGCGGTCGATGGCCGAGACGCTGGCGCCGGCGACGGGCATGTTCAGCACGCCGTGGGTGACGCTGCCGGTGATCAGGCCGTAGACCGCGCTGAACGGCACGTCGCCGGGTTGCAGCGCGGCCGGTCCGGAGGCGGCCGTCCCCTCCGGGTAGAAGTACGAGCTCCAGGCGATGTCATCGGTGTCCAGCCTGGCCTGCGCAAGCTCGGCCGCGGGATCGCCCGTGTCGATGAACGGGTACATGGTGGCCCCGTTGCCGTTCGTCGCGCTCTTGTTGTTGTTCAGCACGTGCGAGAGGCCGTGCGAGTGGCCGAACTCGTGCACGGCCACCGCCTTGAGGTCCACCGAGCGGGTGACGGTGTCGACGGCGGCGGGGTTGACCGTGAAGCGCAGACCGTTGTTGTTCTTGGTGTTGAACTGGACGTCGTTGTCGAGGATCGTGCCCGCCTTGTAGAAGCCGGCGGGGAACTCGACGTCGCCGTCGCCGTCCACGTCCTGGCAGACGCTGATCGCAGCGGAGACGTCGGAGTCGCCGTCGCCGTCGATG
Organism: Thermoanaerobaculia bacterium; assembly: GCA_036399915.1. Lineage (GTDB taxonomy): Bacteria > Acidobacteriota > Thermoanaerobaculia > Multivoradales > UBA5704 > DATARR01. Next base: position 13,065 of record DASWME010000192.1, read on the forward strand.
TCGGTCCCGGCAGTGAAGTTGCTGTCCCGGATCAGGCTGGTCGAGGGCGAGGAGGCGATGGCCCCGAAGCTGTTGGGCGTCCGGAAGGTCAGCTCGTTCTTCATGTCGAAGCCCCGGAAGCCGGTGTTGCCGACCGTGCCCACGACCTGCATGTCGATGTAGGAGGTCGGGATCTGGTTCCACGGCGCGAACGACTGCTGCAGCGCCGTAGTCGCGTCCGCCAGGCTGAGGACCGGTGTGAACGGGGGAAGCGGGTTGGGAATGGGGTTGAGGGTGCTGTTCATCAGATAGCGCACGGGAATGCAGCGGGGATCCCAGAAGATCCGGATGACCTGGGCATTGAGATGGCCCGGGAACGGCGAGGGCGTGTTGCCGGTGATGTCGATCGATTCCAGCGCGCCGCCGGCCAGCGCCGGGACGGCGCCGAGGGCGGCCAGCAGCAGGGCGGCCAGAGCGATTTTTGCAAAGTTGACGCGCATGGCTTCTCTTCTCCTCGGGTAGGGATGGGACGGATACCGCCTCACCGCTGCCTCTCCGGCTTCTCGGCGGCGAGGGTCTGCTGGATCTTCTGCCGGATCTGAGCGAGCGGGAACGTCTTCGCGGCGCCGCGGCGGATCCCGCCGTTGCCGCCCTGGAGGTCGAGGGCGCTCAGGTCCTGCGTGGCCATCTTCTGGCCCCCGGCTTCCACGACGGTGAACTTGCCCTGCGAGAAGCCCACGATGGAGTAGCCGTCCAGGACGCGCTCCTCGCCGGTCAGGAACAGCAGCACGTCCTCCTGCAGGAGGATCTCCGGCGCGGCAGGGAAGGTCATGGCGACAGGAATCGGCCGGTTGGCGTCGATGCCGCCCGGCAGGACCACCGTGATCTCCGAGCCGGCCTGGCCCTTGAGCACCTCGGATACCGAGAGGGTGGCGAGCGTCACCAGGTCGCGCTCCACCCACTGGCTCTGGAGGCGGATGCAGCGTCCGGTGACGATGGTCTCCGCCTCCTGGATCAACTCTGTTTCGGTGCGCTCGACGGCCGTGGTCGCCCAGGCAGCCGGAACGGCCAAGGCGGCGACCAGGAGACAGAGGGCGGCTTTGGCAGCGTGTCTCATACCTGTTTCTCCTTTTCGGGTTTGCTGACGGGTTCCCGAACCGGGCGCCCGAACTACAGACCGAACCTTGTCTGCATAGTGCCGCGAAACGGCAAAGCGGGACGTTCGGAGAAGAGCTGAAGGGAGCGCCTTCCGGCCTGGGGATGCGAGAATGGAGCGGCGGGTCTCAGGAGAGGAGAAGAATGCGCGTCGTCGACCAGAGGATCATGAACCGCCTCTTCGAGGTGACCGACGAGGTCCCGATCGACCGCGAGGCGATCCAGGTCCCGCTCGTCATGGAAGGGGAGGGGCGGGTGGTGAAGACCCCGCGGGGCAAGTTTGAGATCACCCTGCCGGACGCGGACGACCTGGGGCCGTTCCTGGCGAGCCTCCCCGGGAAGCTGCGAGAGCTGGGAGCCTGAGCCGGGCTCCGTCTGACGGAGGCTGGGTCCGTCCCTCCCGGGGACGGACCCGCCTACAGTACAATCCCCTCCTCCAGCGTCCGGTCGCTTTTCCTCATCCCGAATCAGGACCGCGCAGTTCGAGGAGCTTCACCATGTCCGAGCAGTACGTCTATGTCATGAAGGACCTGCGGAAGGTCTATCCGCCCAACCGCGAGGTGCTGCGGGAGATCTGGCTGTCGTTTTTACCCGGCGCCAAGATCGGCGTGCTGGGCCTCAATGGCGCCGGCAAGAGCACGCTGCTGAAGATCATGGCCGGCGAGATCCGGGAGTTCGGCGGCGAGGCCTGGCCGGCCAAGGGGGTCAAGGTCGGCTACCTGCCGCAGGAGCCGCGGCTCGATCCCACGAAGGACGTCCTCGGCAACGTCGAGGAGGGAGTGGCCGAGGTCCGGGCGCTGCTCGCGCGGTTCGACGAGATCAACGCCAGGTTCGCCGAGCCCCTGTCCGACGAGGAGATGGAGAAGCTCCTGGCCGAGCAGGCGCGGGTGCAGGACGCCATCGAGGCCGCCAACGCCTGGGAGATCGACCGCACCCTGGAGATCGCCATGGACGCCCTGCGGCTCCCCCCGCCGGACGGCGATGTGGCGACGCTCTCGGGCGGCGAGCGCCGCCGGGTGGCCCTCTGCCGGCTGCTGCTCCAGCGGCCGGACCTGCTGCTGCTCGACGAGCCCACCAACCACCTCGACGCCGAGTCGGTGGCCTGGCTGGAGCGCCACCTCCAGGAGTACCCGGGCACGGTGGTCGCCGTCACCCACGACCGCTACTTCCTCGACAACGTGGCCGGCTGGATCCTGGAGCTCGACCGCGGCCACGGCATCCCCTGGAAGGGGAACTACTCCTCGTGGCTGGAGCAGAAGAAGGAGCGGCTGGAGCGGGAGGAGAAGGCCGAGTCGTCGCGGCGGCGCACGCTGGAGCGCGAGCTGGAGTGGGTGCGCATGGCCCCGCGCGCCCGCCAAGCCAAGGGCAAGGCGCGCCTGACCGCCTACGAGAAGCTCTTGGCCACGGAGCGGGAGCACGAGAAGCGGGCGGACCCCAATGAGATCCACATCCCCGCCGGCCCGCGTCTGGGCGACGTGGTGGTGGAGGCGAAGGGCCTGCGCAAGGGGTATGGGGACAACCTGCTGATCGAGGACCTCTCCTTCGCCCTGCCGCCGGGCGGCATCGTGGGCGTCATCGGCCCCAACGGCGCCGGCAAGACGACCCTGTTCCGCATGATCGTGGGCCAGGAGAGGCCGGACGCCGGCACGCTGCGCACCGGCGACACGGTGAAGATCGCCTATGTGGACCAGAGCCGCGACAGCCTGGAGGGGGAGAGGATGGTCTGGGAGGCGATCTCGGACGGCCGCGACGTGGTCACCCTGGGCAGCCGCGAGGTGCCGGCCCGCTCCTACGCCGCGGCGTTCAACTTCAAGGGCCCGGACCAGCAGAAGCGGGTCAAGGACCTCTCGGGCGGCGAGCGCAACCGCGTCCACCTCGCCCGCACGCTCAAGGCGGGGGGGAACCTGCTCCTCCTCGACGAGCCCACCAACGACCTCGACGTCGACACCCTGCGGGCCCTGGAGGAGGCGCTCCTCGCCTTCGCCGGCTGCGCCGTCATCATCAGCCACGACCGCTGGTTCCTCGACCGCACCGCCACCCACATCCTGGCCTTCGAGGGGGAATCCCAGGTGGTCTGGTTCGAGGGCAATTACGAGGCCTACGAGGCGGACCGGAGGCGGCGCCTGGGCGCCGAGGCCGACCAGCCGCACCGCATCCGGTACAAAAAGCTGACGCAAAGATGAATCGTGGCACCGTCGTTGCATTTATCTCCGCTGCGCAGACGCGGTGGACGGGGCGAGGACTTTGATACGGCGCGCGCCATCTGAAATCTTCGAAGAATCCGAGCCCTTTCCCCCGCACCGCAGGAGTTGAAGCGGAGGGTCCCCCCTGGATGGGAGAGGCCTTCCAGGTAAAAACTGCATAGGAGAGGAGCTCGAATATGAAGCGTCTAATTCTGACGATCGCGACGGTGCTGGCCCTGGTGATGGCCGGCGCCCTCCTCGCCCAGAGCCCGCAGAACACGACGGCCCCGGGCCCCACGCAGCAGCAGGAGCCTGGCCAGACCAACAACAACCTGCCCAACCCGGGCAACCCGCAGACCCAGGTCGGCCCG
>DASWME010000193.1:0-17157 GCA_036399915.1 Thermoanaerobaculia bacterium
GGTCGTCCTCAGCCTGGTGTTCGGCGCGCTCTTCCTCGGCGACCGGCTGACGCCGCTCCAGCTCCTCGGCAGCCTGCTCACCCTCGCCGGCGTCCTTGGCGTCGTCTGGTTGCAATCGACGCCGCGGGCCGTGGAGTGAGGGCAGAACGCTCGGGCGACAAAAAATACGTCTAGACAGAACACCACGGCACGGCGTAACCTTCCTGTGTTACGTCTTTCCGCGCCGTGCCGTTCTACGCCGACCTCCACGTTCACTCGAAATACTCCCGGGCGACGAGCCGGGACGCGGACCTCGAGCACCTCGCCCTCTGGGCGCGCCGCAAGGGGATCACCGTCGTCGGCACCGGCGACTTCACCCACCCGGCCTGGTTCGAGGAGATCCGCGCGAAGCTCGTCCCCGCCGAGCCGGGGCTGTTCCGGCTGCGGCCCGAGATCGAGCGCGAGATCGCGCAGCGCCTGCCCCCGTCCTGCCACGGGCCGGTCCGCTTCCTGCTGGAGGTGGAGATCTCCACCATCTACAAGAAGGGGGACCGCACCCGCAAGGTCCACCACCTGATCTACGCGGCCAACCTGGAGACCGCGGGGCGTTTCCGCGAGCGGCTCGGGGCCATCGGCAACATCGCCGCGGACGGCCGGCCGATCCTCGGCCTCGACTCGCGGCACCTGCTGGAGATCGCGCTCGAGAGCGGGCCGGACGCCTACCTCGTCCCGGCCCATGTCTGGACCCCCTGGTTCGCCGTGCTCGGCTCGAAATCGGGCTTCGACTCGGTGGAGGAGTGCTACGGCGACCTCGCCCCGCACATCTTCGCGGTGGAGACCGGCCTCTCCTCCGATCCGCCCATGAACTGGCGCGTCTCCCGGCTCGACCGCTTCACCCTGGTCAGCAACTCGGACGCCCACTCGCCGCCCATGCTCGGCCGCGAGGCCTGCGCCTTCTCGACCGACCTCGACTACTTCGCCATCCGGCGCGCGCTCGAGACCGGTGAGGGCTACGGCGGCACGGTGGAGTTCTTCCCCGAGGAGGGGAAGTACCACCTGGACGGCCATCGCGCCTGCGGCGTGCGGCTGGAGCCGCCGGAGACCCGCCGCCTGGAGGGGCGCTGCCCCGAGTGCGGCAAGCCGTTGACCGTAGGCGTGATGCACCGCGTGGAGGAGCTGGCCGACCGCCCTGAGGACGCGCGGCGCGGGCGGACCGATCCCTACCGCTGCCTTGTCCCCCTGCCGGAGGTGCTGGCCGAGATCCACGGCGTGGGCCCGAAGTCCCGCACCGTGGAGCAGTCCGCCTCCGACCTCGTCGCCCGGCTGGGACCGGAGATCGACATCCTGGAGCGCCTGCCGCTGGAGGAGGTGGCGCACGTCGGCGACGGGCTCCTCCGCGAGGCGATCGCCCGCCTGCGGGCCGGCCAGGTCCGCCGCGAGGCGGGCTACGACGGCGAGTACGGCGTGATCCGCCTCTTCGCGCCGGACGAGATCCGGGGGCGGGCGGTGGTGGCGCCGCTGTTTGAGCCCTCACCTCCCCAGCCCTCCTCTCCCATCCTCACACCCGCCGACCGGGAGAGGAGGGAGAAAGACTTCGATCTCTTCCATCTCCAATCCCCTTCTCTCCCGGTGGTCGGGAGGGAGGATGGGAGAGAGGGGGCAGGGGGAGTGAGGGCGGGCGGGGGAAGCCTCCTCGCCCGCCTCGACCCCGAGCAGCGCGCGGCCGCGGAGATCGTGGACGGCCCGTTGCTCGTCGTCGCCGGGCCGGGCACGGGCAAGACCCGCACGCTGACGCACCGCCTGGCGTATCTGATCGCCGAGCGCGGCGCGCCTCCCGAGGGGTGCCTGGCGGTCACCTTCAGCCGCCGGGCTGCGGCGGAGATGGCGGAGCGGCTCGCGGCGCTGGTCCCGGAGGCGGCGGGCCGCCTGCTCGTCACCACGTTTCACGGCCTGGGGCTCACGCTGCTGCGCGAGCAGGCCGGCGCGGCCAGGCTGGCCCGCGGGTTCAGGGTCGCGACGCCGCAGGAGCGCGCGGAGATCGCCCGCGAGCGCTTCGGCCTTTCGCCGTCGCGGGCCGACCGCGTCCTGGAGGAGATCGGGCGCGTCCGGCGCCTCCAGGGCAACGGGGGAGCGGGCGTGCCGCTGGATCTCTTGGAGCGGACCGCCGCCTACGAGGACGCCCTGGAGCGGCAGAACCTCCTCGACTTCGACGACCTGCTCCTGAAGCCCTCGGCGCTGCTCCGCGAGCGGCCGGACCTCGCGGCCCTCTACCGCCAGCGCTTCCGCTGGATCTCGATCGACGAGTACCAGGATGTCGATCCCCTCCAGTACGCCCTGCTCCGCCTGCTCGCGGCCTCGGACGCCAGCCGCTGCAGTCTCTGCGCCATTGGCGATCCGGACCAGTCGATCTACCGCTTCCGCGGTGCGGACGTAGGCTTCTTCCTGCGCTTCCGGCAGGACTTCCCGGGGGCCCGCGTGGTGCACCTGACCCGCAACTACCGCTCGACTTCGACGCTCGTCGCGGCGGCCTGCCAGGCCATCCGCCCCGGCAGCCTGGTGCCGGACCGGCGGCTGGTGGCCGTGCGCGGCGGCGCCGCCGAGCGCATCGCGATCCAGCGGGCGGCGAGCGAGCGGGCGGAAGCCGAGCTGGTGGTCCACACCCTGGAGCGGCTCTTGGGCGGCACCACCTCCTTCTCCTTCGACAGCGGCCGCGTGGACGCCGGCGATGAGCCCGCCCTCTCGTTCGGCGACGTGGCCGTCCTCTACCGCACCGAGGCCCAGACGCCGCCGCTGATCGAGGCCTTCGGCCGCGCCGGCATCCCCTTCCAGAAGCGCTCCCATAGGCCGCTGGCCGAGCAGCCGTGGGTCCGCGCCCTGCTGCCGGTCCTGCGAAAAGGGGCGGCCGCACAGGGCCGTCCCTGCAGCGTGGAATCCCTGCTGGAACGGACCGTCCAGGACCTCGTCGAAGATGCCGGCGAAGGCTCGGCCGACCGCACGGCCGTGCTCGCCGCCGCCGAGCTGCTGCGGCCGCTGGCGCTCCGCTCCGGGGCCGACCTCGACGGTTTCCTCGCCGAGGTGGCCCTCGGCGGCGAGGTGGACGCCTGGGACCCGCGCGCCGAGCGGGTCTCGCTGCTCACCCTGCACGCTGCCAAGGGGCTGGAGTTCCCCGTGGTCTTCCTGGTCGGCTGCGAGGACGGCCTCCTGCCCTTGACCTGGCCGGGCTCCGATCCGGCCGACCTCGCCGAGGAGCGCCGCCTCTTCTTCGTGGGCCTCACCCGCGCCGGCTCGCGCCTCTTCCTCTTCCACAGCCGCAGGAGGACCCTGCGGGGCGAGACGCGCGAGACCCGTCCCTCGCCGTTTCTTGCCGACCTCAAGGAAGCGCTCCTGGAACGCCGCGACGAGCCGGAGCTGGCGCCGCGCCGGGCGGAGCAGTTGCGGCTGCTGTGAAAAAGGCCCGCGGTGCCGCTGCTCCGGGCCTTCTAACCTGTCTCTGCCGTCGTCAGACAGCCCGAGTCCTTGCTGCAGCAGCACTGAGGCACCGAATCGCTCCCACCGACGACGAACTTCTCCAGCGTCCAGTCGTCGAGGCGTTCCAGCGTCTCCTTCCGTAGCGTGAGCTTCTTGAACCGCTTCTTTTTCATGGCGTCTTCCTCCTGGCGGATCTTACCCGATGGATCGAAAGCGTCACCCCTTGGCTCCAGGGCTCCGCCGACCGCTCTGCCGGGAGAGAGGCACGTCGGGGTCCCAGCCGAAGCGCTCGAGGTCGATTCGCCCGCGGCTGTCGAAGAGGACGCCTTCCTCCTCCAGGAGGTGGCGCTGGTAGCCCTCTTCGACCCCCAGCCCCTGCCGGCGGCTGACCCTGCCCTGGGCGTTGATCACCCGGTGCCACGGCAGCGACGAGCCCTCCGGCAGCTCCCGCATGGCGTAGCCGGCCAGCCGCGCCCGCCGGGGGAGCCCGGCCAGGGTGGCCACCTGTCCGTAGGTCGCCACCCGGCCCGCTGGGATGCGCTCCACCACGGCCCGGATTTTCTCGAGATCCTCCGCCGCCCCGCCGGGCCGGCCGGCTTTCCGCTTGCCAGTCCTCATCGAGGCCCCTCCTCCTGAAGCTCGCGAGTCTATGCTAGGGCAACGTGACTCTGGCGGCGTCGGCCGGCCCAGGTCGGGCGGTTTGACCTGTGGGTCGGGCGGTTTGACCTGTTTCATGAGACGCAAAGGGCGACGGACGGGCGGTTGGCGGCGGTCCACAAACCGCCCGTGGGAGCTCATGGGCGGTTTGACCTGTGGGTCAATCCGACCGCCCCGCCAGCGGGCGGTTTGACCTGTGGGGCAGCCTGCCCGACCTGCGGGTCAATCCGCCCATGGACCAGGTCAAGCCGCCCGTTCTGGCTCGGCTGAGGAGCCCAGACGGGGGCAAACCGCCCGTTGTGCAGGTCAACAACCGTCCAGACCAGGTCGAACCGCCCGCGCTGGCCCGGGACTCGCCGTTCACGTCCCCGGCAGGCGTAAAATGATCCCCGAATCCCGCAACTCGCCGGGAGTTGCGCGGGATCGTAGGGGAACGCCTGCCGGTGATCAAGCGGCCTTTCGATGTCGACCAGGTCTTCGCGAGGATCCGTGAAGCCGTGCGCCCCTACCCCAAGGCGGCGATGTTCGAGCTGGCAGACGAGGGCTACGACTCACCCTTCGAGCTGCTCGTCGCCTGCATCATCTCGATCCGCACCCGCGACGAGGTGACGCTGGTCTGCGCGCGGCGGCTCTTCGAGCTGGCCCGCACGCCGGAGGCGATGAGCCGGCTCGCTGCCGAGCGGATTGACGCAGCGATCGGCGTCAGCACGTTCCATGAGGCTAAGGCGCGGCAGATCCGGGAGATCTCCCGCCGCATCGTGGCGGATCACGGCGGCAAGCTCCCCTGCGAGTTCGACGTCCTGGTCTCGTTCGCGGGCGTCGGGCCGAAGTGCGCCAACCTCGTGCTCGGGATCGCCTGCGGACAGGTCCGGATCGGGGTCGACGTCCACGTCCACCGCGTCACCAACCGCTGGGGGTACGTCCGGGAGACGACGCCGGAGAAGACCATGGCGGCGCTGGAGGAGAAGCTGCCCCGCCGCTACTGGGTGGCCATCAACGCGCTGCTGGTCCCCTTCGGCAAGCACGTCTGCACCGGCACGCTGCCGCGGTGCTCGACCTGCCCGGTGCTGGACATGTGCCGGCAGGTGGGGGTGGAGAAGCACCGGTGAACCAGGGATACAATGGAGGAGGAAAACCTCCCCGGGCGCCGCCGGGCCAACGGAGCTCCGTTCCGAGTCGTATACCCCCATGATGAACCGGTCCTGGCTCGCGCTCTCCTTCTCCGCGCTGTTCCTCCTCGGGACCGAGGCGGGCGGCCGGGAGAGGCCTGCTCCGCGCGTGCCGCCGACGTTTCCCGGGGTCGCCTCGGTCCTGTGGATCGGAGCGCACCCTGACGACGAGGTTTTAGCCGCGCCTCTGCTCGCCCGCCTCTGCCTCGACGAGCGCCTCCGCTGCTCGTTCCTGGTGCTCACCCGCGGCGAGCAGGGCCCCTGCTTTCTACCCGGCGGCTGCAGGCCGGACCTCGCCGCCGTCCGCAGCGCCGAGATGGCCCGGGCCGCGCGGCTGTTCAACGCTCAGCTCACGCTTTGGGACCTCCCGGACGGCGGGGCGGCGCCGGACGGCTCGGCGGGAGCGTGGGCCGCCGCCGCCGGGACCCACGAGGCCCTCCTCGCGTCTCTCAGGGAGTTCATCGCCGGGACGGGGCCGGACCTCGTGCTGACCTTCGACGCCCGCCACGGCTCGACGTGCCATCCGGACCATCGGGCGGTGGGAAACCTGGTGGTCGAGGCGCTCGCCGGCGCCGAGCGGCGCCCGCTGCTGTATCTGCTCGAGACCCGGCTGGTCATCGGGGATTCGCCGGTGACGCTCCGGTTCCCGCCCGCCGCTTCCGCCGCGGCCGGCGTCTTTTCCTTCGATGGGAACAGCAAGCTGCTTTCGACGCGCCGGCCCGCGTGGCAGGTGATGGTGCAGGACCTGTTGACCCACGCCAGCCAGTTCGACGCTCCTCTGCGCCGTGCCATCCAGGAGGTCCCTGCCGTGGACCGGGCGGTGTTCCTGGGGCCGGCCGACCTGTTGCTGCTCGCGAAGGACGTGTGGTCCTGCCCGTAGCGGGGGGTTGTCCGGGAGAGCCCGCTCCTGAATTCAGCCGTCCGCGCCCATGTTCCCGGCCCCTCTGATAGACTCCTTCCCAGTTCCGAGGTACCGTCTTTCCGTGATTCGTCGCTGAACCCGAGCCGATCCGTCCCGACGTGCTCCGCGAGATCCACGTCCGCAACCTGGCCGTCCTGGCCGAAGCCGCCGTCGAGTTCGGGGCGGGCTTGAACGTCCTCTCCGGCGAGACCGGGGCCGGCAAGTCGATCGTGGTCGATTCGCTGTCGCTGCTGGCCGGGGCGCGGGCCAGCACCGACATGGTGCGCACCGGGGCCGAGGCGCTGACGGTCTCCGGCGTCTTCGCGCCGGAGGGGGACGGCTGGCGCCAGGTGCTCGAGGAGGCGGGGCTGGAGGCGGAAGGGGAGGAGGTCTTAATCCGCCGCGAGATCGGCAGGAGTGGCCGCAACCGCGTCTTCGTCAACGATCAGCCCACGACCCTGCGGCTGCTCTCAGACCTCGCTCCCTATCTGCTGCATATCCACGGCCAGCGCGAGGAGCTGGGGCTGATCGAGCCGGACCTCCAGCGGGCCCTGCTCGACCGCAGCGGCGGCCCCGAGGCCGAGCCGCTCCTCGTCCGGGTGGCCGCGGCGTTCGATACCTGGTCGCGCCTGGCCGAGCGGCTGGAGCGCCTCTCGGGGGACGACCGGGTGCGGCGCGAGCGGCTGGACCTGCTCCGCTTCCAGGCCGGGGAGATCGACGCCGCCAGGCTGCGGGCCGGCGAGGAGGCGGAGCTGCGGGCCGAGCGCGACGTGCTGCGCAACGCCGAGGCCATCACCCGCGCGCTGGGCACCGCCTTCTCGCTGCTGTTCGAGGAGGAGGGGTCGGCCGTGGAGCGGATGGGCAAGGCGCGTTCCTCCCTCGCCGAGGTGGAAGCCTGGGAGCCGCAGGCCGCGGAGTGGGGGGCGGAGCTGGAGGAGGCGCGCATCCGCCTCGCGGAGACGGCGCGCTCGCTTCAGCGGCGGCTCGACGGCCTGGAAGCCGATCCGGCGCGGCTCGACTTCGTGGAGGAAAGGCTGGCCACGATCGAGCGCCTCTGCCGCAGGCACGGCGGGGACTCCGCCGCGGTGCTCGCCCGGCGCGCCGAGATCGAAGCCGAGCTGGCCGAGCTCGAGGGGGACGCCGAGAACCGCGAGGAGCTGGAGGGGAAGGTGGCCGCGGCCCTGGCCATGTACCGGGAGGCGGCGCTGGCGCTGTCGAAGGCGCGGGAGGCGTGGGGCAGGGCCCTGACGGAGCGGATCGAGGGGGAGCTCAAGGACCTGGGGCTCGCCCGCGCCCGCCTGTCCGTCTCGCTGGAGCGGCGCCGGCGGGCGGGGAGTCCGCTCCTCATCGATGGCGAGGAGATCGACTTCGGCCGGGAGGGCGTCGACCAGGTCGTCTTCCTCTTCGCGCCCAACCCCGGGGAGGCGCCGCGGCCGCTGGCGAAGATCGCCTCGGGCGGCGAGCTGTCGCGCATCCACCTCGCCCTCCAGCTCGCTTCGCGGGGGGAAGCCGAGGCGCACCCGACGCTGGTCTTCGACGAGGTGGACACCGGCGTCGGCGGCGCCGAGGCCGCCGCCCTCGGGGCCAAGCTCCAGCGCCTCGCCAGGAGGGGGCAGATCCTGGCCGTCACCCACCTGCCGCAGGTGGCGAGCCACGCCGACGTCCACTTCAAGGTCAGCAAGCAGGTGGACGGCGGGCGCACCAGCGTGCGGGTGGAGGAGCTCGACGCCGGCACCCGCGTGGAGGAGGTGGCGCGAATGCTGGCCGGCAAGAAGGTGACGGACCTCTCGCTCTCCCATGCCCGGGAGCTGATCTCGGGGTCGGCGCGGAAGCGGCGATGAGGGTCTGGCATTGGGGCGAGCCCGTCGCCCCCCTGCGCGAGCTCCTGGCGCGCGGCGGCATCCTCGCCATCCCCACGGAGTCGAGCTACGGCCTGGGGGCCGATCCGCGGAACCCGGCGGGGGTCGCGGCGATCTATCGCGTCAAGGAGAGGGAGGCGGGCAAGGCGCTGCCGGTGGTGGTCTCCGGCCGCGAGCAGCTCGCCGATTTGGGGGTCGATCCCAACCTCTATATAGTTGAGCGCCTCTGCGAGCATTGGCCGGCGCCGCTGACCGCGGTCCTGCCGATCGCGCGGCCGCTGCCGGCTTCCGCTGGCGAGCGGACCCTGGCGGTGCGGGTGCCGGCCCACGAAGGACTGCGGGCGCTGCTGGCCGAGCTGGGGCACGGGCTCACGGCGACCAGCGCCAACCGCAGCGGCGGCGAGCCGCTCCTGGACCCGGCCAGCGCCGCCGGGCTGCTCGCCGGGGAGGACGCGATGGTGGTGGACGGCGGCGTGCTGCCCGGAGGGCCGCCGTCGACGCTGGTGGCAATAGAAGGGGAGGGGCTGAAGGTTCTACGGACAGGGAGATTTCCCAGCGAGCGACTGAAGGCAACGTTCGCTCGTTCCAGCCGGAGAGATGAGGAATGAAGCACTCAAGGTTTGACCTCTCGGTTCGCGCGGCCCTGCTGGCGGCCGCGGTCTCATGGCTCGCGGCCCCGCTGGCCGCGGGCGCTGCGGCTCCGAAGCCGGCGGCGACGGCGGCGGACGACGCCGGAGCCGTACCGGCGGGCGCGCTGCCCACGATCGCGCTCGCGGAGATCCAGCGCGGGCAGCGCGGCTATGGGCTGTCGGTCTTCGCCGGCACGGAGCCGGAGCGCTTCGACGTCGAGGTGATCGGCGTCATGCGCAACGTCAGCCCGGACGTGAGCTACATCCTGGCCCGCCTGACCGGCAAGGGCCTGGAGAAGAGCGGCGTGGCCGGCGGCATGAGCGGTAGCCCGGTGTTCCTGGACGGCCGTCTGGCCGGCGCGGTGGCGTTCAGTTGGCCGTTCACCAACGAGGCGATCGCGGGGATCACGCCCATCGAGTCGATGCGCCAGCTCTCGGGCCTGAAGCCCGTGCCGGTCGCGCCTCCTCCTCCTCCCGTCAAGCTCTCGGACCTCCTCGCCGGCCGCCTGCCCGAGGACCTGCTGGCCAGCCAGTTCGCCAAGCTGCTGCCCCGGTTCGCGGACGGCGCCACCTCGACTGTCCAGTGGTCGGCGGCGGGCTTCGGCGAGCGGTCCCAGGGCATGCTGCGCCAGGTCCTGGGCAACCTGTCGTCCGCGGGCAAGGCCGCGCCCGGCGCGGTGCCGGACGACCTCGCTCCCGGCAAGGCGGTGGCGGTGGTGCTGGTGGACGGCGACTTCCAACTGGCGGCCAACGGCACGGTGACCGACCGCTACGGCGATCAGGTCCTCGCCTTCGGCCACCCGTTCCTCGGCCTCGGGCCGATCCAGGTGCCCATGGCCACGGCGGAGATCCTGACCGTCCTCTCCAGCCAGAACAGCTCGTTCAAGATCGCCAACATGGGCAGGATCGTCGGCGCCTTCGAGCAGGACCGCAAGATGGGCATCCAGGGGCGGATCGGCGCCCAGGCGCCCATGGTGCCGATGGTGGTGCGCATCAGGGGGGAGCGCCCGCGCGAGTTCCGCATGCGGCTGGCGGAGATCCCGGAGTTCATGCCCCTGCTGGTGGGAAGCACGGTGCTCTCGGGCCTCGAGGCGGCCAGCTACACGACCGGCCCGCAGAGCCTCGACATGAGGGCGCGCCTGCGCCTCCAGCGCTACGGCGACCTCGAGGTCCGGCAGAGCTTCGACGGCGACAACGCCGGCACCGACGCCGCGGCCTTCCTGCTCACGATCGTCGCCTATCTCTCCCAGAACACCCTGGAGAAGGTGAGCCTCCAGGACATCGAGGTCGAGCTCGAGCAGTCGCAGCAGCCGCGCTTCGCCGCCCTGGTGGGCGCCAACGCCAGCCGCACGGTGGTGCGCCCCGGCGACCGCGTGGCGCTCAACCTGGACCTGGTGGCCTACCGGGGGGAGCGCTTCCGCCACTCGCTGACCCTCGACCTGCCGAAGGACCTGCCGGCCGGCCGGTACTCGCTGCTGGTAGGCGACGGCGCCAGCGTGGACGCCGCCCGCATCGCCATGGAGCCGGCCGAGCCGGTCACCTTCCCGCAGGCGCTGGAGCTGCTGCGCTCCTTCCACTCCCGGCGCGACCTGATGGTGCTGGGGGTCTACGGCGGCCCGGGCCTCTCGGTGGCCGGCGAGGTGATGCCGCGGCTCCCCGGCTCGGTGCGCTCGCTGTGGGGGGCCGCCGCCTCGGGCAGCGCGGCCGCGCTGCGCACCACCGTCGCCCAGGAGCGGCGCGAGGCCATGGACAGGCCGGTTCAGGGGCTGGTGAGGATCGACTTCGAGGTGCGCCGCCGCGAGCCGCTGGTGGGAGAGGGCGAGGGGGACGAGACGAAGGGCGCCGGCGACGTGGCGGCGGGCGCGGCGCGGCCTGCGCCCAAAGAGACGCCCCGGGAGAAAGGGAGGTCATGAGAGCGAGCGTCTCCGTTCTGGCCGCGGGGCTGCTGGCCCTCGCGGCCCTGCCGGCGCGCGGCACTGAGGTGAAGATCTTCCAGGCGCAGAGCCAGACGGCCTTTCTGGCCGGCACTCTGGAGGGGGTCAGCGTCGATTCGCTCGGCCGGCTCCAGCTCGCCCCCCGGGTGGACCGGGTGGCCTCGCTCGCCGAGCCCTTCCTGCTTTCGGCCGCGGTGCATCCCGACGGCTGGGTGGTGGGGACGGGCAACGCCGGCAAGGTGCTCAAGATCGACCGCAAGGGCGGGGTCACGGAGCTGTTCGCCGCGCCGGAGCCGGAGGTCTTCGCCGTCTGGGCCGATCCGGACGGCACGGTCTGGGCCGGCACCTCGCCGCGCGGCAAGGTCTACCGGATTCCGGCCGGCAAGGGGACGAAGGGGGAGGCGTTCTTCGATCCCGGCGAGACCTACATCTGGGCGCTGACCCGCTCCTCGGACGGCAGCCTCCTGGTGGGCACCGGCACCCAGGGCAAGCTCTTCCGGGTGGACGCCAGGGGCAGGGGGGAGGTCCTCTATGACAGCGAGGACACCCATGTCCGTGCCGTCGAGGCGGTGCCCGGGGGCGACGTGCTGGTGGGCACCGCCGGCGAGGGATTGATCCTGCGCGTGGGCCGCGATGGCCGGGCGCGCACCCTCTACGACGCCGACGAGCCCGAGGCGGTGGCCCTGGCGGCGGCTCCGGACGGCACCTGCTACGCCGCCGTCATCGCCTCCGAGGCGAGCCTGGTGGACCAGGCCAAGGACCAGACCGCCGGCCCGGCGGGCGCCACCCCTCCGGGAGGCGCGGCCAAGCCGGGCGGCGGCGGGCAGCCGCAGGTCAGCGTCACGGTCGAGCAGGCCGACCAGCCTCCGGCCGGCCCGCCTGGCGCCCGCCGGTCCGGGGGTGCGCCGGCGCCGCCCCGCAGCGAGGTGCTCTCCATCTCTCCGGCCGGCGTGGTCGAGAGCCTGTGGAGCTTTGCCGACGACACGGTCTACGACCTGCTCTGGCAGGACGGCCGGCTGTGGGTGGCGACGGGGCTCGAAGGCAAGCTCTACCGCTGGGCCGACCAGCAGATGCTCCTCGAGAAGGACGTGGACGAGCGGCAGATCGTGGCCGTGGTGCCCGGCGATCCGGGGCCGGTCTTCGGCACCACCAACGCCGCGGCCCTGTTCCGGGTGACCGCCGGGACGGAGCGCAGCGGCACCTACACCAGCGCCGCCCTCGACGCCGAGCAGGTGGCCCGCTTCGGCACCTTCTCCTGGCGGGGCGACGTCCCGCCGCAGGGAGCGGTGCGGTTCGCGTTCCGCAGCGGCGTCAGCGCCGAGCCGGACCGCACCTGGTCGTCCTGGACCGAGCCGCGCGAGGGGACGGAGATCCAACTCGACGGCTTGCCCAAGGGGCGCTACGTCCAGTGGCGGGCCGAGCTCAAGGCGGGCAATGGCGCCTCGCCGCGGATCTACGAGACGGAGCTCTCCTACCGGCAGGAGAACCTGAGCCCCAAGATCATCACCCTGACCGCGCTCGATCCCGGGCAGATCCTGGTGCCGGCCAACTTCAATCCCAGCAACCAGGTCTACGAGCCGGCCCACCCCAACCGCGAAGGGATCTTCACCAGCCTGACGCCTGCCGGGGACGACGACGCCGGCGGCGGGCGCAACAAGGTGCTCTGGAAGCTCGGCTACCAGACCCTGCGCTGGACGGCGGCCGATCCCAACGGCGACGACCTGGTCTACGATCTCTCCTTCCGTCCGGCGGCGCCCGATGGCGACCGGGAGAAGGAAGGGGAGTGGCTCGCGGTGGTGGACGAGTTTGAGGACGATCACTACAGCTTCGACGCCCTGTCGCTCCCCGACGGCATCTACCGCTTCCGGCTCCGCGCCTCCGACCGGCCGTCGAACGACCCCGAGGACGCGCTGGTAGCCGAGCGGGTGAGCGATCCGGTGGTGATCGACCACACCCCGCCGGCGCTCGTCAAGGTGGAGAAGGACAGGGGCGGCGCGTTGCGGGTGACCGTCCGCGACGCGGCGAGCCCGCTCAAGGAAGCGCTGTACAGCGTCAACGCGGAGGAGTGGAAGCCGGTCCGCGCGGCCGACGGGCTGCTCGACGGACGCACCGAGGTCCTCCTGATCGAGCCTCCCGGCAAGCCGGAGGACCTGGGGCTGCTGCGGGTCACCGACGCCGCGCACAACGTCATCACCTTCAACCTCACCCAGCATCGATGAGCAAGCGGATCGCCGTCTACCCGGGGTCGTTCGACCCCATCCACAACGGCCACCTCGACATCATCGAGCGCTGCCGGCCGCTGTTCGACGAGGTGGTGGTGGCCGTGCTGCGCAACGAGGGCAAGCAGCCGCTGTTCACCGTCGAGGAGCGGATCGAATCGATCCGCGAGATGGTGCCTCCCGACTGCCGGGTCGAGAGCTTCTCCGGCCTGCTGGTGGACTTCATGGACCGGGTGGGCGCGCGGGCGGTCGTCCGCGGGCTGCGCGCCGTCTCCGACTTCGAGTACGAGTTCCAGATGGCGCTGATGAACCGGCGGCTCAACCCGCGGGTCGAGACCGTGTTTCTGATGCCGAAGGAGGACTACACCTACCTTTCGAGCCGGCTGGTGAAGGAGGTCTTCTCGCTGGGCGGCGATCTGACCGGCCTGGTGCCCGAGCCGGTGATCGCACGCCTGCGGCAGCGCCTCCAGAAGTCATGAGCATCGACCGGTTCCTGCTGCGCCTCCCCAAGGTCGAGCTGCACGTCCATCTGGAGGGCTCCATGCGGCCGGCGGTGCTGCTGGAGCTGGCGCGGCGCAACGGCCTCGAGCTGCCGGCGCGCGACGAGGCGGGGCTCAAGCGCTGGTTCCGCTTCACCGACTTCGAGCACTTCGTCCAGGTCTACCTCGCCTGCTCGCGGGCCCTGCGCGCACCTGAGGACTTCCAGCTCCTGACGCTCGACTTCCTCGCCGAGCAGGCCTACCAGAACGTCGTCTACACCGAGGCCCACTTCACCATCTCGACCCACCTGGCCAATGGTTTGGATGGCGGCGAGATCCTCGCGGCCATGGCCGAGGCGATCGCGGAGGGGGAGCGGCGCTACGGCGTGACGCTGCGCCTGATCCCCGACATCGTGCGCAACGTCGGCGTCGGGCCGGCGGACCGCACTCTGGAATGGGCCTTCGCCGGCCGCGAGCGGGGGATCGTGGCGGCGCTGGGGCTTTCGGGAAGCGAGCGGCTCTATCCCGCCGAGCCTTTCCGGGGGCACTTCGCCGAGGCGGAGCGGCGGGGCCTGCACCGGGTCGCCCACGCCGGCGAGCACGGCGGGCCGGAGTCGATCCGTTCCGCCCTGGAGGTCTGCGCGCCCGAGCGGATCGGCCATGGCGTGCGGGCCGTCGAGGACCCGTCGCTGGTGGAGGAGCTGCGGGCCGCCCGGATCCCGCTGGAGGTCTGCCCCAGCTCGAACGTCTGTCTGGGAGTGGCCCCCGACTACGCGAGCCATCCCTTCGACCGCCTCTACCGGGCGGGCGTGGCGCTCTCGGTCAACTCGGACGACCCGGCCTTCTTCAACACCAACCTCACCCTCGAGTACCTGCGCCTCCACCAAGCCTTCGGCTACACCCCCGCCGAGCTGGCCGGACTCTCGCTGGAAGCCCTGCGGCAGTCCTTCCTGCCGGAACCCGAGCGCGAGGCCTTGGCGGAGAGCTTCCGCGAGCACTTCGACGCCCTGGGGCGGGAGCTGTTCGGAGCCCCCATCGAGGCGCCGGTGAGCTGATTCGTTCTGTAGGGGCGGCCCTACGCGTCCGGCACGGCCCAGAGCTCCAGACCCATCGTTCGGCAGAGGTGGAGCAGATGCTCCAGCCGCCGGAGGAAATCGAGGAGCCCCTGCCAGCCGAACTCCTCGCCGACGCGGATGTCCCCCGTCCCTTCGAGCCCTATCCAGGCCGGCGGCTCAGGGATCTCCCGCCGTTCCCCCCTCGCCGCCAGCTCCGCCACCTCGCGGGCGAGCGCCTCGCGAGCCTCCGCGTCGATCCAGGTCTCCTCGGAGGGATCGAGGCCCTTGAAGCCGCGGAGGAACGGGAAACCCTTGATCCCGGCGAGATATCCACCAGCTCGTCGTCAAGGACAGCGAAGGACTCCTCCAGGAGATTGTCCTCGTCGTCGGCCATGAGGAGGGTCCAGGACATGGGAATACGTTATCAGGAGACCAGGAATTGACAGACCGGGCGAGGAAGCATATGTTGAGACAGAAGTCTTGCAGGTCTCAATGCTCATCTCTTCGAATCTGATGCGACGAGGGTCGGCTCTCAGGCTCCACCATGCCGGAGTCCGTGGAACCACTCAGCGGTAGGAGGGGGCGCGGCCTCGATCGTCCCGCTCCCTCGGGTCCGGATCCGGTGGACGATTCCCTTCTCGATCTCATCAAGCAGATCCAGGCGGGTATCCGCCGTGAGGAGAACTGGGAGAAGCTCTTCAGCAGGTTCCGGCCCCTCGTTCATTCCTCCTTTCTCCGCAAGGGCTTCTCCGCGCAAGAAAGTCGAGATCTCACCCAAGACGTCTTCCTCCGTGTCTTTAAAGGAATAGACACCTTTCGAGGTGATTCCCGGTTCGAGAGGTGGCTATGGGAGATCGCGGACAATATCTACTTGAACGAGCTCCGGAGACGGAGGACGGAGAAGCGGCACGGGATCGAACACTCGCTCGATGCCCCGACGGTGAGCGACGACGGGTCGAGCCCCGCGAAGGAGCTTTCAGACTCGGAAGCGAGCCCCGAGGACGCGCTGATTCGGCAGCAGAGCCTGAAGGCCCTCCGGGCGGCGTTCCAGGAGCTTCCGGACCAGATGCGGCGTTGCTGTATTCTGCGTTACGAGAAGGGCCTCAAGTACCAGGAGATCGCGGACGTGATGAGGATCTCCATCGAGACCGTCAAGGCCCATCTGCACCAGGCCCGCAAGCGGCTCACGGCACGGCTGGGGGAGAGGGACTCGTGACCGACGACACCGGCGATCTGGACAGGCTCCGCGCCCGCCTGGCCGAGGAGGACTACCGGCTGAAGGATCCGCATCCTGCCTCGGAGAAGCTCTCCGCCTATCAGGCCAACGAGTTGTCTCCCGAAGAGGATGACGCGATCCAGGAACACTTGGCGAACTGCCGCCTCTGCGCGCAGCGGCTCCTAGACCTCCAGCGGTTCCTTGCGCCTCCGCCGGAGGAGGTCGCGGCGGAGAGGGTGGCGGATTTCGAGACCGAGGCGGAGTGGCGGCGGTTGCGGAAGAAAATCCGACCCAGGAAAGTTTTGCCGCCCGAAGTGGCCATTGCCGCAGTGCTGGTTTTGGTCTTGGCTTGGTCTCTGTACCGGGTAGTTTCACTGGAGAAGCAACTTTCGGAGCCTATTACCGACCTGCAGCCTACGACCCTCGAAGCCCAAGGGAGCCGAAAAGGGGCGCCAGTTATAGCCGAGCCTCGCTCGTTCAAGCTGGGGCACGTTGCCGCGTTCGAGACTCTTTCGGATCCGCCCCATCAACGGTATAGACTGATTTTCCGGGACAAGGAGGGCCGGATCCAGAGGTCTGTGGAGGACACTGAAGAAGATGGAATAATTACCCTCTTTCTCCCGAGGCGCTTTCTGCCTCCCGGTGTTTACCGTGTCGAGGTCTTGGGGCTCGACGGGCCCGTCCAGCATCCAATTCGCAGCTTTGAGGTCCGTTTTTCTCGATGACACGCGCAGCCTACTTCACGTCCGGCCTCCACACCACCGGAAACTCCGCTAAAATAAGCGCATTTACAATTCACGTTTGAAGCTCCCAGCGCAGGGTTCTCCTCTCCGGGCTTGGCGCTTCAAAGCAGGGACGACGTTCTGGGAGGGATCTCGCGCCATGGAGGGAAGTCATTTTGCGGGATTCGTATGGTTGCATTTCTTGCGGAGTGGTGTCCTGGTCGGGCTGCTGATCGGAGGCCTACAAACCGCCTTAGGGGGCCAGCCGAAGCCCCGCCCATCTCTCCAAGCGGGGAGTCAGGGCTCCAGATCCAGCCCCCTGCCACAAAGAAAGGAGTTCTTCCACTTCAAGGGGCGTGGACCCGATCAACCCCTCACCCCGGGCGCGGTTCACGTTTATCTCTTCGATCTTGAGCCTGGCGACTTCCTCGACATCCAAGTTGAGCAGAAGGATCTCGACGTGGCGGCGAGCGTGCTTGGACCGGGGCAGAGGTTTCTTTTCCGAGTCGACAGACTGAACGGAGCCTGGGGATCAGAACAGATCCCTCTGCTGGCGGAAGGCGGGGGTACGTACACGGTCGAGGTCAAGGTCGTCGGCAAAGGCCGAGGAACGTATCAGATCCGGATCCAGCCGGGACGCGAGGCGACAGCGCGAGATCGCCAGAACTATCTGGGAGCCCTCGCATACTGGCGAGGCGAGAAGCTCGCGGAAGGCAAGGGCGCAGACCGATTGCTGGCGGAGGGAAAATTCGAGGAGGCGCAGCGCGCCTGGACGGAGAGCGGCTATTTGATGGGACAGGCGGATGCCTCCTTCCAACTCGGACAGCTCCGGGGTAAGCGAAGAGCCTGGAGTGAGTCGATCGTCCCCAT
>DASWME010000194.1:0-14439 GCA_036399915.1 Thermoanaerobaculia bacterium
GAATGCGACCAGCTTTCCGCTACGCTCTGCCATGGTGGCGTACCTCCTTGCCCCTCGGGGCGGATTGGGTGCGTCAAGCACACCCAGGGTACGCCGCCTTCTCTCGATCTCAAACACAACTTCTGGTCATACCTCGGACGGACCGATCCCCGTGTGCTCGACGGAGCTCATCGCGGGAGCCTGCTGGTTCAACAGCATGAAGGGGATGTACCAGAGGGACGGATACATGCGCTACAGGTGCCAGATCTGCGGCTACTCAGGCGGCCCCGACTGCTAGGGCACCTGCCATTCTCTCTCCTCTCCCGGCGGAGGGGTGTGCGGCTGGGAGAGGAGGGCCGGGGAGATGAGGGCCCGGGTGGGGGATCGGCCCTACCCCGCCTTCGCCCGCGCCTCCGCCTTGTCCACCACCATCTCAGTCAACTTGGCGGTACGGGAAACCTCGCGGCCGATGGCTTGGAGAAGGGCGATGCGACTGTTGCGCAGGGCTTCGTCTTCGGCCATCACCATGACCTCGACGAAGAAACGGTCGAGCACCGGTGCGAGGTCGGCCACATGGCGTAGGGAGTCCTTGGCTGCTTCGATTCTCTCGCGCAGCCTCTGATCCATTGTGCTCCTAATTGCTTCCATTCGCTCGCGTACCCTTTGCTCCGTTGCGTCCCTGACTGCTTCGATTTGATCGCTCACCGATTTCTGGGCTGCCTTAATTTGCTTACGCAATGCCTGATTTGCAGTGTCCTGGGCTGCTTCGATGCTATCGCGCACCTTTTTGTACGCTGCGTCCTGGGCTTCCTTGAGGGAACGGAAGGCTGCGAGTAATTCCTTTTCTGCCGGCTCCACCAACCGCGCTTCGTCAAAACGGCGCTCGGCAGCGTCTTTGACGATGTTGGCGATGCGTTTGGCGGCCAGGGCTACGGAGAGAAAATCGGGCGACTCGCGCATTTGGTGCAGGGCCTCCACTCGGGCCTTAAGGTCCGGCAGGTTGGAGACACCCACGGCGAGCGCCGCCTCGATCTCGTCGTAGGCGTAGCCGGCGAGGCCGAGGAGATAGCGGATGCGGTCGTAGAGGAACGGCCGCAGGTCGTCCAGGATCTGCTCGGCGCTGCGGGTCAGCTTGTCGCCATAGAGGCGCGCGGCTTCGGCGGCGATCTTCTCGAAGTCGAGCTCGAGCCCGCCTTCGAGGGCGATGCGCACCGCGCCCTGGGCGGCGCGGCGCAGGCCGAAGGGGTCCCTGCTGCCGGTGGGGATCAGGCCGAGGCCGAAGATGCCCACCAGGGTGTCGACGCGGTCGGCGAGGCCGGTGACCTGCCCGACCCGGCCGCGGGGGATGCGGTCCTCGACCGAGGCGGGCAGGTACTGGTCGTACACCGCCTGCCAGATCTCCTCCGGCTGCCCCTCCTCGCGGGCATAGATGCCGCCCATGATGCCCTGGAGCGAGGTGAACTCCTTGACCATCTCGGTCGCCAGGTCCACCTTGAGCAGCCGGGCCGCCTCGGCCGCCTGCGGCTTCTCCGCCGCCCAGCCGAGCTGATCGCAGAGGATGGCCGAGAGGGCCACGATGCGCTCGGTCTTGGCGGCGTAGCTCCCCAGGCGTTCGTGGAACGCCAGGCGTGCGAGTTGCTCACCGCGAGGGCCAAGCCCCACCTTGCGGTCCTCGCCGTAGAAGAAGCGGGCGTCGGCGAGGCGGGCGGCCACCACCCACTCGTTGCCCGAACGGGCGCGGCCGGCAGGATCGTCCGGCCGGTCCATGACGGTGAGGAAGTACGGCAGGAGCTTTTCCCCGTCGCCGTTCGGAGCCGCCACGGTCAGCGCGCTCTGATGGTCGCGCAGGCTGGTCGAGAGCACCTCGGCCGGCAGCTCCAGGAAGGTGTCGCCGAAGCGCCCCTCCAGCACGCCCGGGATCTCGCAGATGGCCGTCAGCTTGTCGAGCAGGGCGGGGTCGTCCACCAGCGTGCCGCCGAGGGCCTCGGCGCGGGCACGCATGGTCTCGTGGAGCGCGCGCCGGCGCTCGGCCGGCCGCACCTCGACGTTGCGCTCGGCGAGCCGGCGCTTGTAGTCCTCCGCGTCCGCGACGCGGAACGGCTCGGGCGAGAGCGTGGGGTGCCCCTCCGTCTGGTCGCCGGCCTGGACGCCGAAGAAATCGAACGGCACCACGGCGCCGTCGAGCAGGGAGACGACGCCGTGGACGGGCCGCACCCACGGCCCCTCGCCGCTCCCCCAGCGCATGGTCTTGGCCCAGGAGATGCCGGCGAGCACGCGCGGCACGATCTCGGCCAGCACGTCGCAGGTGGGCCGCCCCTCGATCTTCTTCGTGGCGGCGAGGTACTCGCCCTTCTCGGTCCGCACCCGGGAGAGCCGGTCCGGCTCCAGGCCCGTGCGCCTGGCGAAGCCCAGCAGGGCCGGCGTGGGCTTGCCGTCGGCGCCGAAGGCGGCGCGCACGGGCGGGCCCATCACCTGCTCCTCGCGGTCGGGCTCGCGCTCCGGCAGGCCGGCGAGGATCAGCACCAGCCGGCACGGCGTGTAGCCGGTCTCCACCTCGCGGGGGCCGAGCCCGCGCGCCATCAGCTCCTCGAACACCCGGGTGGCCAGCTCGCGCACGCCCGGCTCCAGCATGCGCGCCGGGATCTCCTCGCTCCGCACCTCCAGCAGATACTCACCGCGGGACATCGGCCACCTCCGTCGCCACCGCCTCGCCGCCGCTGTCCTTGCCGTCCTTGTCGTCCTTCTGGTCCTTGTTGAGCAGCGGGAACCCCAGCTCCTCCCGGCTCTCCACATAGGCTTTGGCGCAGCCCACGGCCAGGTCGCGCACCCGCTTCATCAGGCCGACCCGCTCGGCCACCGAGACGGCGCCGCGGGCGTCGAGCACGTTGAAGGCGTGCGAGCACTTCAGGGCGCACTCGTAGGCCGGCAGCACCAGCCCGGCTTCCAGACAGCGGTCGGCTTCGCGCTCCCAGCCCTCGAACTGGCTCTGCAGGAACGGCACGTCCGCCAGCTCGAAGTAGTAGCGGGAGAACTCGTACTCCTCCTGCTTGCGCACCTGGCCGTAGTCGAGCCCCTCGACCCAGTCGATCTCGTAGATGCTCTGCGAGAGTGAGAGGAACATGGTGAGCCGCTCCAGGCCGTAGGTGATCTCGGCACTGATGGGCTTGAGCTCCAGGCCGCCCGCCTGCTGGAAGTAGGTGAACTGGGTGATCTCCATGCCGTCGAGCATCACCTGCCAGCCGACGCCCCAGGCGCCGAGCGTGGGGGCCTCCCAGTTGTCCTCCTCGAAGCGCAGGTCGTGCTGGGTGAGGTCGAGCCCGATGGCTTCCAGGCTGCGCACGTAGAGCCGCTGCACGTCGAGCGGCGAGGGCTTCAGGATCACCTGGAACTGGTGGTGCTTGCCGAGCCGGAACGGGTTGTCGCCGTAGCGGCCGTCGGCCGGCCGGCGCGACGGCTGCACGTAGGCCACCCGCCAGGGCTCCGGCCCCAGCACGCGCAGGAAGGTGTCCGGGTGCATGGTGCCCGCGCCCACCTCGAGGTCGAGCGGCTGCTGGAGCACGCACCCTTGACGGGCCCAGAACTCCGACAGCTTGAGGATCAGCTCCTGGAACGTTTGCATGAGGTCGCGTAGGGTATCAAACCTTCGCCAGCGTCGCCTGGATCACGTCGTAGCTGCGCAGCTCGCGCTGGAGGAAATACCGCCGCACCTGGGCGCAGAGGTCCTCGACCTGCCGCAGCACCGCCGGCGACGGCGGCCGCTCGGCCACGGCCGGCAGGCCCTCGCGCCCGATGCGGCAGAGGAACTCCAGCGTTGCGGGCGAGACGGCGAAGCCGCTCCTGCCGCCGCAGTCGAGGCACAGCAGCGTCTCCCCGGAGCGCGGCAGCACCGCGCCCTCGGGAGGGAACGGCGAGCCGCAGGCCGGGCAGGCGTTGGGTGCCGGGAAGATCCCCGCGAGGCGCAGGACCCAGGCCTCGAAATAGCGTGCCGCGAGGTCGCGGTCCACCCCCGCGAGCAGGGCCTGGATCGTCGCGTCGAGCAGCCGGTAGAGGTGGTCGGACGCCTCGCCCTCCTGCGCGAACTCCAGCAGGTGGTCGGCGAGGTAGCTGCCGAGCAGGATCCCCTCCAGGTCGGTCTGCAGCGGGTGGGCCGTGCGCACCAGCTCCACCGAGGAGATCCGCGCGAGGTCGCGTCCCTCCTTCTCGAACCAGGTCACCTGCGCCTTGGCGAGCGGCTGGAGCTGGCCGCCGAAGCGGCTGTGCTTCACCCGGGCGCCCTTCGCCACCCCCCTCTTCTTGCCGTGCTCGCGGGTGAGGAAGGTGACGATGCGGTCGCGGTCGTGCAGGTCCGTGACGTCGAGGATCAGCGCCTCGGCGGTGATCAGGCCCATCGTGGAGAGGATATCACGAATCAGGCGTAAATCTTTGATCCTGAAGGCCCTCACCCCCTGGCCCCCTCTCTCCGAGAACGAGGGGTGAGCTCCGCCCCCGCGCCGAGATCCGCCTCTGGAATAGACTTCCCTCCATGACGATGGCGGATCCGTTCCTGGGGACCCTCGCTCTGGTCGGGGCGGTCGTCATCATCTCGGCCCTGCTCTCCGGCCTGATCGAGCGCAGCGGCGTCCCGCAAGTGGGCGTGCTGCTGGCCCTCGGCGCGGTCCTGGGACCCTACGGCCTCGGCCTGATCGATCCCCGGCTCGACTCGCCCGTGCTGCGGGCGGTCTCGATCCTGAGCCTCGCGCTCGTGCTGTTCACCGACGCCCTGTCGCTCGACCTCGCCCAGATCCGCCGCCACCGCCGCCTGACCCAGCTTGTGGTGGGGCCCGGAACCCTGCTGTCGGCGGTTCTGGTGACCCTGGCGGCGCGCTGGCTCCTGGACCTCCCCTGGCCGTCCGCGGCCATTCTCGGCGCCGCCCTCGCCTCCACGGACCCGGTGCTGCTGCGGGGCCTGCTCCGGCGGCCCGACCTGCCCACCGCGGCGCGGCTCGCCCTGCGCCTGGAGAGCGGGCTCAACGACGTCGTCCTGCTGCCGATCGTCCTGGTGGCGATGACGTTTCTCGGCACGAGACCCATGACGGAAGCCGCCGAGTGGTCCAGGATGGGGCTCGAGCTCTTCCTCCTCGGCCCGGCGGCCGGAGTGGCGATGGGGCTCCTCGGGGTGGCGACGCTCGACCTGGTGCGGCGGCGGCTGGGCGTCCGCCGCGACTATGAGTCGCTCTACTCGCTGGGTGTGGCCTTCGCCGCCTACGCCGCCGCCGAGTCCGTCCACGGCAGCGGCTTCCTCGCCGCCTTCGCCGCCGGGATGACGATCTCGACCCTGGACGTCGAGCTGTGCGACTGCTTCCAGGAGTACGGCGAGACCACGGCCGAGCTGGCGTTGCTGTTCACCTTCGTGCTGCTCGGCAGCTCACTGATCTGGAGCGGCCTCGCCGTGGCGGACGGCCGCGTCCTGCTCTTCGCCATCATTGCCCTGCTGGTGCGGCCGGTCGCCTTCCTGGCGTCCCTCGCGCCGACGCGGCTCGACCGCAAGAGCCTGGGGCTGATCGCCTGGTTCGGGCCTCGCGGCCTGAGCTCGCTGCTCCTCGTGCTCCTGCCCGTCTTCGCCGGCGTCCCCGGCAGCGCCGATCTCTTCGCGCTGTGCAGCCTGGTGGTCCTGCTGTCGGTGCTGCTGCACGGCGGATCGCTGATGCTGCTCGGGCGGCGCGTCGCCGCCTCTCCCGGCGAGCCCTCTGAGCCGGCTGAGCCCGCGGCCGGGACGGCCCCGCCGCCGTGGAAGTCCGCATTGCCGGTGGTGGACCATGGGGAGCCGGGGGCCGCCGAGCCTCAGCTCCTCCCCGAGCGGATCGGGATCGACGATCTCAAGGCCCTCTGGGACACCGGCGAGCCGGTGGTGGTGCTCGACATCCGGACCCTGCGCTCGCTCGAAGCGAGCAACGCCACCGCCGAGGAGTCGGTCCGGCTCGATCCCGAGCGCCCCGTGCAGGAGGCGGAACGCCTTCGACTACCGAAGGAGGCGTGGCTCGTCGCCTTCTGTGCCTGAAAGAACGAAGCGACGAGCGCCCGGGTGGCGCTCGAGCTGAGGCGGGCCGGCTGGCCTCGGGCGGTGGCCCTCACCGGCGGCTGGGAAGCTTGGCAGGCGGCCGGCCTGCCGGTGGAGCCGCGGGGCTGACCCGCCCTACTCCAACCCCAGATCCACGTCCCGGTCCAGCGCCGCCAGCACAGCCTTGTTCTCGCGCCAGTCGGGCTCCAGGCGGACGTTCAAGTCGAGGTAGACCCGGCGCTCCAGGTACTGCTCCAAGTCAAGGCGGGCGGCGGTGCCGATGGCCTTGATCATCTGGCCCTGGCGGCCGACGACGATCTTCTTCTGGCCGGGGCGCTCGACCAGGATCGAGGCGTAGATGCGGGTGAGGTCCTTCTCCTCGTCCTCCTCCCAGCGGTCGATGACCACGGCGGTGGTGAAGGGGAGCTCCTCGCTGGTCAGCTCCAGGACCTTTTCCCGGATGCGCTCGGCGGCCAGAAACCGCTCGGGATGGATGGTGAGCAGCTCGGGGTCGAACAGGGGCTCGCCCTCGGGGAGCAGGTTCCATAGCACGTCGAGCAGCCGGTCGCAGTTGTCCCCGGTGAGGGCGCTCAAGGGGACGATCTCCTGGAACAGCCCGGTCCTGGCGTACTGCTCGATGCGCGGCAGGAGCTCCGGCTTCTTGACGCGGTCCACCTTGTTGAGGACGAGCACCCGCGGCCCCTTGGCCTTCCCCACCAGGTCGACCGTGTACGCGTCTCCCTTGCCGAACCGCTCCGAGGCGTCCACCAGCAGGCAGGTCACGTCGGCGTCGTTCATGGCGTCGAGCGCGTGGCGCA
This sequence comes from Thermoanaerobaculia bacterium, assembly GCA_036399915.1. Lineage (GTDB taxonomy): Bacteria > Acidobacteriota > Thermoanaerobaculia > Multivoradales > UBA5704 > DATARR01. Next base: position 6,835 of record DASWME010000194.1, read on the forward strand.
CCATCTGCCGGTTGAGCCTGTGGAGCGGCCGGTGGATGCCGGGGGTGTCGTGGAAGACCATCTGGCCCCGCTCGCCGGAGAGGATGCCCACGATGCGGTGCCGCGTCGTCTGCGGCTTGTCGGAGACGATCGCCAGCTTCTCCTCGAGGAGGCGGTTCATCAGGGTCGACTTGCCGGCGTTGGGCCGGCCGACCAGCGCCACGGTTCCCGACTTCGGCATCAGGCTTCCGCCTCCCGGGCCTCGTCGGCGGGCTCGATCCGCTCGACGCGGACGGTCTGGATGCGGCGGTCGGCGACCGCTTCGACAGTGAAGCGGAGGCCGTGGCTCTCCACCGTCTCCCCCACCTGCGGCACGTAGCCCAGGGCGCTGAAGATCAGGCCGGCCACGGTCTCGTACTCGGGGTCCTCGATCTCGACGCCGAACAGCTCGTCGAGCAGCTCGATGTGGGCGCGGCCGTCGAGCCGGTAGGCGCCGTTCTCCAGCGGCTCGAGCTCGGCGGCGAGCGCCTCGTGCTCGTCCATGATCTCGCCGACGATCTCCTCGAGCAGGTCCTCCACCGTCACCAGGCCGGCCGTGCCGCCGTACTCGTCCACGACGATGGCCACCTGCTGGAAGCGTGCCTGGAGCTCCTTGAGCAGCTCGGTGAGCGGCTTGGTTTCGGGGATGAACAGCGGCGGTTTGAGCAGGTCCCGGACCGCCGGCGGCTCGGGGCTGCGGGTGGCCCGCAGCACGTCGCGGATATGGAGGATGCCGATGATGTGGTCGATCGAGTCCTCATAGACGGGGATGCGCGAGTGGCCGGACTCGATGAAGCGCTCGGCCAGCGCGTCGAGGGTGGAGTCGACCGGGGCGCAGATCATGTCGATGCGGGGGGTCATGACGCTCCTCGCCTGCGTGTCGCCGAAGCCGACGATGCCCCAGAGCCACTCCCCCTCCTCGGGCTCCAGGATGCCTTCGCGGGTGCCCACGTCGATGAACGCCTCGATCTCCTCGTCGGTGGCCTCGCCTTCCTCGTCCTCCTCCTGGCGCTGGAAGGCGCGGGCCGGGACGAGCGGCACGAGGAGCGCCACCAGGGGCGAGAGCACCCACCGCGCCACGCGGTAGACGCGGGTGAGGCTCCGCAGGGCCCGCTCCGGGTCCTTCCCCACCAGGGCGCGGTTGACCGCCTCGGTGACGGCCACCAGCAGCAGGACGGCGGCGAGCGACCAGAGGGTCGGGTAGGTCCGCTGCCAGCGGGAGAGCAGCACCGTCAGGAGCACGGCGAGGACGACGGGCAGGGTGCGGGAGAGCAGCGAGAGGAGGTAGCGGAACACCGCGAAGCGCACGGGCGCCTCGGAGAGGGCCCGCAGCGAGCCGCCGGCCTCCTCGGCCCAGTGGCGGAGCCGGATGGGGCCGCTGCGCTCCAGCAGGGCCGAGAGCGTCGCGGCGAGCACCGCCACCGGGGTGAGCAGCCCGATCGCCCACAGCAGGGCTCCCGACGAGATCAGCGTCTCCTCCTTAAGCATCGGCCCCCTCGCGGATCCAGGCCCGGCGCAGCCGGCCTTCCAGCCGCTCCATCTCCCCCTGATCGGTCTCGTGGTCGTAGCCCAGGCAGTGCAGGACGCCGTGCAGCAACAGAGTCTTGAGCTCGCGCTCCACCGTGTGCCCCGCCCACCCGGCCTGCCGGCGGGCCATGGGGACCGAGATCAGGATGTCCCCCAGGTGCCCCGCCTCGCCCGGAAAGGAGAGGACGTCCGTGATCCGGTCCTGGCCCCGGAACTGGCGGTTGGCGCGCCGCATCTCGCGGTCGCCCGCGAAGCGCACGGCCAGGCTCCTGGCCTCGGGGGCCAGCTCGGCCAGCAGGGCGGCGAGCCACGGGCGCAGCCGGCGCACGCTGGACTCCGGGTAGTGGTTGGGGTTCAAGAGGACGATCTCGCAGCCGTCCGGTCCTCCCTTTCCAGCCCCTCCGCGACGCGTCGCAGGATCCTTCACGTTCACGAGGCCTGACGGATGGCCCTCTTCTCCCGTTTCAGCCCGGCGTTGAAGTCGAAGCCTGGGTAGTCGATCCGCTGGTGGAAGATGTTGGTGAGCACCCGGAGGAACGACTCCGTGACGTTGCGCAGGTCCGAGAGGGTCAGGTCGGTGTGGTCGAGCTGGCCGTCCTGCAGGCAGTCGTCGAGGATGGCGCGGATCATGCCGCGGATCTTGACCGCCGAGGGCTCGACCAGGGTGCGGCTCGCCGCCTCGACGGCGTCGGCGAGCATGAGCACTCCCATAATCTTGTTCTGGGGCTTCGGGCCCGGGTAGCGGTACTTCTCCTCGGTCACCTCGCTGGCGTCCGGGTCCCGCTGCTCCAGGGCCTTGCTGTAGAAGTACTTGATCAGCCGCGTGCCGTGGTGCTGCTGGATGGCGTCCTTGATCACCCGCGGCAGGTGGTGCTCCCGCGCCAGCTCCACTCCGTCCTTGACGTGATTGATGAGGATCAGCGCGCTCATCGAGGGCAGCAGCTTGTCGTGCCGGTTGTTGCCGGGGCGCTGGTTCTCGATGAAGTAGTCGGGGCGCAGTACCTTGCCCACGTCGTGATAGAGCCCGGCCGTGTAGGCGAGCACCGGGTCGGCGCCGATGGCCTCGCAACCCTCCTTGGCCAGGTTGGCCACCATGAGCGAGTGCTGGAAGGTGCCGGGCGCCTCGAATGCCAGCCGGCGCAGCAGCGGCAGGTTGGTGTTGGAGAGCTCCACCAGCTTGATGTCGGTGGTCAGGCCCAGCATCCACTCCAGGATGGGCAGGGCGAAACTCGCCGCCGCGGTGACCAGCAGCCCGCCGGCGAGAGCGCAGATCAGGTCGAAGCCGACCTGCATGAGGCCGCGCTCCGCGAGCCCGAAGGCAGTGAGCACGAGCGCCATCACCAGGTTGATCGCCCCCACCACGAGGCCGACGCGGACCATCAGCAGGCGGTGCCCGAACTGGGCGCGTTCCAGGGCATGGATGGCCCCGAGGGAGCCGGCGAGGCTGAAGAAGACGACCCACAGCCCGTCGCCGTCCAGCACCAGGCGGGAGGAGAGGACCGAGAAGATCACCGCCAGCACCAGGGCCGTGTTGCGCCCGAACAGCAGCGACACGAGCAGGGCCACGGCGGCGAACGGGAGGGCGTAGGTCCAGCTCCGGGCCGAGGTGAAGGGCGCGGCCTCGAAGGCGCCCGAGAGGGCGTTCGCCACCAGGAAGCAGAACTTCGCCCCCAGCAGCGAGAGCAGCAGCAGCAGCAGGCTCTCGGAGAACAGCCGGCCGCGGCTGTGGTCCGCCACCCGCTCTCCCCGCTCGGCGAGCCAGAGCATCGCGGCCACCAGCGCCAGCAGGGCGAAGGTGGCGGCCAGGGGCGGGAGCTGCCGGCTGAGTTTCCGCTGGCCCCGCATCTGATCGAGGATGCGCGCATGGGCGGGATCGATCAGGTCCCCCTTGCGGACGATCACCTGCCCCTTGCGGATCTGGTTGAACACCTGCCCGGCGCCCGCGGCCGCCGCGCCCTGCCGCACCAGCGTCTCGCTGCGGTTCAGGAGCAGGTTGGGCGTCAGGTTGTCGAGCAGCAGGTCGACCAGCAGGCGGCGCTCCTGGGAGGAGTAGCCGCTCCAGCCGCGTACCTCGGACTCGAAGAAGTCGCGGGCCTCGCCGGGATAGCCCAGGTACTCGAACAGATCGAGGTGCACCCGCTCGCCGCCGGTGGCGAGGTTGCGCAGGGTGACGCCGCGCATGCGGTTCTCGAGCAGCAGGTCCTTGTTGGCCACGACGCCCCGCCGCAGGGCCTGGGTGAGGGTGCCGCGGAGGCGGTCCTCGAGGTCGGGCGAGAAGCCCTTGCGCGCCAGCAGCGCGGCCTGCTCCGGGGTGACCTTGAAGCCCTCGGGCGTAGCGGGGCCTGCCGTCAGATCGCGGACGGCCGCCTCCCGCGCCGCCTCCCCCGCCTCCCGCAGCTCCTTGCCTCCCTTCTCCACCGCCACCCGGGCCAGCAGCCGCCGCCCCCTGGCGAAGAGCTGCGCCATCTGGGCGTCACGCTCGGCGATCACCCCGGGATCGTAGTCGTAGACGGGGAGCACCGCTTCGCGGGCTTGCCGCTGCTTGGCGGCGGTGGCCTGCTCGTCGTTGAGCAGCAGGTCGCGGGAGGCGGCGTAGTCGCGCTCGGCGATGGTCCCGGGCTGCGCCCGGTGGGAGAAGAGGAAGGCGCCCGGCATGAGGCACCACGTCCCGAGGACGAGGAACAGGCCCAGCCAGAGGAGGGGCATCTCCCCCGCGCGGTCCCAGACGTCGCGCGGCCGGTACCGCGGGTGCAGCCGGATGGTCCCGGTGACCGGGCGGATCTCGGTGACGGAGGTCGTGTCCCTGTCACGGGACATATCGCGAGCCATGATTTTTCAAGCCTGGCGCGCGGCGCGCGCCTCCGCCTCGCGTTCGCTCTTGCGTTTCTCGAAAACGTCGTAGGCGGTGACGATCTTCTGCACCAGGGCATGGCGCACCACGTCGCGCTGGTCGAAGTAGAAGAACTTGATCCCCTCGACGCCCGAGAGCACCTCCTGGGCCTCGCGCAGGCCGGAGGTTCGCCCCTGCGGGAGGTCCACCTGCGTCACGTCGCCGTTGATGACGGCCTTGGAGTTGAAGCCGATGCGGGTCAGGAACATCTTCATCTGCTCGGTCGTGGTGTTCTGGGCCTCGTCGAGGATGATGAAGCTGTCGTTGAGCGTGCGCCCGCGCATGAAGGCGATGGGCGCGATCTCGATGATCCCCCGCTCCAGCATCCGCCCCACCTTCTCGTAGCCGATGATGTCGTGCAGGGCGTCGTGGAGCGGGCGCAGGTAGGGGTTGACCTTCTCCACCAGGTCGCCCGGCAGGAAGCCCAGCTTCTCGCCGGCCTCGACCGCCGGCCGGGCCAGGATGATGCGCCGCACCCGCTTCTCCAGCAGGGCGGCGGCGGCCATGGCGACCGCCAGGTAGGTCTTGCCGGTGCCGGCCGGACCGATGGAGATGACGATGTCGTGGTCGATCATCGCCTGCACGTAGAGCTGCTGCTTGAAGCTGCGGGGCGCCACCAGGCGCCGCACCGAGGCCAGCATGCCCTCGGGCAGGAAGAAGTCGACCAGGGAGGTCTCGGGCGACTCGGCGACCACCCGGATGGCGGTCTGCACGTCGCCCGGCCGGAAGCGGTAGCCCTTCTCGGTGACCGCCGACAGCTCGGAGAGCAGGCGCTCCACGACCCCCACCCGCTCGGGATCGCCATTGATGTGCAGCTCGTTGCCGCGGGCGGTCAGGGTGACGTCGAAGGTGCGCTCGATCCGCCGCAGGTTCTCGTCCTGGGTCCCGAAGAGGGTGTCGAGGCCCTCTTCGGCGAGAGTGACTTGGGTCATCGCGGCTCGATTCTCAAAGGAACCGTAGAGGGGAGCTCGGGCATTGCGGGGGTCTCCTCCGATCCATAGTCCGTCCCCGAAGGGAGCAAGTGTAGCAAACCCCGGGCCTGCCCGGGGATTGACGTAGGGGCGCCCCTGCGTGGGCGCCCCCAACCCAGGGCGGCCACATGGGGCCGCCCCTACCTCTTCGAATAATCGTAGAACCCCCGGCCGCTCTTCTTGCCCAGGCGGCCGGCGAGGACCATCTGCTTCAAGAGCGGCGGCGGCGCGAAGCGCTTCTCCCGGTACTCCTCGAACATGATGTTGGCGATGTAGTACGTGGTGTCGAGGCCCACGAAGTCGAGCAGGGTGAACGGTCCCATGGGGTAGCCGCAGCCGAGCTGCATGCCCTTGTCGATGTCCTCGACACTGCCGACCCCCTCCTCCAGGGCCCGGACGGCGTCGAGCAGGTAGGGCACCAGCAGGCGGTTGACCACGAAGCCCGAGTTGTCGCGGCAGGCGATGGGCTCCTTGCCCAGCGAGCGGGAGAACTCGAAAGCGCGCTCGAAGGTCTCGTCCGAGGTGAGCAGGGTGCGCACCACCTCCACCAGCTTCATCACCGGCACCGGGTTGAAGAAGTGGAGCCCCACGAACCTGTCCGGCCGCCGGGTGAACATGGCCATCTGGGTGATGGTGAGCGAGGAGGTGTTGCTGGCGAAGATCGCATCCTCCTTGACCGCCTCGTCCAGGGCGCTGAACGTCCTGCGCTTCTCCTCCAGGTTCTCGACGATGGCCTCGACGACCAAGTCGCAATCGGCAAGGGCGGCGAGGTCCACCGTGCCCGCGAGGCGGGAGACCGCCTCGTCGCGGACCGCGGCGTCGAGCCTGCCCTTCTCCACCGCCTTGCCCAGCGAGCCGCGGATCTTCTCCAGCCCACGGTCCACCAGCTCGTCGCTGACCTCGCGCACGACCGTCTCGTAGCCGGCGCGCGCGGCGACCTCGGCGATCCCCGAGCCCATCAGGCCGCAGCCGAGGACGCCCACCTTTTTGATCTTCTTCATTCAACCCTCCTATCTGGAATCGACATGTTTTTTGTTTCAGCGATCTCCCGCCCGCCCTCCCCATGGACCCGGGCGAGCCGCAGCGCCAAGGCGCCCGGCACCGCGAAGGGCAGCCGCTCGGCCCATTCCACCACCTTGATCCCCGGCCCGGCCAGCAGCTCCTCGAGCCCCAGCACGGCGGCTTCCTCCCGGTCCAGCCGGTAGAGGTCCACATGGACCAGACGCCCGCCGCGCCCCCGGTGCTCGCGGATCAGCGTGAAGGTGGGGGACTGCACCTCACGGGGATCGATCCCCAGCCCCTCGCCGATCCCCCGCGCCAGCACGGTCTTGCCGCTCCCCAGCTCGCCCGAGAGCAGCAGGACGCCGTCCGGCGCCAGCTCGCGCGCGAGGTCGCGGCCGAGGGATCGGGTCTCCTCCTCGCTACGGGTTACCCAGCGCCTCATCGCAGCCAGGGCCGGCGGCCGTGGCCCCGCTCCGGGGCGTGCTCGTGCTCGTCCCCGCCGTCCTCCTCATCCTCTCCCTTCAGCGCGGCGAAGGCGGCCGGCAGGACCTCGATCAGGTCGCCCGCGGCCAGGGCCACCTCGCCCAGCCGGCCGGCGGCGAGGTCGCCCGCCAGGCCGTGGAGATAGACCGCCAGCACCGTGGCGTCCAGCGCGTCCAGCCCCTGGGCGAGCAGGCCGGCGACGAGGCCGGTCAGCACGTCGCCCGTGCCGCCGGTGGCCATGCCCGGGTTGCCCGTGGGATTGACGAACACCGCCGTGCCGGAAGCCACCAGGCTGAGGTGCCCCTTGAGCACCACGATGGCGCCGGTCTCCTCGGCCGCTCCGCGGGCCGCCGCCACCCGGTCCTCCAGGATCTGCGCCGTGGAGATCCCCAGCAGACGTCCCAGCTCTCCGGGGTGCGGCGTCAGGACCGTCTCGGCCCGCCGGCTGGCCAGCTCCCCGGCGCGGCCGGCGAAGGCGTTGATCCCGTCGGCGTCGAGCACCACCGGCAGCGGGCACTCCAGGACGATCCGGCGGATGGCCGCCGCCGTGGCCGGGTCCCGCCCGAGGCCGGGCCCCAGGGCGAGCGACGCCTTGCCCTCGGCCGCGTCCAGCACCGCGTCCGCGGCCCGGTCGGCGATCTGGCCCGAGACGCTCGCCGGCAGCCCCAGGGTCATGGATTCGATGGAGCCCAGGTCCACGGTCTGGAGGATCGG